>DATCIJ010000126.1:0-3989 GCA_036507855.1 Gemmatimonadaceae bacterium | reverse complement strand
GTCTTCCCTCGGGCCTCGGTGGCCTGGATTTGTGACAGTGGCGTGTCGCTCATGGTCTGCCTCCTCTGCCACTCGACGATGCGAGCGACACGGTGTTTGGGTCGAAGAGCTCACGTCCTGTGAGCATTTCCAGCTCTGCCCAGGCGCGTCCTTCCTCGGACTGGAGCGCGACGAGTTCCTGCCGGTAGTTGTTCACGGTCATCCGATCGTCGAGCAGCGTCATGAAGTCCACCCGACCGACGCGGTACGCCGCGAAAGCAGATGCGACCGTCGCTTCCGCCTGCGGCAGGACTGTCGTGACGTAGAGCTTCGCGAGGTTGCGCGCCCTCGTGAGCATGGCGTGCGCTTCGCCGACTTTCCCCCGTGTATCCGCGCGCATGTACTTCAGGTCAGCTTCCGCCATGGCGCGCATCGCAGCAGCCTCGTCCCGCATCTTCAGCTGCCGACGGTTGGCATAGATCGGGATCGAAGCGCCGAGCATGAGACTACCCATTCGCTCGGTCCCCATCACCCCGCTCCGCTGGCCGTACTGCACGCCGACGACGAGGTCGGGAACCAGCTCGCGACGCGCAAGCGCGACCATCCCTTCGGCGGCCTGTACCTCCTCCTCGCCGGCCCGGATCATTGGTCGATGACGGGAGGCGAGGATGGCAAGCGAATCGACGGACGCGACATCGCCGGGGAAAGCCGGCAGCAATGTCGTCGCGATCGGTGTGTCGAGGGAACGGTCGAGCAGCGCGTTGAGTCGGGCGGCAGCGGCGACGCGCATCGCTTCCATGCGAGTGATCATCTCAGTCATGCGCGCGACCTCGACTTGGGCACGGAGCACGTCGGCTTGACGCCCCTCACCAACCTCGTACATGGTCGCCGCGATCCGTTCGATATCCTGCACGAGGCGCCGGGTTTCCCTGGCAATCGCCACCGACTGTTCGGCTTCGTAGACCTCGTAGTAAGCCATTGCTGCCTGGCTTCGGAGTTCCCACTCCACCTCCGCGGCACGTTCCTGATCAGCGCCCGCCCTGGCGGTGGCGATCCGTCCGGACAATCCCAGCTTGCCGGCGGTCGGGACCATCTGCATGAGCTGAAGCTGCGCCATTCCCGTCGGATCCATCGGCTGGAGATTGGGCAGACCGTAGTTCATGAACGACAGCTGGATCTGTGGGTCCGGCGGCAGTGTCGCGCCGGGAATCCGTGCCCGCGTCGCGTCCGCCAGTGATCGCGCGGCCGCGGCCTTCGGGTTCTGCCGGCGTACGGCGCTGTAGATATCTCCGAGACGGATGGCCTCGAGAGCGGACGTCGGTGCCGGTTCGGAAGCCGCCTGCGACGCGGTGATCGGCGGCGACAGGGACTTCTGGGCAGGCAATGACGGTGCGAGGGCCATCGCATGAGCGAGTGCCGCTGCAAGGGTGAATGCCAGGCGGTGAGCCGCGTGGGCTCGCCGCACGAAGTGCGCAAGCATGTGGTGGGTTCTCCTTCGGTGTGCGCCGGGCCGTGGGCGGCCGTCGCATCAGTCCTGGCACGTCCGGGCGTGGTCGCCCGCGGACGTCGCGCAGTTCAACCGGTTGTGAAGGAGATCAGGCGCGCGGAGGGGGGTAATCCGGTGCGGTTGTGCGGTCTTCCCGATGTTGCGTCGGGGTCGCCAAACCGATTGGCGCGCAGAACACGGATGCCTCAACACTGTCTGGCGCGACAAAAACTGTCGCGGCACAGCCACTCATCACGGTGCAGTCGCTCGTGCAGCCGTTTGAATACTCGCATCCCGTCGCTGTCACTGAAATCCCCGACACGTCACGATCAGGCGCTGCACGGGCGTGACGTGGCGCATCGTTCGTTCCGTGCTCTTGCATCGCGCCATGATCCATACTCGGCGCCATCGCGACGTCATCCGCGCCCGAGAGCCCGCACGCGGACGCGGCTGGTACGATCAGCACATTCAGCAGCGCCAGCCCGCCCAGAAGGGCAGCGAAGCGACGAAGCGCGGGTCGGCGGTCGGCGAGAGAGGGGGACAAGGGGCAATGGAGGTTCAAACGGGATGTTCGGCGTGAGCCTTTGTCGGACAAGGGCAGCCTACCGGGTGACTCCAAGGGGCTTCAATGGGAGGGATTCCCCGGTCTGGGTAGGGAGATCCCCTACAGTCGCAACTCGTGGCCGCAACCCGCGGCTGTGCGCTTCTTGTTCCCGGTTGAGCCGCGGCGTGCCTTCTATAAAGGTACTGCCGGAATCGGTGGGAGGGATCGTCGGCGTTCCACGAATAGCGGGTCTTGCCGTGCCCGGCACGCCGGCAAACGCTCCAGGCATGCCGGTACTGGCAGTTACTCGAACCCCGGAACGTCGCCCAGCGACCGGTACATGACGTCGGCGAAGAGATAAGTGCCACGCAGCGATCGGATGAGCGACGACCCGGCACCGATGTCCCACGCCCCCGGTCAGGGCTTCGACGGCGGAATGCCCATGCGTTTCGACGTGCGCTCCATGCTCTGCAGCAGCTTCTCCATGCCGGCAGCCATCGTCCCCATGTACTTCTGCATCTCCTCCATCTGCCGGCCCATCTGCCCTTGCATCTGCTGCATGCCGTCGCGCATCCCGCCGGCCCTTTGCGCGGCGACAACACGCGGACTTGCCAGAGCCAGCATGAGCAGCGCAACCAGCGCGGGCATGTTCATTCGTGATGTCATGGAATTCCACCTCGCGAATGAAAAGGCCATTCGGCAGCTCCGGCACCACGCCTCCCGGGCGCGATTGACTCTTTCTCTCTGGCACGCACGATCTCGCAATCCGGCGACCAGTACCTGCAGTCGGCGACTGCCCGACGCACCGCACGCCGCGACAGCACGGTCTCGTCGTGTCGGACCGTGACGATGCCCGAATCGACGTCGACCGATACGCTCTCGATACCGGGATAACCTTCGAGCTGACGCTTGAGGCCGAGCTCCGTACCCTCGAACAGCAGGTTCTCGACCCGGAATGTGGAAAGCTGCATGCATCCTCCTTTGTCTCGGCCGTGCGACCCCGCGCAACGTCCGACCACCGTCGATGGTGCCTTCTCAGAGCAAGATCGCGCGCATTGCTGAAGGCGTGCTGAGGGTGCGGTGAAGGGCTGTGTGGACCGCCCGCCGAGATCCCCTATTCGCGCGGCTTCGGCAACGCGCCGAGCGAGACCGCAACCGTTCCGAGCAGTCCCACCACGAGCAGGACATCACCCGCGAATCGATGCCAACCTGAAATGGTGGCGAGCAATGCCCCTCCCACGACCATCGCGGCTGACCCGACCGCTCCCGTGAGCCGCTGGAGATCCCGGCTGGCTCGCCGCCCCACGGACTCCAGGCCCGGCGCCTGCACTCGGCCGAGCTCACCATCGGCGGTGCGGCGCAGGGTGCGTCGCAGGTCCGCTGGCGCCTCATGGATCATCCGCTCGATCTCGCGCGCGAAGCGGCGTCCCTCACCCAGCAGCCGGCCCGGCGCATACCGCCGAAGCGCGACTCGCTCCGCCTCGCCGCGAAAGACCTCGATCACAGAGAGCGCCGGATCGAGTCGGTGCATGAGCGATTCCGAGATCAGGAAGGCTCGAGCGAGGAGGAGCAGGATGCCCGGATTGCGAATTCGATGCACTGTGCCGGCCCGCAGAAGCGCCTGCATCAGGTCGGCGACCGAGATCTCCGCAAGCGGCTCCTGGTGGACCCTTGTGAGCAGCGCATTGATGTCCCGCTCGAGTGCCGGGCGATCCACATCACCACCGCCAAGGCCGAGCTCGAGATACGCGTCGGCGACTCCCCGCGCATCGCCGGCGACGGTTGCCTCGATGAGCTGGGCCAGCCGCTCCCGCATCGCCTCGTCCAGCTCGCCGATATTCCCGAAGTCGTGCAGACAGATGCGCCCATCCGGGAGGACGAAGACGTTCCCCGGGTGCGGGTCAGCCTGAAACAGCCCGGTCTCGAACACCTGGTGGAGCACGAGGGCCGCCAGGCGCTGCGCCAGCGCCGAACTCATCT
>DATCIJ010000125.1:0-24144 GCA_036507855.1 Gemmatimonadaceae bacterium | reverse complement strand
GCATCGTGTCGCGCGTGCTCATCTGCGCGCTCCGCACGTTGCCTCCCACGTCTTCGCTGGAGATGGCGCGGCTCGCGGTGGATTTCCATGGTCGTGGGGTCGTGGGATTCGACCTGGCCGGGGCCGAATTCGGGAATCCCGCTTCGGCGCACGCGCAGGCTTTCGGTTATGCGCGGGCGCATAACCTCCCATGCACGTGCCACGCCGGTGAAGGGGCCGGGGCCGGATCCGTGCGCGACGCGGTGCATTCCTGTTGCGCCAGTCGCATAGGCCACGGGACACGACTCATCGATGACGTGGAACTCACCGAATTCGTCAACGACCGGCGCATCGCCGTCGAGGTCTGCCTGACGAGTAATGTCCAGACCCGTGCCGCCGCCTCGCTCGAGACGCATCCGCTTCCGGAGTTCCTGCGCCGCGGGTTGAACGTGGTGCTCAACACCGACAACCGGCTCATGAGCGGCACGACGTTGACCGACGAGTACCAGGCCGCATCGCAGACGCTCGGACTTGGCTTCGATGACCTGACGCGCATGGCGCTGAACGGCTTCGAGAGCGCGTTTCTGCCGTGGCATGAGCGACAGGCGCTGCTCGCTCGCGCGCAGGAAGCCATTGACGCGCTGCGCGGACCGGTCGCGTGATGGGACCGGATCGGGAGCCGCTCCCAGCGGCAACGGACGTCGCGCGGCGCATTCGTGATGCCATCCCGGTCGCGTCACCGGTCGCGGGACTCGTGCTTGGCTCCGGACTCGGCGGCCTGGCGAAGCGCATCGAGGAGCAGCGGTTCATCCCCTACTCGGACCTCCCCGGCTTTGCCGAACCCACGGTGCCCGGTCACCTGGGACGGCTCATCGCTGGCACGCTGGCCGGCCGCCCGGTCGTCGCACTCGCCGGGCGCTTCCATGTATATGAAGGCCATTCGGCCGCGGTGTCCGCGTTCCCGGTCCGGGTGCTTCATGCGCTGGGCGCGCCCACGCTGCTGTTGTCGAATGCGGCCGGCGGAATCCGTCGCACGATGAAACCGGGTGACCTGATGATCATCCGCGACCACGTCAACCTGACATGGCGAAACCCGCTTACCGGGCCCGTGGTGCCCGGCGACGAGCGGTTTCCGGACATGTCCGACCCATGGGACCCCGCGCTGCGAGCGCTCCTCGCCGAAAGCGCCGCGGCGGCCGGCGTTCCGGTGACCGAAGGCGTGTACTTTGGCCTCAGCGGCCCGAGCTACGAGACCCCCGCCGAAGTGCGTATGCTCGAGAAACTCGGCGCCGACGCCGTGGGAATGTCGACTGTGCATGAGGTGATCGTCGCGCGCGCGATCGGCATGCGAGTCGCCGGCATGAGCTGCATAACGAATCTGGGAGCGGGATTGAGCGGGCGGCCCATTTCCCACGTGGAAGTGCTGGAGGTCATGAAGTCGGCGGGTGACAAGTTCGAGGAAGTGGCGATCGAATTCGTAAAGCGGCTGTAATCCGATTCGATCGTCGGTTGCAGCTTATCTCCCATCTCCCATCTCCCATCTCCCATCCGGTGCGTCTGCTAAGCCTCGCCCGTGACCTCCGCCGCCGAAAGGCGCGCGAACGCGAGGGAGTGTTTGTCGTGGAAGGAATCCGCGCGGTGGAGGAATTGCTTCGGTCACCTCTTGCCATCACTGGTCTTCTGGTCGCGCCAAAACTGATCGACTCACCGCGCGGCGTCGCGCTGGTCGAGGCGGCGCGGTCGCGCGGGCTGGAGGTCGCGGAGGTTGACGAGAAGGAGTTCCGGAGCGCGGCCGAGACGGAATCGCCGCAGGGCATCATCGCGATCGCGCGAACGCCAGTGCGAACGCTCGAAGCACTCGCCACCACGAGCCCGATCCGGATTCTGCTCCTGGATGCGGTGCAGGATCCCGGAAACGTCGGCACCATCATCCGGACGGCCGCCGCGCTGGGGGCCAGCGCCACCATCGCGCTCCCCGGCACCGTTGACGTGTGGAACGCCAAAGTCGTCCGTAGCGCAATGGGCGCCCACTTTCATCACCCGGCATTCCACGCCTCCTGGGAGGACGTCGAGTCCTTCCTGCGACGGACGTCGATCCCGCTCTGGGCCGCCGACGCCGGCGGCGAACCCGTTCCGGATCACGCGCCGGCGCGGCTGGCGCTGGCCGTGGGGAACGAGGGCGGCGGGCTTTCGGCCCCTGTCCGCGCCGCGGCCGAGCGCGTGGTCTCGCTGCCGATCGCAAGCATCGTGGAATCGCTGAACGTCGCTGTCGCCACCGGCATTCTCCTGCACGAGTTGCGACCATGACCGACTGGCCAATGCTGGTCATTCTTTTCATGATGGGGGCGGCCGCTGGCTCGTTCCTCAACGTGTGCATCGCGCGCTGGCCGCTCGAGCAATCGGTCATTCGTCCGCCATCGCGGTGTCCACGTTGCGAGACGCCCATTAAATGGTATGACAACGTCCCGATAGTGGGCTGGCTCCAGCTCGGCGGACGGTGCCGGAACTGCCGGGCGTCCATCTCCGTAGTGTACCCAGCCGTCGAACTGACTGTCGCGTTAGGGTGGCTCGTCGCCGCCTTGACCTGGGGTCCCACGTTCACGGCGGTTCGCGTTGCCATCTTCGGCACCGTCATGCTGGGAATCGCCATCACCGACGCCAAACACTACGTGATACCGGACGGCTTCACCGTGTTCGGACTCGTCTTCGTTCTTGCCACGGCCGTGGTCAGTGGCGCGCGCGGCGAGCTCACGCCCTTCGCCATGCCGTGGGACGCGCTGATTGGCGCGTGCGCGGGCGCGGGGGCCATTGCGATCGTCGGTTGGCTTGGCGAAGTGGTGCTCAAGAAGGAAGCAATGGGATTTGGGGACGTGACGCTCATGGCGGTTGTTGGTGCGGCTCTTGGCCCCGGGCGGTCGCTGCTGGTGATCTTCATTGGCGCGGCCGTGGGGGCCATCACGTTTCTCCTCGTGGTGTATCCAATCGTGCGGTTGCGTGACGGGCGCGGCGACGCGCAAATCGAGTTGCCACTCGGCGCTCGCCGGGCCTCGCTCCCGCACGTGCCCTTCGGAGTTTTCCTTGCGCCAGCCGCGGTGCTGACGTTGGTTTTTGGACAACAGCTGCTGGACTGGTACATCGGCCAGCTGACGGGAGTATCGTGATCGATAATGACCTTTCGCGCCCGATCACCGGCGCGCTTTCCCGGTTTTCGCGTGACCTGACGGCAGATGCGCGCGCCGGTCGCCTCGAAATAGTCCGCGCCCGGGATGGAGAAATCTCCCGGGTGATCGACATTCTCCTGCGCCATGGAAAGAACAACCCGGCGCTGGTTGGGCCGGCGGGTGTTGGCAAGACAGCCATTGCCGAGGGACTCGCGGCGCGACTGGCCACTGGTGACGTGCCGCTCTCACTGCGCAACACGAAGCTGCTCGCCGTGGACCACGTCTCGCTGCTCGCCGGCACCACCTATCGTGGTCAGTACGAAGAGCGAATCCGCGCGCTGGTCGAGGAAACGCGCGCTCGTCCGGATGTCATCCTGTTTGTCGACGAGCTGCACAACCTCATCGGGCAGGGCACGGCAATGGGCGTGGCCATGGACGCGGCCAACATGCTCAAGCCGGCGCTCGTCCGCGGAGATTTCCGGGTGATCGGCGCCACCACCGATGAGGAGTACGATCGCTGGGTCCGCGCCGACCCCGCGCTTGAACGTCGGTTCCAGCGAGTTCTCGTGCGCGAATTGTCGTCGGACGAGACACTCGACATTCTGCGCGCGAGGCAGGAGCGACTGGAACGACATCACAACGTGCTCATATCCGACGAATCGATCCGCGCGGCTGTCGATCTCACCGACATTCACCAGACGGACCGGCGCCGGCCGGATCGCGCCATCGATGTGCTGGACGAAGCCTGCGCGCACACACATGCCATCGCCCGCTACTCGCCGCGAGCCGAGACTCTCATTCGCCGCCGGCGAGAACTGCTCCGGGAGCAATCCGGGGCTCGCGAGTCTGAATCACGCGAAGAGCAGGTAACGGTCGACAATACGATCGACAGCGGAATGGCGGCGCTCGAACAGTTTGGCGCCGAGCTCGAGGCAATCTTCATCGGCCCACCGCCTGGCAGGCCTGCTCCGCAGAGTCGTCAGGAGAAGGAGACGACGCCTGCTCCGCAATCCGAGGCTGTCAGCCAACCGGAACCACCACCTGCGACCCTTGGCACCGTCGAGACCGAGCTGGCCGAAATCCTGATGGAAGAGGGGATCGTGGTGCGTGGCATCGACGTCGCGAGAGTCGTCGCGGTAGCCACCGGCCGGGAGGTCACATGGGCCGCGTGACGTGCTTGGTGCTGGGTGCAGGGGTTCTGGGTGCCGCAGCTTGTGGGGGCGGCGACGACGCCGAAGGACCCTATGCCGCCAAGGTTCGAGAAAGCGTTCCCAGGATCGAAAAGGCGACCGGTCTCAAGTTCAAGACACCGCCGCGCCTGGAGTCGCAGCCACGTGATTCGGTACGGGCCTTCCTCGAGCGACGCTTCAACGAGGAGATGCCTGAGTCGGAGCTGACGGGCATGGAGCGCTCGTACAAGGCGTTAGGCCTCATTCCCGCCGGGATGGATCTTCGCCGGTTCATGCTGGACCTGCTCACCGAGCAGGTCGCGGGCTATTACGACCCGAAGGCAAAGACGCTGTACGTCGTCGAAGGCGGTGACGAAACCGTCACCGGCATAACGATCTCGCACGAGCTGGTGCATGCGCTGCAGGACCAGCACTTCAATCTCGATTCGTTGACCCGGGCGCGCGGCGACAACGACCGCCTGACGACAGGGCAGTCCGTCGTCGAAGGGCAGGCGACGCTCGAACAGCTCGGCGCCATGATCGGATCCGACAACGCCATCACGGCGCTACCCGGCGGCTGGGATCGCGTGCGCCAGATGATCCGGGAAGCGCAGGGATCGATGCCGGTCTTCGCGTCCGCTCCCATGATCCTGCAGGAGACGCTGATCTTCCCGTACCTGACCGGCGCCGAATTCATGCGGAAGTTCAAGCAGGAGGCTCGGGGTCAGTCGCCGTTCACCAGGATGCCGGTTTCGACCGAGCAGCTCATGCACACGGAGCGCTACTTCGAGACGCGCGACGATCCGACCACGGTGGTGCTCCCGGCGCCGTTGTCGGGAACCGTGGCCTACCAGAACAATCTTGGCGAGTTCGAGACTCGCATCCTGCTCTACGAGTACCTGAAGGATCAGGCCTCGGCAGTGCGCGGCGCCGCCGGCTGGGATGGAGACCGGTACATGCTCATCCAGACGCCGCGCGGCGACGCGATCGCGTGGGTGTCGGTCTGGGACACGTCGATCGACGCCGCCGAGTTCTTCGATCTGCTCGACATCGCGCTCATCAAGCGACACGGCTCTATCCGTCCTGGCGCGGCAACGGGCATGACGCGGACGTATGGCACCAGTGGGCGCCGTCTCCTGCTGTCGATCAGTGACATCGGCGGCCGGCCCGTGGTGTTGTTCGCTGATGCGCCTGCGGGGGTATCGCCGCGCTTGCTGGATCTCAGCAAGGTCACGCTGCGGGAATAGCTGATGAGCGCCGCATCGAGCGGAGGTACCAGCCCAAGCCACAGCCACAGCCACAGCCACAGCTCCAGCTCCAGCTCCAGCACCAGGCAACGAGCTCCAGTTCCAGCGAGCAGCCGTAGCACCCAGAACTCACCACTTAGCGCACCTGGCAGCGAAGGGAGCACACCCGGCAGCGAAGGGAGCGCCCCCGGCAGCACCTCCGCGCCCGTTTCCCTTCGCCCAGGCGAGGACGCGGACCGCGAACGCGCCCTGCGCCGGATGAAGACCTGGGCGACCGGTCTGCTGCTGCTCGCGGCCGTCGTCTTTGTCGTCGCCAAGCTGTTCGAGTCCCGGTATCCGTGGCTCGGGATTGTCATCGCGACCGCGGAGGCATCCATGGTCGGAGCGCTGGCCGACTGGTTCGCCGTCACGGCGCTATTCAAGCACCCGATGGGGATTCCGATCCCGCACACGGCGATCATTCCCGCTCGGAAGGACCGGGTCGGTATCACGTTAGGCATGTTCGTCCAGCGCAACTTCCTCAACCGTGATGTCATCGCCCAGCGCTTGACGACACTCCAGCCCGCCGAGCGGCTGGCGGCGTGGCTCATGGAGCCGGCCTCGGCCCGCTCCGTGGCGCGCCAGCTGGCCAGGGCCGTGTCGGCGGGAGCGAACGTCCTGCGCGACGAGGACGTCGACAACCTGATCGGGAACGCGGTGATGAACCGCGTGCGCCAGACGCCGGTGGCGCCCCTGATCGGGAAGTTCCTCGCGCTACTCACCGCCGACAACCGCCACCAGGCGCTGCTCGACCAGGTCATCCGTCTCACGGCCAGGGGGTTATCGGAGAACCAGGACCTCATCCGCGAGCGCGTGGACAAGGAGACGCCGTGGTGGGTGCCCGGCGCGGTCGACGAGAAGATCACGAAGCGGATCGTCGAGGCGCTCGAGGCCACGCTTCACGACGTCAACGAGAATCCGGAGCATCCGCTGCGGCTCCGGTTCGATACCGCGATCGACGAGTTCATCGTCAAGCTGCAGGCGTCGCCGGAAGTCATCCTGAAGGCGGAACGCATCAAGGACGAAGTGTTGAGCGCCGAGGCCGTGCGGCAGTTGTCGGGCGCGATCTGGCGCGATACCAAGGCGGCGTTGAGTCGTTATGCGGACTCGCCTGACGAGGTGAACACCGAGGCCATCGAACGCGGACTTCGCGGCCTCGGTCAGGCGATCCAGTCGGATCCGGCACTGATGGCCAAGATCGACCAGTGGATCGTCGAGGCGGCGATCTCGGTGATCGAGCGGTACCAGAATGAGGTCGGTGAGTTGATCGCGACGACGGTGAAGCGGTGGGATCCGATCGCAACGTCGCGCCGGATCGAACTGGCGATCGGCCGCGACCTGCAGTTCATCCGCATCAACGGGACGCTCGTCGGCGGACTGGCCGGAATGTTGCTCTACCTGCTCGGCGGCCTCTTCTAGTGGTATGATGCAGAATTGGTGTTCATGACGAACACGGTCCACCGCCCTTGCACGTGTCCCGGCCAGTGAATGCGAACCGCGGGTTCGTCGAGTTGGGGGAAACCGGATACGCCGAATCGAAGCGGATCAAACGGAGCCCGCCCTGTGACGTCAGGGTGAGCCCTTTGTAGACGATGTTGACCGATACCTCGCGGCCAACGCGATGTCCCCGACCGAGCAATTCACGTTCCAACGCCAAGGCGTAGACGTGCTCGAAAGGTCAAAACACTTTGAACGCTGAGAGCGCGGAGGATGCGCTGAGGAAATGCCGTTATCCTTTTCCAGTTTCCTCTGTGATCCTCTGCGATTCCCCTGTGTTCTCCGCGGTTAAAGTGTTTTGTCAGTAACCGTGTAGATCAGTTCATCTTCACATTGCCGAAGCCATCAGAGTAGCGCAGTTGGCGGCAAGTCCGCGGGTGGCCGATCCGCCGCATCCGTCTCATCCGTCTCATCCGTCTCATCCGACACATCCGAGTTCCAGACTTCGACGAATCCTGGTGAACGAGACTTTCGCATCGGTACACTAGACTGTCCGCAGTGTCGCTGGATCGCCTCTTCGAGATTCGTTCGTCGCCCATCCATGGCATGGGCGCGATTGCGATGCAGCCTATTTCCAGCGGCACGAGGCTGATCGAGTATGCCGGCGCACGAATCACTCCCGCCGAGGCCGACACCCGCTACCCGGAAGTTCCGGGCGAACAGCACCACACCGAGCTGTTCGCGATCGATGATGACATCGTCATCGACGCCTCCGTCGATGGCAACGACGCGCGGTTCATCAACCACTCCTGCGATCCCAACTGTGATGCCATCGTCGAAGGCGGCCGCATCTGGATCGAGGCCATACGCGATATCCCGCCGGGCGAGGAGCTTGCCTACGACTACGCGTTCATACTGCCCGAACGCCACTCTCCCGCGGCCAAGCGCCGCTACCCGTGCCGCTGTGGATCCGCGAAGTGCCGCGGGACCATCCTCGCGCGCAAGCGCTGAACTCGACCCGCTCGCTGCCTAACGCAGCAACGCAGGGTACTCGTAACGCTCCAGCGTCTGGAAACCGTCGCTATCCACGGCCAGGAGGTAAACGGACCTCGCGCCGAGTGCAAAGAGTCTCGCCCTGGGCGGGAGGCGCAGCGTCGCGCGGAGTTTTCCGTGAGGGTCGAGGACATCCACATGCGCTGATGCGGCCGACGCCGGTCCGGTGCGACGAACCCACACATCGCCGCTGGGAGCGAGGAGGGCGCCGCTTGCTTCGAATGGCGGCATCACCGCGGGGAAGATCGAATCGGGCCACGCCGCCCTGACGCGCGCACCCATTGCTGTCGGACTGGAGGCAGGCGCGCCGCCCTGCATGCTTGCGCCAGCCGCCGGTTCGAGCGCCTTCTTCGCGCGGAACGCGTCACGCTCGGCCGAGGTCACACGCGTTGGCGTAAACGGAACCGGCGGCCCGGTCTCAACCAGTGCGCCGTCCTTGTACCAGTGTAGTCGATACTCGGCTGCGGAAAGGATTCCGATGCGGCCGTCGGCGGCGACGACCCAGGCGTCGGTCTGCGGCATGGGGCGATAGCGAAACGCGTGCTCGAACTCGCCGTGGTCAGCGAACTCCAGCGCGACCTCGGCCGACTCCGAACCAGGGAGCCAGCGAACCAGGCGCGCCATCATCGACCGCTTCACGACAGGCTGCATCTCGATGATCGGCGTGTCCCAGTAGATCCGCCCGTCAGGATCGACGCCCCGGGGCGGGGCCCAGCCAGTGAGGCCGGTTGCTCGTCCGTCCGGGAAGGGAAAGGCGTCGCCGATCGAGGCGTCGGGATCGATTCTCAACAGACGCCGGTTGTTCGGGTCATAGCCCAGCAGCGTGTCCCCGCGCCACCTGATCGGGCCAAACGGGATCTGATACTCGCGCGGTCCGGTGCCATTCCGGCCAATGGTTCGACGCTGGCCGGTACGGAAGTCAGCTAGTGAATAGACCCGCTCAACGCGATCGCTCACGATAACGCGACCGTCGGACAGCTCTGCCATTCCCATCGCATCACTGAACGGCTCTGTAATGGCCGCCAAGCGGGTGCCGAGAGTGATTTCTGTAACCCGGTCCTGAGGCGGTGGAACCAGGGCAAGGAGAAAGGCGACCGCGATCATATGACTACTGTCACGTCTGTGCCTGGAACCGTTGCCCGATTGCCGGGTCGGCTACGTCTGCCTTTCGCCGGAACCTTCCGTGGCTGATGTTTCCCGTCATCCGGCAACTGATTCGAAACGGTTGGTCAGCACCGCAACGCGGAGGATTCGTGTACCACGCGACTCGTAAGGCAGTGATCGGAATCGCACTCGGCATCGGCGCGGCGGCGTGCGCGAAGGTACCGGCTACGTCGGACGTAACGGTGTCGATCACCTCGCCAGCCGAAGGCGACACGATTACCGGATCCGACGTCCACATAACGCTCGCCGCCACCGGGATCGAAATCGCGCCGGCCGCCGACGCGCGTCCCGAGACCGCGCATCACCACCTGTATCTCGACGCCGATTTCCCGGCTCTTGAGAACCCAATCCCAATGGGAGTGGGCGGAGTGGTGCACCTCGGCCAGGCGCAGACCGATTACCACTGGGAGAATGTCGCGCCGGGACCGCATCGCATCATCGCCGTCCTTGCCAACCCTGGTCACATCCCGCTGCGTCCCTGGGTGACTGATACGGTCAATATCGTTGTTGTGGCGAAGCCGGATTCCGTTGCCAAATAGGCTTACGCCATCAACGGCTCCCTGACCTCGAGAACCTGGAACGCCAGGTTCGACACCAGGCAGTACGCCGCGAAATAGTAGAAACCCGGCCCGGAGATTCCGTCCAGGTTGGTCGACCCCCGGGCCGCAAGCATGGCGATGAACACGCCGACCGCAAAGACATCGGCCATCGCCCATTTGCTCAGTGACCGGACTATGAGATACAGCCGGTAACGTGACTTCGGATTGCGAAGTGCCAGGATGATCAGGAGCGCGAGGCCCTTCAGGAACGGCACGGTCACGCTGAAGAACAGGATGAGCCCAGCGACGAAGTCGTTGTCCGATTCGTGCAACGTCCGTACTGCCTGCAACACGCTCTGCGTCTGCCGGAAGATCTCCCTCGTGACGCCGAGCAGGTCGACGCTCGCGACGATCGTCAGCACGGGCTGAGTCAATCCGGGGATCAGCAGGCCGATCGAGACGAGAGTCAACAGCAGGGCCAGCCAGTTTCGTGGGGTCATTGGATTCGGCCGGGGTTGTGGCGACCGCCCTCACCGTGCGCCGGCTGGAGAATGGCGACGCGCGAAATCACGGGTAAGTGCTCCGGGTACCACATCTTCCGTCTCCGGCTCCCGGGAGCTTTCGTAGTTGGGTCTGGAGCCAAGGGCTGAGCGCAACTGTTTGGCGCGAAGCTTGCTTCTCTATCTTATCGGCTCTGACCCTCCGCGATCTCCGATGCGCGTTACAGTCCTTCCGATCTTTGCCTTGCTCGCCACCGGGAACATGCTCGGCGCGCAGGCGGACGGGACTCGCGAACTGGAGCGTGCCTGCATTCGCGTCAGCGACGACCCCCGGCCGGCGAACATCGACGCACTTCAGCCCCTGATCGAACGCGAGACGGGCGACCGGGCAGCGTTCCTGCGAGGCTGCCGTCTTCTCGCTGAACAGAAATTCGGCCCGGCGGGCGCGGAGTTCGAGAGGGCGGTCAAGGCGGACCCCGCGAACGCTGTATATCACTTCTGGTTCGGCCGAGCATCCGGCGAGCAGGTTGCGCGCGCCAACCCGTTTCGCCAACCGGGTCTCGCGCGGCGGACGAAGGGGGAATTCGAGAAAGCTGTGGCGCTCGATTCAGCCTACGTCGCACCGCGCGAGGGACTGGTCCGCTATTACCTTCTGGCGCCGCGGTTTGTAGGCGGCGGGATCGACCGCGCGCGACAACAGGCCGAGGAGATCGCGAAGCTCGACCCGTACCGGGGCGGCATGGCCTACGCCAACGTGGCGTTCGCCGCCAGAGACACGCTCGGCCTGATCGGCGCCCATGAGGGGCTGATCACCCAATTCCCCGACAGCACTGCGCCATACCTCGTGCTGGTGGACGTTCAGCTCACGCGGAAGCAATGGGCGCTGGCCTGGTCGGCCATCGATCGTCTCGAACGGATCCAGCCGGAGCTGCCTGTGGTCCTGTATGCCATCGGTCGCGTCGCCGCCGAATCCGGAGAACAGCTCGATCGCGGGGAATCAGCGCTGCGTTTCTACCAGCTACACACGCCGCAACCTGACGAACCATCGCTGGCCCTAACGCACTGGCGACTGGGAATGATCGCCGAGCGTCGTGGAGACTCCGCCGCCGCGCGCCAGGCTTTCGAGGCCGCGACTACGATGGACCCGAACCTGAAGCAGGCCAGGGAGGCGCTATCGCGGTTGAAGTAGGCGTCCGCGTGGCCGGCTCGATCGCCGCTTCCTTCACCTGATCGGCGACGGCCACCTTCGGCAGGAGTGCGTGCCGCAGCACCTCATCCATGGTCGACACGAAGGTGAAGACCATGTGCTTCTTGATCTCATCGGGAATTTCGCGCAGGTCCTTCTGGTTCCCCCTGGGGAGAATCACCTCGCGCAGCCCGGCGCGGTACGCGGCCAGGGTCTTCTCCTTCACGCCGCCGATTTCCAGCACCTTGCCGCGCAGGGTCACCTCGCCCGTCATGGCGACGTCGCGCCGTACCGGTCGCCGCGACAGCACGCTCGCGATCGCCAGGGTCACGGCGACCCCGGCGCTCGGTCCGTCTTTCGGCACGGATCCCGCCGGGAAGTGGATGTGCAGGTCGGTCTCTTTGAACTCCTTCTCGACCGCGCCAAGGTGGACGGACCGCGAGCGCACCCACGAATACGCCGCATCGACCGACTCGCGCATCACGTCGCCCAGCTGCCCGGTGACGGTGAGCTTGCCGGTGCCTGGCATTCGCAGCGCCTCGATGGTCATGATGTCGCCGCCCGTCGACGTCCAGGCCAGGCCGGTGACCGCGCCCACCTCGGGTTCCTTCTCCGCCTCCTCCGATGCATAACGAGGGGCGCCGAGGATTTCCTCGACCTTGTCGTTGTCGATGATCCAGGCGCCTTCCTCTCCTTCCGCCTTCTTGCGCGCCCGCCTGCGCATGATCGCCGCGAGGTTGCGCTCGAAGTTCCGGAGGCCGGCCTCGCGCGAATACCGGCTCGAGATGAATCCGAACGCCTCGTCGGTGAACTGGATGTCGGTCACCGAGATACCGTGGTCGGTGAGGAGCTGCGGCAGCAGGTAGCGCCACGCGATCTCGACCTTCTCCTCGACCGTGTACCCGGCGATGCGGATGACCTCCATGCGGTCGCGGAGCGGGGCGGGGATGTCGAACAGGTTGTTGGCAGTGCAGATGAACAAGACCGACGACAGGTCGAACTGGAGGTTGAGGTAGTGATCCACGAAATCATGGTTTTGCGCCGGATCGAGGACCTCGAGCATGGCTGCGGTCGGGTCACCCGAGGCGCCGCCCCCCGCCATCTTGTCGATCTCGTCGATCATCATGACCGGGTCGCGCACGGCGACGCGGCGCAGGGCCTGGATGAGCAGCCCCGGCATCGCCCCGACGTACGTGCGGCGGTGGCCGCGGATCTCGGCTTCATCCCGCACGCCGCCCACCGCGATGCGATAGAACGCCCGCCCGATGGACGAGGCGATCGCGATGCCTAACGAAGTCTTTCCGGTCCCGGGCGGCCCCACGAAGCACAGGATCGGACCGTGCGGATCGCCGCCGCGCAGCTTGCGCACCGCCAGGTACTCGATGATCCGCTCCTTCGCCTCGTTCAGTCCGTAGTGCCGCGAATCGAGCGCTTCCTCGATCTTCTTCAGCTCGATCTCCTCGGTCCCCGTCTTCTTGTTCCAGGGCAGCGTCAGGATCCAGTCGAGGTAGGTGCGGATGACCTGGTACTCCGACGACGCCGGCGAGAGCATGCGCAACCGCTCGACCTCGCGCCGTGCCTCCTGGCCCGCGCGCTCGGGAAGGTTCGCCTCGTCGATCTTCTTCAGGATCTCGATCGCTTCCTTCTCGCCGGGATCCGTCTCTCCAAGTTCGGTCTGGATCGCGCGGAGCTGTTGCCGCAGGTAGAACTCGCGCTGGTGCTGCTCGATCTTCACCTCGGTCGTGCGCTTCACGTCTTCCATCACGCGCGCCCGGCCCACTTCCCGCTCGAGCCGCGACAGGATGAACTGGAGCCGTTGACCGACGTCGAGCCGCTGGAGGACCTCGTCCTTGTCCGAGATCCGGAAGTTCAGGTTCGTCGCCGCGAGGTCGGCGAACCGCCCCGGGTCGGAGACGTTCATCTTCAGGATCTGCGGCACCTCGTCAGGGATGCGGTCGATGAGGTTGGCCAGCGTCTCGGCCGCCGCCACGATGCGCGCGACCAGGTCGTCGAGTTCCGCCGGATCGGCCGGCGATTCGCGCGCCGGCTTCACCCTGGCGATGACGTACGGCTCCGTCTTCTCGATCGACTCGATCGTTATGCGGCGGAGGCCCTGGAGCGTGATCTGGACGGTGTCGCCGGGAAGGTTGATGCGCTCGTGCACCCGTGCGGCGACGCCGACGCGGCCCACGAACTTCTCCTGGTCGAGCGGTTCGTCCGATTCGCCGCCGGCGACCACGAGCCCCACGACCAGTCCCGAGTCTTCATTGTCCCGGAGCAGGGCGAGGTTCTCCGGAGCGCCCATCTGCACCGCGATCGTGCCGAGCGGATACACGATCGTGGAGCGGAGCGCCATGATCGGTAGCGAGGGCGGGAGCTCCGCGCCCAGGATTTCGTCACGGCGTTGGGGACGGGCCACTTGGGAGATGGGAGATGGGAGATGGGAGCTGGGAGAAACGACCCGCAATTCGCCCGTTCCACCCGATGTGTCGCAGGTCCAACCTGTTCACGGGCATGAACATAGCATCGTGATTCGTTCGCGGGCAGTCGTCGGCGCGATCCGCTTCAACGAAACGGACGTGGTTGGCGGGGCAACGTCAAAGCGGCTTTGGCGGTGTTCCCCGCCCGGCGGGCTATCCTCACGCCAACGGGGAACCCCCTACACGGTCTCGGTGGATCCCCCACCGTAGAAGACCGGATAGTCGGAGATGTGGCCGCGGCCGCAGGTTGCGGCCGTGCCAACGTTCGTTCACTACATCCCGATCGTCACGACGGTCATCGCGCTCGCCCTCGCGGCCTCGCTGGCGCGCCGATACCGCGCGCGCGGCGGCCCGCATTTGCTGTGGTGGACGATTGGCGCGCTGACCTACGCGGCGGGAACGGCGGTTGAGGCCTCGGTTACGGTCTTCGGCTGGCAGGAATGGCTGTTCCGCGCGTGGTACATCACCGGTGCGCTGCTGGGCGGCGCCCCACTGGCGCAAGGCGCCGCCTACCTCCACGTGCCTCGTCGAGTTGCGGACATTCTGTCGGTCGCGCTCGTCGCCACTGTGACGGTGGCGGCTGCGTTCGTGCTGATCGTCCCGCTGCAGTATGAACTCGTCGAACCGTACCGGCTCACCGGCCGGGTCATGGCCTGGCCGTGGGTGCGCGCATTCAGCCCGTTCATCAACCTCTACGCCTTCATCTTCCTGGTCGGAGGGGCGGCGAAGTCGGCCGTGTACTTCTGGCGCCGGCGTGAGACCCGGGCGCGCGCCGAGGGCAACGCGCTGATCGCTTTTGGAGCGCTGCTGCCCGGCATCGGTGGGAGCTTCACGCGCTTCGGCCACACCGAAGTCCTCTACGTCACCGAGTTCCTCGGGATCATCCTCATCTATCTCGGCTACCGTCGCGCCACCCGAGGCCCGACAGCCATGGAGACCTCCACTCATGATGCTCCGCTTCCCGCGCCGGCCCTTCGTTAGGCGCGCGCTCGTCGGCGCTCCCGCGGCCGCCGGCCTGTTCTTCGCCGCCGCCTGCTCCGACTCGACCACGGAACCTCCACCGCCTCCGGTCACCGCGGAGATCACGGTCGACGCATCGGCGTCGCCAGCCTACGTAAAACTCGGCGATCCGGCCAGCACCGTCTCCGTGAATGATCCCACCACCTCGACGGCGTGGGACATGGCGCTGTTCGCGACATCCGTGACCGTCAACGGCGGAGCCGCCGGTCCGGGCGGCGTCACGGCGTACTGCCTCTGCGCCAACTCCGGCGCGACGGTAGCGGAACTGCAGGCCATGACGCCAGCCAACCAGCTGGCCGCGTTTGAGGCAGTCACCACGGCCAATGTCCCGGCGGCGGCGACGTTCATCGCGGACGCGCTCAACCCCGCGATCAGTGGCTGGGTTACCGGAACGGGAGGCGCCGCGGCCGCCGCGCCCTCACGCGCGTGGATAGTCAGGCGGACTGTGAGTGGGGTGATCCTGGCGAAATTCCGAGTCACCGCGGTTTCTGGTGCAACGGCAACCAGCGCCGGGAACGTCACGGTGGAATACGCCATTCAACCTTCGAGCGGTGCGTCGTTCGGCGCGGTTTCGACACGCACGCTGGACCTGTCGGCTGGTCCGGTGTACCTGGACGTGGCGCTTGGTCCGGTCGCGTCGACGAGCTCGTGGGACCTGCGACTCTCCGGCTACGAGATTCGCATCAATGGAGGCGTGAGTGGTTCCGGCGGCGTGAGCGCGGTCCTGGATCAGACCACGGCGTTCAGCCTGATCACGTCCGAGTACGCATCGTCCGCTCCCGCCGTGGCCTACCGCTCCGATTCGTACGGCGGCGTCTTCGTGTCGTCTCCCTGGTATCGCTACAACATCACCGGAACCGACAATCAGATCTGGCCCAACTTCAACGTCTATCTCGTCAAGCGGGATGACGCGGTCTACAAGGTCCACATCACGAGTTACTATGGGGCCTCCGGGGCACCCCGGCAGATCACGATACGTTCCTCGCGGGTGCCGTAATGCATGCCGCGGCCCTGGCGGCGGTCCTGGTCGTCGCGCACGTGAACATTGGGGCGCAGGGAGCCGTGACGCTCACCGTCGATGCGACGACGGGCGCGGATCTTCGTCCGGTGCCTGGTGCGGCGATCGTGATGGACAGTGGTTCCGCTCCCGTTGGCCGGACGGATGCGTTCGGTCGCTGGCGCGGGTCAGTGACTTCCGGGACGCATCGGGTGCGCGTGCTCGCGATCGGATACCGGCATCGCGACACGGTGATCGTGGTTGACGGAGCCAGTCTGACGGTGCAGCTGGCGATGCCTCAGGCGATCGTGCCGCTGAGCGAGATCATCGTGACGGCCGCACGCCGCGAGCAGCGGCTCGCCGATGCGGTGGTCGAGACGGAACTGATCACGTCCCGCGACCTCAGGCAGGGTCCGTCCGACCTGGCGGCGGTGCTCACTGAACGAGTAGGGATACAGCTGGACGGCGGTGTTCCGTCCGGAAGTGGTGTACAGCTGCGCGGTTTCGGGTCACGCCGAGTGCTGGTGCTGCTCGACGGGCAGCCACTGATCGGGCGCGTGAACGGTACGATGGACCTGGCCCGGATCCCGGTCTCAGGCATCGAGCGCATCGAGATCGTGAAGGGACCGCAGTCGACGCTGTACGGCACCGACGCGATCGGCGGTGTGATCAACGTGATCACCAGGTCCGGCCCCGAAACCGGCGTGGCGGCCGGCCTCACGACAACGTCTGGCTCACACGGTCGCAAGGAAGTTTCTGCTGATGCCGGTTGGCGCCAAGGCACCCTCTCGGCCGCGGTCGATGGCGGCTACCAGGGTATGGACCTCGTTTCCGGCGTGTCGTCGGACGTCGCGACCTATTCGCGCCGCGCCTACGGCTCGACCCGCGGCCACTGGGACATTGATTCGCTGAAGCGGCTCGAATGGGGCGCGCTCTCCATTATCGAACGGCAGAGATACCGCACCGGCCAACTTTTTCACTTTGGCGACAACGTACAATCGTCTTTGCGTCTCGCGGGCCATCGTGACGGGCGGGTCGACAAGGTGAGCCTGACGATTGCCGGCTCTGCGTTCGATCATCTTTCGCGCGCCGCCACGCGCGACACACCAGCCTCCGACAGTGGGTCGCGCGACCGCCAGCGACTTCTGCAAGGCGAGCTTCACTGGAGTGGCGCCCGTGGTCCGGGCGTGCTGGATGCGGGCGTTGCCCTTCGCCGGGAGTGGATCGACGCCGATCGCCTGTCGGAGAATACGAGCGCCCTGACAGGCGTCGAGCCGTTCGCGCAGGCCACCGTCTCCGTGGGATCACTCATCGTGACGCCTGGTGCGCGCGTGTCGTGGAGCGATCGTTGGGGGCGGTTCGTCGCGCCCCGGTTCGCGGCCCTGATCCGTCCGCGTGAGAACCTCGCTCTTCGCGGCTCGATCGGACGCGGATTCCGGGCGCCGGACTTCAAGGAGTTGTATCTCTCGTTTGTAAACGCCGCGGCCGGATACGCGGTCTACGGGAATCCCGATCTGCGACCGGAACGCTCGACGAGCACCTCGCTGGGTGCGGAGTGGTCCGGAGCGAACGCATTCCTGCAAACGACGGGCTTCAACGCCGACTACCGCGATTTCATCGAGACAGGGGCCCCGGACGCTACCGGCACGTACACCTATAACAATGTCGCGAGGGGGTGGACACGCGGCCTGGAGATCGAAAGCGGCCTGATGGCAGGCGACTGGCGACTGGAGGCGGCCGGTGAGCGACTCTGGACTCGTGACGCCTCGACCGGCAGCTCGCTGCTTGGACGCACACCGTTCACGGTCCGTGCTTCAGGAACCGGGCCCGTCGCCTCCTGGACCCGCGCCACGTTACGTTTCGCGTACATCGCGCGGACACCCATTTCGCGGGACTCTGTCGGGACGGTGACGGTGTTTCGGGGGGCGTACCCGCAGTTGGATGCGCGGCTGTCACGGTTGATCGGTACCCGGTTCGAGCTTAGCGCCGAGGTGACCAACCTGCTCGACCGGCAGATGGGCGATAGCTGGCCCGGGTTTACGGGCCGGAGGGCCATGGTCCAGCTTCGGTGGCGGAATCAGTCGATCGAGTGAAACGATTCGCCGCGACCTGAAGGCGCCTGCAGCCGAAGTCCAATCTGGACTTGTTGTTAGGTAGCGCCCAGACTATTTTTTTGGGCTCATGTTCGACGAACTTTCCGAGAAGGTCTCCGGCGTTTTTTCGAAGCTCCGCGGTCGCGGCGTCCTTTCGGACGCTGACATCAAGGAAGGGCTTCGCGAAATGCGCCGCGTCCTGCTCGAGGCCGACGTCAGCTTCCAGCTCACGCGCGAGTTCCTCGAGCGGGTCGAGGAAAAGGCGTCAGGCATCTCTGCCATCAAGACCGTCGCGCCGGCCCAGCAGCTCGTCAAGATCGTGTACGACGAGCTCACGACGATGCTGGGTGAGCGTCGCGAAGGGCTCACGTTCAACAGCGTCCCACCCACCGTTGTGATGCTGGTCGGGCTGCAGGGGTCAGGCAAGACAACGACCGCTGCCAAGCTGGCTCGGCGGCTGAAGGGTGAGGGACGTGCGACGCGGCTGGTGGCCGCCGACGTCTACCGTCCTGCCGCCATCGATCAGCTCGAGACGCTGGGCGCGCAGCTGGAGGTGCCGGTTCACGCCGACCGCACCACGAAGGACGTGGTGAAGATCGCCCGCGCGGGTATTGAGGAGGCCCGTCGCGCCCGGGATCGCATGGTCCTGCTCGACACGGCCGGCCGGCTGCAGATCGACGAGCAGATGATGGACGAGCTCGTCCGGTTGCGCGATGCCGTCCATCCCGACGAGATCCTGCTGGTCGCCGACGGCATGACCGGGCAGGACGCGGTCCGCATCGCCCAGGGGTTCAACGACGCGTTAGGCATCACCGGCGTGATCCTCACCAAGATGGACGGTGACGCCAGGGGCGGCGCCGCGCTCTCGATCTACGGAGTCACGAAGAAGCCGATCAAGTACGTCGGTGTAGGTGAGAAGTCGGACGCACTCGAGGAGTTCCACCCCGAGCGGATGGCGGGCAGGATCCTCCAGATGGGCGACATCGTGTCGCTGGTGGAGAAGGCCCAGGAGGCGTTCGACGCCGCCGAAGCGAAGAAGCTCGAGAAGAAGGTGCGGAAGGAAGGCGTTGACCTGCAGGACTTCCTGTCCGCGATGAAGCAGATGCAGAAGCTTGGACCGCTGGAGGGGCTGTTGAAGATGCTTCCCGGCGTGAACGCCAAGATGCTGAAGCAGGTGAATTCCGATCCCAAGCGCATGAGGCACGTGGAGGCCATCGTGCTGTCCATGACGCCGCAGGAACGGAAGACACCAGGTATCATCAACGGCTCGCGGCGCGCCCGCATCGCCAAAGGCGCCGGCCGGCCAATCAATGAAGTGAATCGGCTCCTGGACCAGTTCCGGGAGATGCAGAAGATGATGAAGAAGGCAACATCTGGAGGCGGCCGTGGCATGGGGCTGCCGCCGGGGTTGTTGAGATGAAGCAGCGAGTAGCGACAAGCGATCAGCGACAAGCAGGATCAACCGCGAATCTGATCGACGAAAGCTGACGCTGATCGCTGATCGCTTGTCGCTGGGATCCGGGTGCGCATCGGAAACGCCGATGGCGCGATGAGCCCGGTGAAGTGCAGTACCACCTGAACGAGGATAATGAAATGGCAGTTCGAATTCGTCTTCGCCGAGTCGGCCGCAAGAAGCAGCCGCACTACCGCATCGTCGTCGCCGACAGCACGAGCCCCCGCGATGGGCGCTTCGTCGAGATCATCGGCCACTATCATCCTCGTCAGGCGGAGAACAGCCTCGACGTCCAGAAGGATCGCGCCAATCACTGGCTCGATAACGGCGCGCTGCCGTCGGACACCGTCCGTTCGCTCCTGCGGCGCGCGGGCATCCTCAAGGCACGGCACGAACAACGGCTGGCGAAGAAGCTCCTGGGCTCCGCGATCCCGCTTAAGACCGAAGAGAGCGCGTAATACCCAACAGGCATCAGGCAACAGCATCAGGCATCAGAACCCCTGAGCCCCGAATCTGGTGCCTGATGCCTGGTGCCTGATGTCATGCGACAATCCGGCCCTTCCGATGAGCTCGTAGTCGTCGGCCGCATTCGCCGTTCCCACGGCGTGCACGGCGTCCTCGTGGTGGAGCCGATGACGGCAAGTCCCGAAGTGGTCTTTGCCCCCGGGCGTGAACTCATTGCGGGCACCGTCAAGGGAGATCCGTCGGCGCCCGAGAGGGTGCTCAGGATCGAGATGGCCGAGCCGTTTCAGGGCGGATTCCGCGTTCAGTTCTCGGGCATCGCCGGTCGCGACGAGGCCGACCGGTGGCGCGATCGCTATGTCCTGTCACGCCGCGCCGAGCTCCCCGAGCCCGACGGGGACCAGATCTACCTGTACGACCTCGTTGGCCTCACAGTCGAGGGCACGGACGGCGACGTGATTGGCAACGTGGAGGCCTACTACGAGTTGCCGCACGACGTCATGATCGAGGTCGCGCGCCCGGGCGGCAGTGTCATGATTCCGTATCGGTTCGTTTCATCGGTAGATCTCGAGTCGAAACGCCTGGTTGTCGATCCGCCGGAGGGCTTGCTGTGAGGGATGGCGGATGTCGGAGGTCGGATGTGAGAAACCTCCCGTAGTTCTCTGGCCTCTGGCCTCTGGCCTCTGGCCTCGGAGTCATCGTGCTCATAACCGTCGTCACCATCTTCCCCGAATTCTTCGCCGGCCCGCTCTCGCTGAGCATTCCGGCAAGGGCTGCCGCGGCCGGAGCCGTGGTGTATCGCGTGGTCGACCTGCGTGATTACACCCACGACCGGCATCGTACCGTCGACGATTACCCGTATGGTGGCGGCGCGGGGATGGTGATGAAGCCGGAGCCGTTCTTCGAGTGCATCGACGCCCTGGCGCCCTCCGGCCCGGTCGTGCTGCTCTCGCCACGCGGTCGGCGATTCACGCAGGACGATGCGCGTCGTTATGCGGCGGGGACCGAGCTCACCCTGCTGTGCGGTCACTACAAGGACGTCGATCAGCGGGTGGCCGATCACCTGGCGACCGAAGAGATCTCGCTCGGCGACTTTGTCATCAGCGGCGGCGAAGCGGCGGCCCTGGCGGTCATCGACGCGACCGTGCGCCTGCTCCCCGGAGCGCTGGGTGACATCGACAGCGCCCTCGGCGACTCGTTTTACGACCGGGGACTCTCCGCTCCGAGCTACACTCGCCCGCCCACGTATCGTGGATTTGCCGTTCCGGACGTGCTGATTTCCGGGGACCACAAGCGGATCGAGGATTGGCGGCGGGAAGAAGGACAAAGGCTGACTGAGCGCCAAGCGCAAAGCGCAAAGCGGAAAGACTAGAACCCGGAACCCCCGTTGCGCGGTGCGCTCAGCGCTCTACGCTCCGCCCTAGCGTAACCGCATGTGGTCCGCTACTTTACCCAGTCTCTCTCAAACAGACTTTCCACCGGGTCACCCCCATGCACCCGTTCATCGAAACCCAGAAAGAGTGGATGAAGGACGTCCCGCCCTTCCGCGCCGGCGACACGCTTCGTGTCAGTGTGCGCGTGCGCGAGGGTGACAAGGAGCGACTTCAGGCCTTCGAAGGTGTGTGCATCGCGCGCCGCGGCAGTGGCGTGAGTGCTTCGTTCACCGTGCGCAAGATTTCCAACGGCGTTGGCGTCGAGCGGATCTTTCCGGTCCACAGCCCGATGATTGCCGAGATTGTGGTACTGCGTCGCGGTCGTGTGCGCCGGGCCAAGCTCTTCTACCTGCGGTCGCTGGCCGGCAAGGCCACACGGATCCGCGAGAAGAAAGTCCGCGTGGCCGTTCCCGAGACCAACACCGCCGAGAGCTGATTCTTCGCGCCGTCGCTTTCATGCTCGCGATGACATAATTTCGGGCATGGCTGACGGCAGAAAGCGGTGGAGCGGCATCGAGCGCGAACTGCGCGCCACGCATGGTCCACTGCTCGCCGGAGTCGATGAAGTCGGACGGGGCCCCCTCGCGGGCCCCGTCGTCGCATGTGCCGTCATCATGCCGCCCGATCGGCGCGCGATTGCCGGCGTCGATGATTCCAAGCGGGTAGCCGAGCCGGATCGTGTGCGCCTGGCCAGGAAGATCCGCGATACCGCGATTGCGATCGGCGTGGGCGCGGCGTCGGTTCGCGAGATCGACACGTACAATATCTATCACGCCAGCACCCGAGCCATCCGCCGCGCGGTGGAGCGCCTGCCTCGGCGCCCCGATCACGTGGTGCTCGACGGCAACCCGATCCGGGCGTTAGGCATCGTACACACGGCCGTCGTTCACGGCGACGCGCGCTGCTACGCCATCGCCTGCGCATCCATCGTGGCCAAGGTGCTGCGTGATGGCCTCATGCGCCGCCTGGCCCGCCGCTACCCGGCGTACGGCTGGGAGCGGAACTGCGGCTACGCCACGCTGGAGCACATCGCCGTGCTCGACTCGATAGGCGGCACGCCGCACCATCGCACCACCTTCCGCAACAAGCAGCTGGAGCTCCTGTTTGAAAGTGATCAGGGAGAAGCGGTGTTGATGGACCTTGCTCCCATCTCCCATCTCCCATCTCCCATCTCATCCGTTGTTTAGTCCCGACCTGTTCGCGGGCCAGGTCGCGCTCATCACCGGCGGTGGGACCGGGATCGGCCTCGGCATTTCGACCCTCCTGGCGCGACTCGGCGCCCATGTCGCCATTGCCAGCCGCAAGCCTGACCACTTCGGGGCAGCCGTCGAAGCGCTGACGTCCCAGGGACTTTCCGCCAGTGGCCACGAACTGGACGTCAGGCAGCCCGAGCGGGTGCAGGCGGTGGTCGCCGAGGTGACGTCGGCGCGAGGGCGGATCGACCTGCTGGTCAACTGCGCGGCGGGCAACTTCTATGCACCAAGCGAGTCGCTCAGCCCTAACGCGTGGCGGTCCGTGGTGGAGATCGACCTGTACGGAACGTTCTGGTGCTCGCAGGCGGTGCATCCCGTCATGAAGGCACAGGGCGGGGGCGTCATCGTCAACATCTCCATGACGCTGCATTACCGCGGCTGGCCGATGATGGCACACGCCACCGCCGCCAAGGCGGGTATCGACGCGTTGACGCGAACGCTCGCCGTCGAATGGGCGCCGCACATTCGGGTGAACGCGGTCGCGCCGGGACCGATTCCGACGGAAGGCGTCCGGAAAGCCTTCAAGCCACCGTCCGAGGGCGCGACCGACCTCTTCGGCGTGGAACGGGCGATGGGTGACTATGCGAAGAAGGCGATACCGCTCCAGCGCTGGGGCACGCCCCAGGACATCGCGAACGCCGTGGCATTCCTTGCTTCACCCGGGGCCTCGTGGATCACCGGAGCGATCCTCGTGGTCGATGGTGGAGAATGGTTGTCGCGGAAGCAATAGAGGCTGCTTCCTTCTTACTTCTTGCTGCTTGCAGGTAGCCAGTAGCAAGCAGCAAGCAGCAAGCAGAAATCAGTTGACTTCCAGAAACCCTACCCAGAACCAGTCGCGCTCGTCCGTCCACAGCTCCTCGATTCTGAATCCTGCCGGACGCACGACAGCCTCGAGGAAGGGAAGGTCGTACTTGTACGAGCACTCGGTGAGGATGGTCTCGCCGCGATCGAAGTCGATCGGCGTTCCCGCGACGTAGACACGCTGCGCCATCGTCGACTCGAGGTGCATCTCGATGCGGCTGTCGCCGTCGTTGAAGTGCGCCCTGTGCCGGAACGTGCTCGAGTCGAACGTGGCGTTGAGTTCACGGTTGAGTCGCGTCAGCAGATTCAGGTTGAACGCCGCTGTCACGCCCGCGGCATCGTTGTACGCCGCGCGCAGCACGCCGACATCCTTGCGACGGTCCACACCAAGGATGAGCGCCCCACGTGGTCCGATCGTGGCCCGAATCCGGTGGAGGAACGCGGTCGCTTCCGCCGGGTGCAGGTTCCCGATTGTCGAACCCGGGAAGAAGGCCACGCGGCGCGCATCGGGCGGAAGGCTCGGGAGCGCGAAGCGGATCGTGTAGTCCGCGCACACCGGCGCTACACGCAAGTGCGGATACTGGCGCGCCCGTTCGGCAGCCACCGCGGTGAGCTGCTCCATCGAGATGTCGACGGGCACATACGCCGATGGATGGCGAAGATGGTCCAGCAGGATTC
>DATCIJ010000124.1:0-11734 GCA_036507855.1 Gemmatimonadaceae bacterium | reverse complement strand
TTCAGCAGTGACGCGAAGACCAGCGCCTGCCTGCCGCGCGACATCAGGGCTTTCCGAAGCCGCCGGCGCGAGCGCTGCATCGCCCCCGCCGAGGGGAAGCCAAGCATGGCGGCAATAACCGTCGTGGGTCGCACACCCCGTCGCTCGAGCTCCTGCGCATGCAGGACGCGCCCGCAACGCGACAGGATCCCCGGGCTTGGAAGCCCCAGCAGCGTCATGCGATTCTGAAGCGTCTTCCGGCAAGCGCTGAACACCTTCGACCGGATGGACCACACGTCCAGTCGATACCCGTTCCTCACGCAATGCATGACGAGTGAGCGTTCCGGCGACTCGCGGAACCACTTCCAGAGGAGGCGGATTTCGGTTTCCGGCGCCGGTGCCGCCAACCGGAGGCGGATCGTCTCCTCAAACGCGCTCCGGTCAGCCTGGGTGTCGAGGCAGAAGACTTCATCAGCGCCCGCCGCCGCCATGAGCGGCAGGGTCCGCGCCACCTCGGCGGTCTCCCTGGCGACAACGTAGATGCCGACGTGCGGGATCAACGCGCGCAGCTGTTCCATAGCTTCGACCGCCAGCGGCGACACTACGATCGCAGCCGACTCTCCCAGCGTATGCGGCGCCGTGCCAGTCGCCAAAAGCCTGACGATATCAACAGTGGCGATCCGGAAGGCATCGGGCTCCTCGCCGAATGCTTCAATCAGAGTCTGGACGCAGGCCACGTCCGTCAGAAGTTCGCCACGCTGTGTCGCCTGCGCCTGGGGGCCGTCCGGAGCAGCGAGCGAGGCACCCGGCGGCGTTTGGAGTCGCACGCCGGAAACGTCTTCCTCGTTGCTCGAGCTCGTCGTCTCCAGAAACATCGATAGGCGCTGCTGGCGAAACCGAAGGAGGGTCCCGTTCACACTTTGGGGTCCAACCTCGTGCATTCGCAAGGGACCGCATTTGGTAAGGGCGATCTTGGGGATTGGGGCGGGATTGCGCGGATAGGTCGGACGCGGATGACGCGGGCTACGCTCGCTGATGACCACGACACACCATTGGTGAACCGGACACGGACACCCACTACCCGCCAGGAGCAGCCCTCCAAGGTGCGGTCCGTGTCCGGTTCACAAACGAAGTATCCGTGGTTCTCCGTGGCATCCGCGTGATCCGTGTCCGCTCTCCCGGCCCCGATCGGTCTGTCTGTCAGACCTGATCGAAGTTGGCAAATTATGGTATCGTTCGGCCCAGCCACCGGACGATTTCGGCTTCTCACCACCCGTGAAATCGCAATGACACAATCAAGAAGGGACTTCGTGGCCGACACCGCCAAGTTGGCCCTCGGCGCCATGATCGTTCCTCGCCACGTCCTCGGCGCCACCCCGCTGAGGCGAGCCCCGTCCGATACGCTCAACTTTGCCTGCGTCGGGTTCGGTGGAATGGGGATGAACAACGTCTCGGAGCTCGTCGACGCCGGCGAAAACCTGGTCGCCATCTGTGACATCGACACCGCCTACGTCGAACGCCAACTCGCCGGTCGGTTACGACCCAATCGCGAGGGCGTGGTCTCGCCGTCGGCCATCAAGCTGCGCGATGCCCATGGCAAGGCTGCGAAATACGGCGACTTCCGCGAAATGCTGGACAAGCAGCGCGACATCGAAGCGGTGATTATCGCCACGCCCGACCACCTGCACGCCCCCGTCGCTGTGGCGGCGATGCGCGCCGGGAAGCACGTCTACGTACAGAAGCCGCTTACCTACTCGGTCCACGAGGCGCGTCTCCTGGCGCGGGTCGCTGCTGAGACGAAGGTCGCCACCCAGATGGGGAACCAGGGCCACTCCCGGGAGGGAACCCGCCGGATCCACGACTGGATCAACGCCGGCGTGATCGGCGCGGTCCGCGAGGTTCACATCTGGACCGACCGGCCGCAGAGATACTGGGCGCAGGGCATCCCCGGTCCAACGAACATCCCGGTCCCTCAGTCCGCGCCTGCGACGCCCCCCGCGCCGCCGCCGCCTGGCCAGACGGCTCTCCCGCCGGCACCTCCCAGCTGGAATATCCGCACGGTCGAGCGCGCCATTCTTTCGGCCATGGCGGCCAACCCGCGCGACCTCCCGCCGGGCCTCAATTGGGATCTCTTCCTGGGCCCGGTGCCGCAGGACATCCCGTATCACCCGGCCTACCACCCGTTCAGCTGGCGCGGCTGGGTGCCGTTCGGAGTGAGCGCCATCGGGGACATGGGCGCGCACCTGATCGACCAGGCGTACTGGTCGTTAGGCCTGGGCCTCCCGACGTCGATCACGTCCAACTCGACCCCGTGGGGAGGTCCAGCGGCCAACCCGGTGTCGTATCCGTTGGCCATGACCACGCGTTATGAATTCGCGGCGCGCGGAAGCAAGCCGCCCGTCACGATGTTCTGGTACGACGGTGGACTCTCGCCCATGGTGCTGGCCGACGTGCCCCGCCCCGATGGCGACGGTGGCGGCGCGGTCTTCGTCGGAGAAAAGGGCTACCTCACCCACCAGACCTACGGCGACAGTCCAAAGATCTTCCCCGCGGCGCTCGCCGCCGAGGCTGAGAGCGTGCCGAAGTCGTTCCCGCGGGTGGAAACCGGGCACGAAGTGAACTGGGCGCAGGCGTGCAAAGGTGAGACAAAGGCAAGTTGCCCGTTCGACTACGCCGCTCCACTCACGGAAGTCATGTTGCTCGGAATCGTCGCGCTGCGAGCGGGGCAGAATCGCCGCATCGAGTACGACGCCGCCGGCATGTCCGTGACGAACGTTCCCGAAGCAAACCAGTTCCTGACCCGCGAGTATCGCTCGGGCTGGGCGCTCTGATCTCGAGGAAGCGAATGCGTGATTTCAACACACGGGCACGGCAGATCGCTGTGGCCCTTGTCATCGGCGGCTTGATGTCCGGCGGAGATACGGCCCCAGCGGAGGCGCAAGCCCCAGTGAACACGCTCACAGCCGAGGAGAAGGCGGCTGGCTGGCGCCTTCTCTTCGACGGGAAATCGACTGCCGGATGGCGCGCGTACAACGCCGACACCATGCCGACGGGATGGCAGGCGGTCGGTGGCTCGCTCACCCGCGTGTCCCAGGCCGCCGACATCATTACGAAAGAGCAGTTCAGTGACTTCGAGCTGACTCTCGAGTGGAAGCTCGAGGCGCGCGGTAACAGTGGAATCTTCTACCGCGCGGTCGAAGGCCTGGAGTGGATCTACTACGGCGCCCCCGAATACCAGGTCCTCGACGACGCCGGTCACCGTGACGGCCAGAACCCGCTTACCTCCGCAGGCTCCGACTACGGTCTCTACGCGGTACCCCGCGGTGTGGTGAAGCCTGCGGGCGGGTGGAACAGCACGCGCATCGTCGCCAGGGGAGCGCACGTCGAGCACTGGCTGAACGGCCAGAAGGTCGTCGAATACGAACAGGGTAGTGACGACTGGGCCAAGCGTGTGGCGGGCACCAAGTTCGCCGCCTGGCCCCAGTACGGAAGGGCAATGCGAGGACACATCGGCCTGCAGGAGCATGGCGGCCGGGCAGAATTCCGGAACATCAGGATCCGGGAGCTGAGGTAGGCTGAGCGCCAAGCGCAAAGGGCTGTCGGTTCTCCCCTTGCCGCGTTGCGCTTTGCGCTTTGCGCTATTCCTGAGTCCGCCGAAGGCTCCCCAAGCTGCCGGGAACCGAATCGGCTCCCAACCGTGTCGAACTGTCCCAGGCATCCCCTTACCCTCCACCTGCGCCCTTCGCCCCCGCGCCGGGGACCCAGGTCCCTTTCAGGGCTAGCTTTACGGGCGGTGGCTGGTTCGCGAAAAGTCCTGACTCCTTTTCAACGGTCCAGCCGTATTAGGTGTCGAACAACGAACCGACGAGACCCATTCGCGTGGATATCAAGCGGGAACCGCCGAAGAAAACGAAACGGAATGTGCTGATCGCCGGGGGCGTCATCGGCGCGGTGATGCTGACCGTCGCTCTGAGCAAACTCGAGGCGCGTCCGCCTTCCGTTGCGCGGGCCGAAGTCATCATCGACTCCGTGACTCGAGGTGAGCTGATTCGAAACGTGCGCGCGCCCGGCACGCTCGTCCCGGAGAACATCCGCTACATCGCCGCGGTCACGAGCGGACGCGTCGAGGAGCGACCACTGCGACCGGGTTCCATGGTGACACGCAGTACCGTGATCCTGGTCCTCAGCAATCCGGACGAGCAGATGCAGTTGCTGCAGGCGCAGCAGCAGCTCGATCAGGCGGAGCAGAACCTCGTCACGTTGAAGTCGAATCTCGAGAGCAACAAGCTGGCGCAGGAAGCCAACATTGCGGGCTTGCGGACGCAGCTCGCCACGGCGGAGCGCAACAAGACCACGTTCGAGGCACTGGACGCGTCGCGCAAAGGCCTGGCGTCGGAGAATGAACTGAAGGCGGCTCGCGAGCAGGTGACGGAACTTACGACCCGCCTTGGCATCGAGGAGCGTCGACTCAAGCTGATGGAAGGCTCGATGACCGACCAGATCTCGGGCGCCGAGGAAACCGTGGCCAGTAACAAGGCCATCGTTCGATTCAGACAGGATCGCATTGCGTCGTTGAGGGTGGCCGCGGGCATCGACGGACAGCTGCAGTCGATGAGCCTCGAGGACGGTCAATGGGTGAACTCCGGGAACGAACTGGCGCGCGTCGCACAGCCTGGCCGGTTCAAGGCCGTGCTCCGTGTTCCCGAGTCCCAGGCCAAGGACGTTGTCGTCGGACAGAAGGTCGACGTGGACCTGCACCCGGCGATCGTGAAGGGCCACGTCATGCGCGTCGACCCGATTTCGCAGAACGCCACGGTAACGGTCGAAGTGGCGCTCGAGGGTGAGATGCCCCAAGGCGCGCGGTCGGACCTCAGCGTCGACGGCACGATCGAGATCGACCGGTTGCCGGATGTGCTCAAGGTCCAGCGTCCCGGAAACTCCCAGCCCGATCAGACCGTTGGGTTGTTCAAGCTGGAGCCGGGCGGGAAGACCGCAGTCCGCACGAACGTGAAGTTCGGCAAGGCGTCCGTGAACATGATCGAGGTCGTGGCCGGCCTGAATGTCGGCGACAAGATCCTGATCTCGGACATGGGGCAGTATGACACGGTGAATCGAGTCCGGATTAACTAGGCCAGAGGCCAGAGGCCAAAGGCCAGAGGGACGCGAGCGAATGACGGCAGTCAGATCTGGCCCCTGGCCTCTGGCCTCTGGCCTTTGAATTCTGGTTCGAACTCCAACGCGCGGAGAGGCAGATGGAACCGCTTATCAGGATGGAAGGCATCAAGAAGGTTTTCTACACGGACGAGGTCGAGACGCACGCGCTCGCCGACGTGCACCTCGATATCAGTCCGGGCGAGTACATCGCCATCGCTGGTCCGTCCGGGTGCGGCAAGACGACGCTTCTTTCCATCCTTGGCCTCCTCGACACCCCGACCGACGGCAACTACATGCTGAGCGGCGAACGCGTCGCCAAGCTCTCCGCCGCCGACCGGGCGCGGATTCGTAACCGCCAGATCGGGTTCATCTTCCAGGCGTTCAACCTGATTGGCGACCTGACGGTCTACGAGAACGTCGAACTGCCGCTGACGTACCGCGGCATGTCGTCGCAGGAGCGGAAGAAGCGAGTGGCCGACGCCCTCGAACGCGTTCAGATGGCCCATCGCATGAAACACTATCCGTCACAGCTCTCCGGCGGTCAGCAACAGCGTGTCGCAGTGGCCCGCGCCGTCGCCGGTGACCCGGCAATCCTCCTGGCCGACGAGCCGACGGGTAACCTCGACTCAGTGAACGGCGAGGCCGTCATGGGGCTGCTTCAGGAGCTCCACAAGGGTGGCGCCACGATCTGCATGGTGACGCACGATCCGCGGTATGCGGCCCACGCCGACCGGTCGATCCATCTGTTCGATGGCAAAGTCGCGGACGAGGCGGCAGCGACACACTAGACGTGAGATGGGAGATGGGAGAGCTGAGATAAACTGCCATCCCGATCACGTGTGAGACTGGTTGGCAAGCTGGCCGTTTACCAAACCGATCAACGTGATCAAGTTCTGAGCAGTTTATCTCACGTCTCCCATCTCACATCTTCCATCCCAATGTGGCCTTTTCGTTCTTCCGCCGCCGTGGCGGACGTTCAAGAGCAGGTCGAACCCGGCCCGCTCGTTTCGTTGCGAGGACTCGAGAAGGTCATCGAGTCCCCAGCCGGACGCATCTTCCTCCTGAGGCGCGTCACGTTCGATGTGGCGCCCGGCGAGTTCATCACCATCATGGGACCCTCGGGCGCGGGGAAGTCGACGCTCCTGGCCATACTCGGCATGTTCGACGGCGCGTGGACGGGCGAATACCACTTCCGCGGTCACCCGGTCCACCGACTCGACAACAAGGCCCGACTCTCACTGAACCGGCGTCACATCGGCTTCGTCTTCCAGCAGTACCATCTCCTCGACGACCTGACCGTGGCCGAGAACCTGGACGTGCCACTGTCCTATCGGAACGTGCCGAAGGACCAGCGCACCGCAATCGTTGCCGACGCGCTCGACCGCTTCCAGATCGTCGGCAAGAAGGATCTCTATCCTCGCCAGTTGTCGGGCGGCCAGCAGCAACTGGTCGGTGTCGCGCGCGCCGTCATAGCCCGCCCCGCCCTGCTCCTCGCCGACGAGCCAACGGGCAACCTGCACTCGTCGCAGGCACGCGAGATCATGGAGCTGTTTCGGCAACTCAACATGGCGGGCACGACCATTATTCAGGTGACGCACTCCGAAGAGAACGCGGCGGTCGGGAATCGTGTGATCACGCTCCGTGACGGCTGGGTGGTCGAGGACAGGAAGAACTGACTCTGAGCTCGGAGCTCAGAGCTCCGAGGTTTTCAGCGCTTTGCGCCTTGCGCTTTGCGCTTTGCGCTACGCCCCAAACGGTCCGTCCCGCTGTCCCGCATCGCACGCGGCGACTCGCGTTACCGTTGGCTCGATCCCTCCAGGAGCCCAGATGTCCGTCAACCATGTTCGCCATCTGCTCGGTCTCGCCGCTGTCGTTGTCGTTCCCTCGAGCTCGACGCCATGCGTCGCCCTTGCTCAGGCTGCTCCTGCACAGGAGCTTCGCGCCGCGCTCATCGCCGACCTGCAGACAATGCGCGACAAGTTCCTGCAGCTGGCCGAAGCGTTCCCGCAGGACAAGTACAGCTGGCGCCCGATGACCGGTGTGCGCTCGGTGAGCGAAGTGCTGATGCTCGCCGCGTTCGAAGGCTACAACTTCATCCCGAACTCGTTCGGCGGTCAGCGCGCCAACGTTGGAACGCAGCAGGAAGCCGCGGCGCTTCGCGCGCTGTCCGACAAGCCGCAGGTCATCGAGCACATCAAAAAGGGATTTGCCCACGCCCAGCAACAACTCGAGACGATCGACGCGGCCACGCTCAGCGCATCACGGAACCTGTTCGGCACGCAGCGAACCTCGCCAGCGATCGCGCTCTTTGTGTTCGGCGACCTGCACGAGCATCTCGGCCAACTCATCGCCTATGCGCGCGCGAACCAGATCGTGCCGCCGTGGAGCAAGGGAAGTTGAGGTCCGAGGTCCGAGGTCCGAGCTCAGAACTTCTGCTGTGCGGCGATCCGATTGATGTCCCTCACTTCGAGGACTCGCGACGGATCGCCGCGAATGGCAAGCTCGATCATCGCCCGCCCAACCGTTTCGTTGGTCGTGACCAGATCTGGCGTCAGGCGGCGGAGCAACGGGTACAGCGGCGCCATGATCTGGTAGAAGACGCGATACACACGGGTCTTCGACTGGATGCCGCCCAGCGGCTGGATGTATCCGGGGCGGAGCATGTACGCACGAAGGGGGAGACGGAGGAGTTCGTTCTCGGTCTTCCCCTTTACGCGCGCCCACATCGCGCGTCCGCGTTGGGTACTGTCGGTTCCCTGCCCGGACACGTAGCAGAACGTCATTCCGGGATTCACTTCAGCGAGGGCCTTGGCAGCCGACACCGTGATGTCGAAGGTGAGGTGGTGATACTGCTCCTCTGTTTTTCCAACCGCGGTCACGCCCAGGCAGAAGAAGCACGCCCCGGCGCCGCGAAACGCATCACGCACGTCCTGAAAGTCAAAGAAGTCCGTGCGAATCAGCTCACGGAGTTTCGGGTGCGTAACCCCAGACGGTGAACGCAGAACGGCCAGCACCCCGCTCACGCGATCGTCCCTGAGACACTCGCGTAGCACGCCGGCGCCGACCATGCCGGTGGCCCCGAAGAGCACAACCTTCATGGCAGCCGGAAGCGAGACACAAACGACCACACTTCATCCGCGGCGCGGATAAGTCTGGTCTGCGGTCCGGCGATGCTCTCACCGCCTGGCGGCGGCGACTGTCCGGGCCAACCATGTCCCGACCCCGTGAGTTTCCAGTGCGCGACTTCGCCGCCCCCGCGACAGCCTCGCCATGTCAGCAGCGTCGCGGACTGCGGAGTCCCGAGTTTGACAGCTACGGTGTCGGCGCGGGTGGGGCAGCCATTGGCCACGATCCAGCGGTCGAGCCCCGCCTGTACGGGCTGGTGCTGCACGCGGTTGTCTGTGCCGGGAAACGGCGGCCCGAGGCCACCGGCATAGAGCGCGCGCGGATCGTCGACGCTGTGGATCTGCAGGACCGGCACCGCGCGCGTCGGCGCGAATGACCGGAGATCGAGCGAGCCCGCCACCGGTGCAATGGCGGCAATGATTCCGGATCGTTCGGCGGCCAGCTTGTGAGCGAGGATTGCGCCGTTCGAGTGACCTGTGGCGTACACGCGCCGCCGGTCAACGGGTATCCGTTGTTCGAGATCAGCCAGTACGGAATCGGTGAAGCCAACATCGTTGACCTCGTTGTTGAGCGCGTACCCGCAGCATCCGTCGCCCGCGTTCCAGGTCAGCAACCTGTTGGGCAGCGGTCCAGTGCCATTCGGATAGACCACGAGAAACCGTTCGCGATCGGCGACCCGGTCGAGTTCGGCGTATTGCTGGAAGCCCGTTGCGTTACCTCCGCCTCCATGAAAGGCCAGGAGCACGGGCAACGGTGCTGTCTGCGCTCCGGGTGGGACGTGGACGAGGTACGTCCGGCGTCGCCCGCCATGGCGAAGCGCGAACTCGTGATTGCCCGCGGCGATGCCTGTAGCCTGTTCCCTGCGTCCGCGCGGCGAACAAGCGGGGATCAAGGCAAGGGCCATGGCGAAGAATACGGCGAGACGGCCAACGCCAAGGCGGCGGGTTCGTGTCATGATCACTTCGGCTCCCCGGCAGTGGTGCGGCGTCGCATGGCTCGAAGAAATCCCCAGAGAAGTCCTGCGAGCGTGCCGATCGGTCCGGTGTAGATGATGCCGAGTAGCGGTCCCTGATTGGCGCCCGGAGCGAGGATCATCGGTCCGACGAATCCGGCCAGGAACGAGATGATGCCGACGAAGAGGCCGAATCCCAGTGGATTCTCGTGACGCCACCACCTGGTCCTCACCGGCCCATAGCGCACCACGGTCACCACGGAAGCGATGGGTACGGCGTAGAACAACAGCAGGATGAGCAGGTCCACGTCGTCTCTGCCTCATTCGGTTGAGGGCAAACTAGGGCGGTTCAGGCAAGTGCGGGAGTTGTCAGGCCATCAGCCCGATGAGACTTTGTCACGGCCAACGCCGAGTGCTGATTGCAGCATGCAACCAGTACCAGCACGAGTGAGCAACAACCGACAACCAGCAGTCACCGCGTCCATGAATACTCGAGTCATTGCCCGCCGCGTGATCCTCGCCACGATCACGATTTCCTCCGCGGCGTTCGCGCAGTCTGGTCGCGTGACCGCGGCTGAATACGACCAGGCGGTCAACATGCTGGGTCCCAACCTCACCGGGCTCGTGATCGGCGGGACCGTCGCTGCCAACTGGCTGCCTGCTGGTCGATTCTGGTACCGGGCGCAGACAGCGACGGGGACAGAGTTCCGCCTGGTTTCCCCGTCAGCAAGGCGCGTTGCGCCGGCGTTCTCCCACGAGCGACTGGCTTCGGCGCTGTCGACTGCGTCGAGCACGACCGTGAACGCGACGCAGCTTCCATTTCAGCAGATCGACTTCAATGCGCGAATGGACAGCGTGTCGTTCGATCTTGGCCAGCGCCGGTTCCGTTGTGACATCGCCGGCAACGGCTGCGTCGCGGCAGGGACGGCCATCGGCGGAACAGGGCGTGGCGGGCGTGGCGGTCGCGCCGGTGGTGGCGGCGGGCGAGGCGCCGCGGGGCCACCGGTGGTCGTGTCGCCTGATGGGCGCAGCGCGGCCTTCATCCGCAACTGGAACCTCTGGGTGCGCGACGTGGCCACGGGGCGGGAGCGCGCACTCACGACCGACGGTGTGAAGGACTTTGGCTACGCGACCGACAACGCCGGGTGGGCGTCGAGTGAGCGAGCCATTCTCCTCTGGTCGCCCGATTCCCGGAAGATCGCGACGCAGCAGCAGGACGAGCGCCAGGTTGGCGAGATGCACATGCTCACCACGGCCGTCGGACGTCCGACGCTGCGCTCATGGAAGTACCCGCTTCCCGGCGACAGCATCGTTGCGATGGTCCACCGCGTGATCATCGAAGTGGAGACGGGTCGCATTGTGCCGCTGCAGATGCCGCCCGACTTCCACCGGGCGACGCTGGGGGACAACCTCAGCATGAACGACTACACCTGGAGCCCGGACGGCTCGCAGCTGGCGCTCGTGTCTACCTCGCGTGACCACAAGGAGGCGGTGCTCAAAGTGACCGATGCCTCCACCGGCGCCGTGCGTACGGTGCTCAGCGAGAAGGTCCCCACGCATTACGAGGCACGCACAGGTTGGCGAGTTCTCTGGGGGAGCAACGAAGTGCTCTGGTACTCGCAGCGCGACGACTGGGGCCAGCTGTATCTCTACGATCTTTCCACCGGCACACTGAAGAATCGGGTGACGCGAGGCGAAGGTCCGGTCACCGACATCACCCGTGTCGATGAGAAGACGCGGACGCTGTGGTATGGCGCCAACGGCCGCGAACCGGGCCAGGACCCGTACTTCCGTCACTACTACCGGATTGGACTCGACGGAACGAAGGCGGTCTCGCTCACGCCTGACGATGGCATGCACGACATGCAGCTCTCTCCCGACGGGAAGTACCTGATCGACACGTATTCGAAGCCGGATGCACCGCCGGTGGTGAATGTCCGTGACGCGGCCGGCAAACTCGTTATGGCCCTCGAGAAGGCGGACATCGGACCGCTGCTCGGCGCGGGGTGGAAGCCGCCGATTCCCATCACGGTCAAGGCGGCTGACGGAAAGACCGACCTCTACGGATTGATGTTCCGCCCCACGAACTTCGATTCGACGAAGAAGTATCCGATCATCAACAACGCGTACCCGGGACCACAAAGCGGCAGCACCGGGAGTCGCAGCTTCTCCGCGGCGCGCGGTGACCGGCACGCGCTGGCGGAACTCGGGTTCATCGTCGTGACGATCGACGGCCGCGGTACGCCTGGCCGGTCGAAGTCATTCCACGACGCCTACTACGGAGCGATGGGTCGCGACAACACCGTCCCGGACCAGGTGGCCGGCATGCGTGACCTGGCGCGTCGCTATCCGTGGATTGACATCGACAAGGCTGCGATGTGGGGACACTCCGGCGGCGGATTCATCACCGCTGACGCGATGTTTCGCTTCCCCGAGTTCTTCAAGGTCGGCATCGCCGAGTCGGGGAATCACGACCAACGCAACTACGAGGACGACTGGGGGGAACGGTACCAGGGACTGCTC
>DATCIJ010000123.1:0-4808 GCA_036507855.1 Gemmatimonadaceae bacterium | reverse complement strand
AAAGACGGCTGGCTCTTCGAGCTCAAGCTCGACGGATATCGCCTGCTCGCGGCGAAACGTGGCGGTGAGGCGAAGCTCGTCACGCGCAACGGCAACGATTACACCGAAGTCTTCCCCGAAATCGCGCGCGCCATCAAGGCGATCCCGCTCGACGACTTCATCATCGACGGCGAAGTGGTCGTGCTCGATGCCGAAGGGAAACCAAGCTTCTCACTGCTCCAGCAGCGGGGGTCGCTGCATAACGCGCACGACATCAGGCGCGCGGCGGTCGAGATCGCGTCCACGTTTTTCACCTTCGACCTCCTCGCGGCCGAGGGGTACGACGCACGACCGCTGCCCCTCACCAAGCGCAAGGAACTTCTCGCCAAGGCCGTCCCGAGGGTCGGCGCGGTGCGCTACCTGGACCACATCGAGATGCAGGGCGAGGCGTTCCACACGCAGGTGAGCGCCATGGGGCTGGAGGGAGTAATCGCCAAGAAGGCCGACCAGCCGTATCGCGCGGGCCGCTCGGCGAACTGGCTGAAGATCAAGGCGGACCGGACCGGCGATTTCGCTGTGGTAGGGTTCACGGCACCGAAGGGAAGCCGGGTCGGCTTCGGCGCGCTGCAATTGGCCGACCTGGTCGGCGGCCGACTGGTCTACGCGGGCCGCGCGGGGACGGGCTTCACTGAGAAGATGCTCACGGAGTGGCACGAACGACTGTTGCCCGATGTCCGGGATGAGCCTCCATGCTTCGGGCCAGTGACGTCGCCTGACGAGGAGCCACCGCCGTCCGAGTCGATTCCTGAAGTGAAGACGACGACCTGGGTGGAGCCGAAGTACGTGGTCGAGGTGCGTTTCACGGAGTGGACGCATGAAGGGGTCCTGCGACACCCCGCCTTCCTTCGCGAGAGAGACGACAAGCGCGTTGATCAGGTGGAGAGGCAGTGGCCGAGGCCAGAGGCCAGAGGCCAGAGGCCAGAGACGGACAGGCCAGAGGCCAGAGGCCAGAGGGCAGAGACGGACAGGCCAGAGGCCAGAAGCCAGAGGCCAGAGGAGGACGGAGCGGAGCCGCCCAGTCACCCGTCACCAGTCACCGGTCACGAAGCCCCGGTCCGCGAGGTTCAGCTCTCGAACCTCACCAAGGTCTTCTGGAAAGCCGAGAAGTACACGAAGGGCGACCTGATCGAGTACTACCGTACCGTTTCACGGTGGCTGCTGCCCTACCTGCGCAACCGACCGCTTGTGCTGACGCGGTTCCCAGACGGCATCGACGGAAAGTCGTTCTATCAGAAGGATGCGCCGGAGTTCGCTCCCGACTGGATCCGCACCTTCCCGATCTGGAGCAACGATACCCAGCGCGACATCAGGTACTTCGTCTGCGACGACGTGGAGTCACTCATCTACATCGCGAACCTCGGCACCATCCCGCTTCACATCTGGATGAGCCGGGTGGGCTCGCTCGAGCAACCCGACTGGTGCGTCATCGACCTCGATCCCAAGGACGCCACCTTCGCGGACGTCGTCAGGTGTGCCCTGGTTCTCCACCGCATCTGCGACCAGATAGGCCTGCCTAACTATGTCAAGACCACCGGCAAGACGGGCCTGCACATCATGATCCCGCTCGGCAAGCAGTGCACGTACGAGCAGTCGCGGCACATCGGGGAGCTGCTGGCGCGGCTGGTGATCAAGGAGCTGGGCTCGATCGCCACGATCATGCGCACGATCAACAAGCGGGGCGAGAAGGTCTACATCGACTTCCTCCAGAACCGGCATGGCCAGCTCATCGTGGCACCGTTCAGCGTGCGGCCGCTCCCCGGTGCAACGGTTTCGATGCCCCTCACCTGGGACGAGGTCGATGATTCGCTCGACCCGCGCAACTACACCATCAGGAACGCCGTGACCCGGATGGAGTCGCTGGGAACCGATCCCGTGCTTCCCGTATTGGAGGAGAAGCCGGATCTTGCGAAGGTCCTTGGGAAGCTGGCGGGGATGTTGGAGGCGTGATTCGTGATTCGTGACTCGTGACTCGTGACTCGGCACACCATGGGTAGACCGATGATCCGGACGTTCTCAGTAGCTTTCGCAGTCACCGCGATGACCGCTGCTGCTCAGGGCGTGCCGTTCAGCCAGCATGGCACCGTGTCGCAGCGCGTCAGCCACACCAACATCGCCATTGAGTACAACCGGCCCGTTGCTCGCGGGCGAACGCTGTTCGGCGCACTCGTGAAGTGGGACAGCGTGTGGCATCCGGGTGCCGACTCCGCCACGCGGATCACCCTGGACAAGGACGTCGTGCTCGAGGACAAGCCGTTGGCGCGCGGCGAGTACTCCATCTGGCTGATCCCGCGAGAACGCGCACCCTGGACCCTGATCCTCAGCTCCGCCACCCACGTGTTCCACTCCCCTTACCCGGGGCCCCAGCACGACGTTTTGCGCGTCGACATCTCACCGGAACGCGGCGCGCACATGGAAACACTCGCATACTACTTCCCGGTGGTGGGACGGGACTCGGTGGTCCTGCGGATGCACTGGGGGGAAACCATTCTCCCGATCCGGATTCGCGTCAGCCGCGAACCGTGACATGAGGGGTACGACACGGGAGTCTCAACCATCCAGACCATGAACACCGTGCGAAGCGTCCTGGTGCCGATATGCTGCAGCCTGGCCATTGCAATGCCGCTGCGGGCGCAGCAACGGCCGCCGTCGGACTCGCTGCCCCGTGAACTCGTCACCGCCCTCCTCGGCGGGTCGTTAGGCGGCGCCCGGGTCGACGTGCGGGCCGGCCTGGCCGACGACTCACTGCCCGCCGCGTTGTTTCGCGATGCCCTGCTGCTCGGCTTCGCCGACTACCGGACGTCGACCACGACGGTGGCCTACTTTCCGTACGCGCCGCAGGCGACAATCGACACCATCAAGGCTCGCCTCGTGGCCGCGGGCTGGAAGGCCGCGCCGCAGACAGAGGATACGCAACGCGGATTCGTCTCGGCGTTTGGCGGCTCCCGGCCGCAGGCAATATGCCGGGATCGGGTTGCCGTCGTCCCAACGGTGATGGTCCGCTCCATCAACCGCACGCTAGCCGTCATCAGCCGTCAGTTCTCCCAGGGAGCCGAGTTTCTTTGTGGCGGCGACCGGATTCGCATGTCCCGCATGGACGCGGCCGCGGATTCACCACTGCCATCACTGGTGCCGCCGCCGGGAATGCAGAGCAGGGGCGCCGGTTCCAGTGGCGTCGCAAGTAGCGATCGCTCCATGACGATGAGCACGACGCTGAACGGGGTTCTGCCGATTCGGGACATCCTCGCGCACTACTCCGGCTTGTTCACAACGGGAGGCTGGCGCAAAGTCGATGAGGCAGCGGTCGGATCTATCGCCGTTTCGACATTCGAGATCACCGCGAAGGGGGCGCGCTGGCATTGCGCCTTCGTTGTCAGCGCGCCGACCGATGACTCGGTGGACGTGCACCTGACGCTGCGGATGCTGTAGAGCGGGGCGCTATCGCCGCTCAATACCCGCGAGACGCGACAACCTCTTTACGGACCTCGGCCGTTGCCCGTGGCGCCCGCGTGATCCGCGTTCGCCCTTACCGTGCTAATCGCACTACGGCACGACGCGGGCGCCAGTTTTTCGGGACGCAACGAGTTTGTCGAAGTCAACCTGATCGAGGTAAGTCACGTCGACCCAGACGTGTGCCATCTCGTCAACGGTACGGTCGCCCCATCCCACCCACTGGTTCGGGTCGGGGTTGTTCGGGTTGGCCGCCGTGTTGTCATGCCAGGCGGTGAAGACCAATACCGTACCTTTCGGGAGCAGCGGCGCGACGCTGTCGGCGTAGACGTAGTTGACGTGCCAGTTCCACTGGAAGTTGTTCACGGTGCTGAGAATTTCCTTTCGTCCATCCGGGTAGATCGCTTCGAGCGACAACGCCTTGCCACGCATGTGCATGTGCGGCTGGAAATTTTCGATGCGTGCGGGCGCCTGCATCACATAGAAGTTCTGCGTCATCGCCTTCTGGTTGGGCGGAATGTCGAGCTCCGACCCGCGCGACACGTCGAACATGCGCAACACCGTGCGCCGCTGCGGCACGTAGCCCTTCGGGTAGAAGTAGATCCCCAGTTCGACCTCGACGTTCTTCATTTCCTCGCCGATGGCGTGGAGGTGGACTTCCCAGCGGATCTTCGAGTCGGGAAGCATGAGCTTCCCGGCGTCGGTGGCGAAGATTTCACCGACTTTCCCGACCGCCCATTCCATGAACAGTCCGGCACCGCGCTGGACATCGTGGGCCTCGTGCGCCAGGCCAGTGATCCCTTCCGCTTCCCGCTGCTCGAGGAGCGTGAGGACATGGTGCACGACCTTGCGATACTCTGGCTTCACCGGCTTGATCTCGATGGCGCGGACCCAGCGCGCCTCGGTCAGGCCCGTCTCGGTGACGGGGCGGAACCACTTGTCCTGCGTGCGCGCCTGCATGTCGTACGGCTTCGATCGAAGCACGAGATCCGGGGCGCCGAACTGGTCGGCGTACTGCCAGCGGTTCGGATCAGGGAACTTCGGCGCCGGCGGCATGTCCGCCGGATTGCCTAACGGAGTGCCGTCATCGACCCAGCGAACGAGCGTCGCGATCTGGTCATCCGTCAGACTGCGGTCGTTCTTGAACGACTGGATCCCGACGGTCTTGTCGAGGTGCCAAGGTGGCATGACGCGCGCCGCGACCCTGGTCTTGATGCGCCGGGCGTACTTCCGCGCATCTTCGTAGGTGATGAGCGACATCGGCGCGATCGACCCCGGCTGGTGACACTCCTGGCACTTCTGCTGGAGAATGGGCGCGACGT
>DATCIJ010000122.1:0-23511 GCA_036507855.1 Gemmatimonadaceae bacterium | reverse complement strand
AATCGGGTAGGCGGGGAGCCTTACAGCTCCCCACCTCCCACACCACCGTACGTGCCGGTCGGCATACGGCGGTTCATGATGAGTGAGAAAGACGCTGATGTTCCCAGAGGAAGCTCAGGAGTCCCCAGCGAGTAAGTAAGGCAGTAGGCACCGCTTGGTTCATGTGGCTCGCCCCGGCGTTCCACCAGGGACCACGACCATTGTAGGCCGAGATCGCTGCACGAGCCTCGTCGAGTCCAAGCGCGCGTAACTTCTGGAACCGCGTGCGCGGCCGCTTCCACTGCTTCCAGAGAATCCGGCGCAGCTTCCGACGCATCCACGCATCCAGTTCCTCGAAGCGGACTTTCACGCCCGCCAACCGGTAGTACCCAACCCATCCCCGAATAACCGGGGTGAGCTCCGCGATGACGCTGCCGAGATGACGGCCTCGGCCCCGTCGCAAAATCACCCGCAGCTTCTGTTTCAATCGATGCACCGATTGAAGCGCTACCGTCAGCTTCGGGTCGCGATGCACGGTCATGCTGTACCCCAGAAACTTACGCTTCGAGGGCCGGCCCACCGCGCTTTTGTCCCGATTCACTTTGAGCCGGAGGCGCCTCCACAGCCAGCGCTCCAGCGATGCCAACACCCGCTGGCCCGCCTGCTCCGACTGCACATACACGTTGCAGTCATCGGCATAGCGGACAAACCGATGTCCGCGGTGCTCTAATTCCCGGTCGAGATCATCGAGCAGGATGTTGCTCAAGAGCGGTGAGAGGGGCCCACCTTGCGGTGTCCCCTCCGTCCGCGGTGACACCAGCCCGCCTTCCATGATTCCCGCCTGCAGGTAGCGGCGAATCAGTCGAAGCACCCGCTTGTCCGAAATCCGCCGAGCCACGCGCGCCATCAGCACATCATGGTTCACGCGATCGAAGAATTTCTCGAGGTCCATGTCCACCACCCAGCGATAACCCGCCGCCACATGCTGCTGCGCGCGGCGCACGGCGTCGTGCGCGCTCCGCCCCGGGCGAAAACCGAAGCTCCCGTCCGAGAAGGTCGGATCAATCAGTGGCTGTAAGACTTGGAGCAGGGCCTGTTGAATGAATCGGTCCAGTACCGTCGGGATGCCCAAAGACCGCACCCCACCGTCGGGTTTCGGAATCTCCACCCGCCGAACAGGTGCGGGGACATACTCCCCCTTGAGCAGCGACTCCCGTACACGCGGCCAGTGCGTTCGGAGGTAGGCCTTCAGATCCTCGACCGTGACGCCGTCGACGCCCGGGGCGCCCTCGTTCTGCACCACCCGCGTGTATGCCTTCGTTAGGTTCTCGCGACGCAGCACGTCCTCCAGGAGCGCTGACGTCCCTCCGTTCGCCGCCTCGCCTTGTGCCGTGGACGCTTGACGCGCACTTCCCCCAGCCCCCTCGGCGATTCCGTCGCCTCGGTCGCGGGTGTGCTCCGGCATCGCAGCCGTCTGCTCTGCGTCTCTCTCGTCCATCGAACGCCTCGTGTGCGACCGACTCATCATGTTTGGCCCTTCGTCGCGGTGCGTGCGCGACTACTACGGCCTCGGCTGACTGCTGCACTCCGTCGTCGCGCCTTCCAGCCCGACTAGCTCGCTACTCCGTGCGAGCAGAGGTGCAGCTCTCCCAGGGTAAGATCCCAGACTGTCGCTCCATCCACCCGCCGCATCTACGCCCGTTCGGTCCGGATGACATTGGGCTTCGAGTCTTTACGCCCTCTCGCCCCCAAACGGTCGCCTCCTATGCGATTCGTGTTCCTCGGGTCGGAGCTTTGCTCACAGCTTCCTTCCCACACCGCCTCGCGACAATGCAGTTGCTGTTCGGCTAGAGGTTCCTGTCATCAAGGTCCCCAGAGGTCTTGCACCTCCTAGTCAGAGATCATGCCTGGCGCACGCAACAAACGCCCGCCGACCCTGGTCGGCGGGCGTTCGCATATCCAGCTCTACAGTGCTGTGAACTGGGGCGGGTGGATTCGAACCACCGACCTCCTGATTAACAGTCAGGCGCTCTGCCAGCTAAGCTACACCCCATCGGCTACTTGCGGCGCGGACCGTAATTTGACCGGTTCGAGCCCCCAGAGGCAACGGGCCAGCCAGCGGAGCATTCTGCTCTATCCCGCTTCCCACAGACGCCGCAACAGACTCCGCGGCGCGGCCAGCCGATACGCATCGTTGAGCACTGCGTCCACCGCCGGCCAATCAACCTCGTCGAGATCCAGCCACGCACCAACCCAACTCCTGGTCCCGAGATACCTGGGAATGTGAAAGAGCTCGGGCGATGCCGACACGATCATGCGGTTCGCCCCTGCCGGCGCCCGGCAATTCAGCGCCAATCGGCTGTCCCCATGATGGTCGTCGCGCAGCCACCCGAAACGCCGGCCCCGAACCTCGAGACTCAAATGCTGGCCGCTGACCGCCGTCGCCGCCGCTTCAGGCAGCCGATTGACCATCCTGACGAGTCTCGCCCGCCTGGCGCTGCGTTCGCGTCGACCGGATCTGACGTAGCAGTTAGCAGTTAGCGTTTGCCCTCGATACGGCACTGCTGGACCGCATTGAAAAGGTGGCGGAACTCAAAGCGCGCGGAACGTACCACTGGCTCAGTTACTTCTGACCAGCTGCACCGTTATCGCCTGGTCAGCGGCGCATGCTGGCGCGGCACTCGAGGTGATGGCAGTGAGATCGGTGAGCAGGCCGGGCAAAACAACGTGCGCAAGGGAGCCCCGCGCGAATAGCCAATGCCGCTCGTTTGCGCCTCACCCTTTCGGCCGCATCAACTCCCGATAGCGCGGGTCGGACCGCAACGCCTCGAAGGCGGGAGTAAGGTGATCGTAGAAGCTGTGCCGGTGCCCGGACGACAGCGACCGGCGCAGCAGGTCGATGGCTCCGTCTCTGTCTCCGAGGCGCGCCGCGATCTTCGCCGCGAGCGCGAACCTCCCGGCGTCGACGAGGAGGTCTAAGTGTTTCCTCGCCGCCACGCTATCGCCACGGAGGGCCGCAGCCTGTGCGATGACCGCCCTGGACCAGGGCCCGGCTGCATCCGTCCGCAGCAGCGTGTCGGCGAGAACGCAGGCATCGTCCCAGCGCTCCAGCTCCTCGAGCCGTTGGAGTCGATTGTAGACAGCTATTGGCCGCGATTGCTCCGAGTCCGGTCGAGCAGCATACCATGCATGCGAGCGAAGCAGTACGTCTCGCGACATTCTCGCTTGACCGTGCGCACGGAGCTCGAGTGCGACCGTCCGCATGAGCGCTCCCATGTTCCATGCGCCCTTGCCGGGATTCTCATGCGGGGAGTGGAGTGCCTCGCTGTCTTCGAGCAGAGCCGTGACCGCTTCCACACGATCGAGCGCAACGAGCGCCTGTATCTCGAGCCAGAGGAATCGGATGTCGCGAGGTGCGAGGCTCCGCGCCTGTCTGGCTACGGAGAGTTCGCGCTCGAAGTCGCCAAGGTCGTGCAGTGCGTAGGCGAGTACGGCCCACGGATTCTGAGATTCCTGCACCCACCGCTGCCCGCGGTTGACGCGACTCAGGAGACGTGCAGCCTCACGCGGCCGGTTCAGCGCGTACGCATCGCTTGCCAACCACTCGACGAAGTGAGATTCCGGCGCCAGGCCAACGAGCTCGCGTGAAGCCCGGTACGCGCCTTCCCCGTCAGCCCGTTGTATCGCGCCATATCGATCCAGCGAGAGCCGATCGAGCGGCGCAAGCCTGGCGCGAGAGCGCTCCACCACGCGCAGCACGGAATCCATCTGCCGCCAAGTGAAACTGCCGCCACGGGAGTACGTGGCGGCCAGCCAGAGCAGTGGCACAACATAGGACGAGTCCGCAGCCGATGCCCGCGTGAAATGAGCGACCGCGCTCGCCCTGTCTCCAACGTGTGCGAGTGCATCCACGCCGGCGACGAACTCCGACAGGGCCTCGAGCGATGGCGGATTGCTTGAAGCGGCGGCCCAGCTTGCGAGCCGCGGATCGAGCAGGGTCCCCAGCGTTCCCACGATATGGTCGCGAAGCAGGGCGATCCCTTGCATCGCATCGCGTCGCGGGACGACGACTGGGAGCGGCACGCCCACCAGCCGATTGGCGCGCACCTCGACGATATCCGCCTGGAGTCGGAGGCTGTCCTCCACCAAATCGATCCGGCCCCTGACGACGAAGGTGGCCGCTGTCGCCCGGGCAAGATCCTGGAGCCGCGCGGGCGCCGTGATGTTACGCCCTGGGCTCCCCTCAGCGGGGACAGAGCTCCCCAACACGGTCTCCGATGGGACGACGTCCACGAGACCCGTCTGCTGCAGACCCTGTGTGATCCACTCCGTCGCCGTCGCTCCGAGCAGTGCGAGCGACGCGTCATCTGCGTGTACCTCGAAGACCGCGACCGCCACTCGGCGCGCCCCGGCCGTCGGTCGGACGCGAACCGCAAGAGTCACCAGGAGCAGCGCCGCGAGCGCGAGGGCGGGAGCGATCAAACGACGCCTCTTCGAATTCGTCTCGAGTCCTCGCGTATCCGCGCGCAGCTTGTGCGCGATGTGCCGAGCGTCTTCGGACATTCCTCGAGCGACGCCGTCCGCATTCGTCAGCACAGCTGGCTCGTCAGGCGAGCTCAGGGGCGGCGACTCGGCGCCCGCGGTCGAGCGGAGGCGCTCGGAGAGCGCCGTGACTCCCGGTTCAGGCCGCGCTTCAAGGTCTGTCGCGAGGCGCCGTGCGTATTCGCTGGCATGAGCCAGAGCCCCCGCCGAATCCCCCATCGCCGCGAGCGCCTGCATGAACTTCTGCGTCACGATGGCGTTATACGGCTCGTGCTCGGCGCGGCGGCGCCAGCAATCGGCCGATTCGCGGAGCCGAGAGCACGCCGCCAGTCGCTCGGCCTCCCCCTCAAGCGCCTGAGCGTACGCGCGCGCGAAGCGCGGCCGTTCGCCGTCGAGCCAGCGCTCGAACTCCGGCGCCCCCGCGATGAAGAATCCGTCGAGCAGCGGTCCGCGGTAGATCGCGAGCGCGCCGGCGAAGTCGCCCGTGACGCAAGCGCGCTCGCATTCCAACGCGTCGCAAATGAGCGCATTCGGCGCCAAGGCGATTTCCTCTTCGCCGCGACGCTCGATCAGTGCGTCACCAAGTTCGCGACGAAGAAATCGAAGCGCCTGACTCAGCGCTCCGCGCGCGTGGGCATCGTCGAGCTCCGGCCAGAATGTGGCAATGAGCGAATCGCGGCGGAGAAAGCTTCCCGGACGCTGGAGCGCGAGATAGACGAGCAGCGCGAGTCGCTTCGGCTGTGCCAGCACACTCCGGCGGTCCATCCCTCCGGCATCTTTCAGTTCAATCCCGCCCAGAAGCCGCAGCTCGATCACGCGACACCTCTTCGTCCGCGCCCGGATCAGTCCCAGGTCAGACGCCCGTCAGAGCCCCACGCGATAGTAGGGGTGCATCCCGATCGCCCGCCACTAAAGAATGCTGCTGGCGGATGGGGATAGCGAGCTCCTCACCCCTCCCCGGCTTGGATTGACGCCGGGCGGACTGTTCGACTACTCACGAAGAGGATCCTATGACTCGGCCGCTCAGCGTACTCGCGTTCTCACTTTCCGTCCTGGGGCTGGGCTGCAACGCCAGCGAACCTGTCACCCCCGGGCCCGATCTCGGTCGGGTCGTCGCCGACATCGGCGTCGGGGATCATCACGCCATCCCTCTGGTCTCGCACACGGGGTATCCGGGGTCGGGACAGGTAAATGTTTCCCCCACCGCCAGCGACCCCGGGGCGACAGATCAAGGATTCACCGTCCAGGGCCAGTTCACCCTGCACGGAGCCGATCCTGACCGGACCTATTTCATCGCCCGTAAAGCGGACGCCGCGCCGCCCGTCTTCGACTGCACGACGGTCGCTGCGTGGAACCCCTTCATCGAGTTTGTCGACGCCGTGACGCCGAGCTCGCCTCCCGTATTCAGAGTTCTGACGACGTCGGCTGGAGGTGCCGGCGCCGCCCACTTCTATGGTCGGTTTCCGGGCCCGCTCTTTGACGACGGGAAGTTCTTCAGCGTAAGGTTCGCGATCCTCGATGATACGGATGGCTCGGGAACGCCAAACACTGGTGACACCGAGGCCTACGTCACGGACGCTTGTGTTACGGTGACGGTCAAGTAGTCCGGACCGGGACGCAAGCGGGGGGCCGCGATGCGGCCCCCTCCGAGCGCGATGTTCGGGTCCAGGCCGAAGTACTAGCACGCAGAAGAAGCACGCAGGCCGCTGTTGGCCTATCGACGCGTGCGCTGCCTCATGATGTCCCGGAACTCCAGCCACCGCTGGTGACTCGTCTTCACCCGCGCGCCGGTTGACAGCACCACCACGTGATCGCCGCGATTGTCGTGCACGATCTCCCGCACGCGATCCAGGTTGACGATGGCCGAACGATGCACGCGGGCGAAGTATCGCGGATTGAGCTGCGACTCGAGAACGTGCATCCGCTCGCGATACAGGTACGAGCGTCCGCGGATGTGCAACCGAGCGTAATAGGTCTCGGCCTGCACCCAGTCGATCTCGTCGACCTTGAGCACGATGTCCCGCGTCCCGACGCGGACCATGAGCTCGGTCAGGTACGGCGCAGCATCCCGCGAGTGTTCCTCCGCCGCGGATTGGACCGATGCCCTCCAGTCCTCGACTGATCGCCTGCCGAGCTGCTCGCGCGCGCGATCCAGCGCTTCCTGCAGTCGCGCTGGCTGGACCGGCTTGAGCAGGTAGTCGAGGGCGCGTACGCGGAACGCGTCGATCGCAAACCGATCGAAGGCCGTCACGAAGACGACATAAGGCAGCTCACGCCGGTCGAGCTTCTCCACGACGCCGAATCCATCGATGCCCGGCATGCGGATGTCCAGCAGCAGGACATCGGGGTTGAGACGCCTGACGGCGTCGAGCGCCTCGATGCCGTTGGCGCACGTCGCAACCACGGCGACATCGGCGCGGCCGGCCAGCAACTGGACGATGTCCTCCCGCGCCAGCGGTTCGTCGTCCACGACGACCACGCGCAGTTCCTTCACGGCGGACACCGGAACGGCGGTCATGGTGCCTAACGCACCGCCGCCACCTCGGCGGGTTCCGACACGATCGGGACGACCACGATCGCCTCGGCGCCCCCGCCTCGATGGTTCCCGAGCTCGAGCGACGCGGCGGATCCATAGATACGGTCGAGGCGCTCCCGCGTGTTCGCGATGCCGATGCCCTCACGCGCCGGCCGGCCGTTGCCGCCGAGCGCGAAGCCGGCGCCGGAGTCGGAGATGGTGATGCGGAGCATGTCATCGGCGCGTCTCACGCTGACTTGCACCGTCCCCTTCCCTTCCCTTGGCTCGATACCGTGCCGGATCGCGTTCTCGACCAGGGGCTGCAGCAGCATGGTCGGTACGAGCAGTTCACGCGTCTCCTCATCGATTTCCACGGTGGCCGAGAGGCGATCGCTGAAGCGAATGCGCTGGATATAGAGATAGTCCTCGAGCAGCTCGACTTCGCGACCCACCGTGCTGAACGGCCCATTGCCGTTGCCCAGCGACTGGCGCAGCAACTCGCCTAACCGCTGAATCACTTCGCGCGCTTCCGCCTTTCGCTCTTGTGAGACCAGACCGGAGATGGCGGTGAGCGTGTTGAACAGGAAGTGCGGATTCATCTGCATGGACAGGGCATCGAGCCGCGCCTGGGCTACCGAGGATTCGAGCGCCGCCGCGTGAGCTTCGAGCCGCGCCCTCACCACGGCGTCATCACGGACCGCGCGCGCGAAGTCTATTGCGATGAAGACTCCGGCGGTGCCCGCGTAGGTCACGATGCTCTCCAGGAAGAAATTCCCGAAGAATCGCTGCACCTGGTTGCCGAGCGACGTCGCGACTCCACTGTACTGGCCCGTCGTGAACCAGTAGATCGCTCCGACGGTCACGACCTGGACCAGCGCCAGGACGACACCCGCCATCGCGTGCTTGCCGAGGGCCTGCCAGTGTCGCCCTTCGGTGAACGGGAATCGTTCGGCCAGTGTGGCGATGAGTGGCGTGAGCGCGAGCCAGGAGAGCCACCACGGGAAGCCGCCAACGATCGCGCCAGTCAGGTTCCACGCACGGCCGACCGCGCGCGCGAAGACGAATGACTGGACGACCTGAACGAGCGCGAAGGTCATCCATACCGCCGCCGCGATCGCGAAGAGAGTCCGTCGGTTGGATAGCCAGCCCTGGCTGCGGTTCGTCCCGTCGTGAGAGCGCATGCTCAAAGAATATGACGTTCCCGGCCCAAGCCGAAGGTCCGGAGCCGGTGGGAGCGTTGCACTGCTGATCCCGTTGGTTGCACTGCAGGCGCCACGCACTGCGCGACCGCTTTCGGTCTTCCCGGAAACTCACCTCTTTCGCGCGAGCGAAGGCCCCGAATCTCTCCCCTACTCCGAGCTCTGAGCTCGAACTCCCATGCGCCTTTTCGTAGTTGCCGCAATCGCCGTTTCAGCCTGCGCGAAATCCGCGCATACCGGCACGTCCATGTCCATGTCTACCGCCGCTGCCGAGCCGTCGGCATTCAGCAGGGAGGTGCAGGACGGGTATGCTCGCGTTCGTGCCTCGACGGCGGCGTTCAAGGTGCTCGACTCGGCCGTCGCGAAGGGCTACCCGGCCAGCGTCGCGCAATGCCTCTCCGACCCGACCCACGGCGCGATGGGCTTTCACCACATGAACCGCGCACTCCTGGACAACAAGATCGAGGTCGACAAGCCCGAGATCCTGCTTTATGAGCGGAAGGCGGACGGCTCGTACGGATTGAACGGCGTCGAGTACATCATTCTTTACCGCGCGTGGCCAAAGGACTCGGTTCCACCGAAGCTGATGGGGCGTGACATGATCCGGAGCGACCCGCTTCAGCTCTGGTACACGCATATGTGGGTCTGGACGCCCAACAGCGCGGGGTTGTTCGCGGACTGGAATCCCGCGGTGAAGTGCCGGTAGGGGGCAAAGGGCAGAGGGCAAAGGGCAAAGTGTGCTGACTTTCTTGCCGCTGCCCGCTGCCCGCTGCCCGTGTCTCAGGACTCCTGATCGACGTAGAGTCCGCCGTGCGCCGGTGCGAATTGCGCCGTGAAGTGCCGCAGGGCCGTGGGTTGGTCCACAATCCGCATGCCACGGATCGCGCCCGCGCGAGTGTGCACGTACGCCAGCACCTCGGCCACATAATCCACGTGACTCTGTGTGTAAACGCGCCGCGGAAAGGCAAGTCGTACCAGCTCCATCGTCGCCGCCTTCTCGCTGCCGTCCGGCTGCAGGCCGAACATCACCGAGCCGATCTCGACGCCGCGGATACCGCCTTCCAGGTACAGGGCGCATGTCAGTGCCCAGGCGGGATACTCCGCCTGCGGGATGTGCGGGAGCATCGCCCTGGCATCGATGTACAGCGCGTGCCCTCCAGGCGGACGCACGATCGGCACGCCGATCACGGCCAGCTTCTCGGCGATGTACTCGATCGATCGGATGCGGTAGCGCAGATAGTCGGAGTCGAGCGCCTCGCGCAGTCCGACCGCCACGGCTTCGAGGTCGTAGCCGGCGAGCCCGCCGTACGTGACGAACCCCTCGGTCAGGATGAGGTTGTTGCGGCATTTCCGGGCCAGCGCATCGTCATTCACCGCCAGGAACCCGCCGATGTTGGCCATGCCGTCCTTCTTCGCGCTCATCGTGCAACCGTCGGCGTAGCCGAACATCTCATGCGCGATCTCGAACGGCGTCCGGTCCGCGTATCCGGGCTCGCGCAGCTTGATGAACCACGAATTCTCGGCGAATCGGCACGCGTCCAGAAAGAACGGAACGCCGTGACGCCTGCAGATGTCATGCGCGCCGCGGATGTTGGCCATGCTCACCGGCTGGCCGCCGCCCGAGTTGTTCGTCACGGTGAGCATGACCAGCGGTACGTGACCGGCGTGCCGCGTGAGAGTCTCTTCGAGCGCCGCGAGGTCCATGTTCCCCTTGAACGGATGCTCGGTCGCGGGCACGCGCCCCTCGGCGATCGGCAGGTCGAGCGCCGTCGCGCCGCGGTCTTCGATGTTGGCCCGGGTGGTGTCGAAGTGCGTGTTGTTCGGCACGACGTCGCCGGCACGGCAGGTGGCCGTGAACAGGATGCGCTCCGCCGCGCGTCCCTGGTGAGTCGGGAGCACGTGGCGCAGGCCCGTGATGTCGTGAATCGCCTTCTCGAAGGTGAAGAAGGACCGTGCGCCGGCGTACGACTCGTCGCTCTGCATCATCGCCGCCCACTGGTTCGCGGAGAGTGCGCCGGTGCCGGAATCCGTGAGGAGGTCGATCAGGACATCGGTAGAGTGGAGCAGGAACGGGTTGTAATGCGCCGCCCGGAGGGCGGACTCGCGTTCTTCCCGCGTCGTCTGCCGGATGGGCTCGACGGTGCGGATGCGGAAGGGCTCGATGATGGTGTGGGGCAGCATGATGCGAGTTATCCCTGCAAGTGCTTGTCGCGTCATCGGGGACGGCCCGACACAGGAGTCAGGATTCAGCCCATGCCACGTCGCTTGTTGCGAGGCCGATCGACCCGCACTTTACGCATGATGCGAACCCTCCTTCCACCCGGTGCGGCTCTGTTGCTGTCGGGCTGCTTCAGTTATCTGCCGGTCACAGAGCCCGGCCAGTTGGAGCCCGGCATCGCCGTTCGCGCCCGGGTGTCGCCGGCGGCCGGTGCGCGGATCGCGCCGCTGCTGGGTGCTGCCGACGCGCGGCGTCTGGACGGCACGCTGATCACGCAATCGACGGACACGCTGATCGTCGAAGTCCCGACCGTGATGACGGACACGAGGGAATTCGGGCGGACGCCTAACCAGCGGGTCTCGATCCTGCGGAGCGAGCTGCTCGAGATCGAGGTCCGCCGGATCGATCGCCTCCGCACGGCGGCGGTGGTTGGATCAGCCGCCATCATCGCCGGCAGCATCCTCTTCAAGTCACTGAAGGGCGAGCCTGGCAAGGAGCCGCTGCCAGGTGGTGGGGGCACCGACGCCATCATCTTCTCGTTCAGCTGGCGCCCGTAGTACGGACCTGATCGAGATGGGAGATGGGAGATAACCTGCACAACGCGACGGAGGCGGATTCGATTGGAAGATCCAATCCACTCCGAGGTAATCGCTGTGCAGCTTATCTCACATCTCCCATCTCACATCTCCCATCTCCCATTACCCCCCGCGCAGGTTCGGATTCGTTTCCCGTTCCGAACGCGAGATCGGAAAGCAGAGATCCTGCTGGGACAGGTGCGATGCGGCGCCAACCGATTCGAGCGGATCAAGGGCTCCCGGCGTGTTGTCCGCCTTCCAGCGGCGCAGGTCGCCCAGTCGGCGCGCCTCCAGCCACAGCTCGATGGCGCGCTCGCGCTTGAGGAGGCGCCAGGCGTCCGTGAGGTCGGTCGCCGTAAGGGTCCCGGTCCCGGCCTGCGTGCGAACCGCGTTGATCGACGTCATCGCGCCGGCCATGTCACTATTGCGCAACTTGGCTTCCGCCTCGATCAACCGCATCTCCCGGCCACTCGTCAGGCGGATCGGGGAGGCCGATGAGGTATACTTTGCCTCGGGCCAGAACGGCACCTTGCCGCAACATTCGATGGCCGCGTCGCCCTCGAGTTGCGTGACGGTGATGGGAACACGCGGGTCGTTGGTGGCCACCCGGTAATCGTAGTACCAGGTGTTCCACTGCGTGTGCGCGCGATAGGCGGAGCCGCTCTCCCGGCTGTTACCTGAGGCGTAGAAGATGCGATTCCGCTGCGCATCACTGCCGATGTTGAAGTACGGCATGTTATAGACGAACGCGATGGCGACCTGACCGGCATCGGCCACCGCTTCGTTCCATTTGCCGAGATGGACGCGGACCGCCGCCCGGCCGCCGTATGCTGCATTCGACAGCGAAGTAATGGTGGATGCCGTGCCGCCGGTAACCGCCAGCGCCTTCGTGAACAGGCTCTCGGCGCGCTGCAGGAACGTGGAACCAGGGAGTGCAGCGCTGCCATCGATGACCGCCTCACACATGTTCTCGCCCAGCAAGCGGTTGGCGTAGCCCGCGTAGACATAGGCGAGCTGGAGGAGGTTGGCGTATTGAGCCGGGGTCTGCAGGCTGCCTGTGGGGGGCGGGCCCGCCGCCTCGAGCCGTCGTAATGTCTCCTCCGCGAGCCAGCGCGCCTGCTGCGCCTGCTCCCAGTGCGTATTCAGGCCGCCGTCATCCAGGTTGAGTTCTCCGTTCTGCCAACGCGCGGAGATGCCGAAGCTCCCCGTGGATCCGGCGGGGTGGATCTCGCGCGCCACCGCGGCGCCCGTATAGCTGATCCAGTTCATGCCTGACGAGAGCGCCCGGCCCGCGCCATTCACCATCGCCGTTGCTGCATTCCGGTCCGCCAGGAATTCATCCTGGACCGGTCCGGGGTTGGTCACCGTCGTGTCGCAGGCCGCCGTAGCTACAAGAAGGAGCGCCGTGCAGCTGATCCGATTGATCAACATTTCTGGTCTCCAAAAGTGTTTGACATCTCGTCGCTCTTCGCTGATCGCTGATCGCTGATCGCTGATCGCTACTTAAAACACGACCCGCAGCGTCGCGGTATACGACGCCGGGGGTGGCACGTGCTCGAGGATCGAGCGCACGCGGGAGTCGAAACCTCCGTTGTTGCCCGTCTCGGGATCGAACACAGGGAAGTCCTCGTTCAGCCAGCGCCAGATGTTGTGGCCCGACAGGGTGAACGACGCCGATGACGAGCCCGGGATGAAGCGCGTGGGCACCGGCATGCTGAGCGAGACTTCGCGCAGCTTGAAGAAGTTCGACGGATAGATGAAGTAGTCGGCGCGCGACTGCGCCGGCGTGCATCGCGCCTGGTCGAGTGGCTTGATCTCTGAGGTCCTGCCGGCTTCCTGCAGCGTGTAGAAGTTGTAGCAGCCCGGCCACCGCACCGAGCGCGTGATGGCGTTGAACGCGGCGCCATCGTACATGTAGTGCCCGCCCTGGTATTCGCCGCGCACCGTGATGTTGATGCCGCGCGGCAGCAGCAGGTTGGTGTTCACGCCGTAGGTCTTCGTCGGCAGGTTGGGCCCGTACACGCAGTCGTTAGGATTGGAACTGATGTTGGGCGCGGCGCCGAGTTCATCCGGATTCGTGACGCAGAAGTCCGTGCGAATGACCGGAATGGCCTGATCGCGCATGATCCAGCCGAAATTCCCGATGGAGAAGTCGGCGGCGCCACCGAGCGAGGTGACCTTGGTGGAGTTCGTGAACAGCGTGCCACCGACCAGCCATTCGAGCAGGCTGTTGCGGAGCACCATGACGTTGGCCGTGGCTTCGAATCCGCTGCTGGTCATCGTTCCGACGTTCTTCAGCTGCGAATTCTGGAAGCCGAGCGATGGGATCTGGCGGGCGCTGAACAGCGCCGCATCGACGTCACGGGTGAACCAGGTGACGTTCGAGGTCACCTTGTCACCGAAGAACGCGGCATCGAAGCCGACTTCAACCTCGGTTGTCCGCTCTGGACCCAGGTCGGCGTTGCCGACGTTGCGGGGGAAGAAGGCCGGCTGGCCGCCCCACCCGACAGGCTCCCAGGTGCGGACGGCGTCGAACGCGCCCGGCGCACGACCCGACCGACCCCAGGCAGCGCGGAACTTCATCTCCGGGTTCCATGACGGCCAGAAGCTCTCCTCCGACGCGACCCAGGAGACGCTCGCCTTGGGATAGGACTGCAGGCCGAAGTCTTCGCCGAACGCGCTGTTGCCGTCCACGCGGAAGCCGAGCGTCAGGAAGTAGCGGTTGTCCTTGTCGAACAGCGCCTGCCCGAAGAAGCCACCGTTCACGACGCGCTGGCGTTCCTCGAATCCGAGCGTGGTTCCAGCGCTGGAAACCGTCGGCTTGCCCGGTCCCGGGAAGTTCTCGCCGTACGCGGAAGTTTCCCTGGTCTCTGTCGATACGCCCTGTGCGCCCCAGGAAACTGTGGTCCTGAGCCCCGCGAGAGACCTGACGTAGCTGCCCACGTAGTCGAGCGTGAGGTTCTCGTATGCATTCCGCCGACTCGAGATGATGCCGCTGGGCGCCAGGATGAACCCGAAGGGACGCAGATTGCGATTCTCGATCTGGGCTTGGTCATAACCGATCGTCACCCGGTTCGTGAAGTTCGCGTTCGGGCTCCAGTTGACTGAGCCTCCGGTGATCAGGTGGGTGATGTCGCTCGTGAGTTCCTGGTTGAGCATCTTCCCGACGACTTCCGGCCGGTCGTCCGATGCGTAGTTGCGATCGCGCCGGAAGGCGTTCAGGGTGATCCCGTGGGCGTTATTGCCCGCCGCCGTGTTCGCGATGTTGTCCTTCGTGTACGAAGTGTTCCAGGAGAAGAGCACGTTGTTGACGGGCATGAACGAGAAATTCCCGCGCACTGATTGGCGCGCTTCCTTGTCGTTGGGCAGGACGCCCTCCTCGTCCGACGTCGTCCCCGACACGAAGTAGCGAAGGTTCTCGCCACCACCGCCGACGGAGAGCGAGTACCGCTGCCGCAGTCCGTTGCGCAGCCAGGGGTCGATGAACAGGTACGACGACGTACCACCGGCCCGCGAGACGCCTCGGGTCGGAAGTCCGGCGAACCGATCCGGGAAGGAGTCGCGATAGGCCTGCATCGTGCCGACACAGGGCGCCGAACACTTCGACGAAATCGTATCACTGGGGGGCGCTTCGCTGGGATCCGGGCCGAACGGGAGCGACTGGACGAAGCCCTGGTCCACGCTGAACGACCACTCGGGTCTCCCCGTGCGTCCGCTCTTCGTGAAGATCTGGATCACGCCAGCGGCAGCTTCGGTGCCGTACAGCGTGGCGGCCGCCGCACCTTTGATGACCTCGACCCGCTCGATGTCATTCGGGTTGATGTCATTGAGCGGACTGGCGACGTCGTTGCCACTGCGCAGGTCGGAGCCCGTCGGCGGGACGTTTCGCTGGTAGCCGTCGCTACGGATACGGACGCCGTCGACGTAAATGAGCGGCTGGTTGCTCATCGTCACGCTGACGTTGCCGCGGAGGCGGATCATCGAACCGCTCCCAGCCATCGCCGAGCTCGGCATGACTGTCATGCCCGCCGTCCGGCCCTGAAGCAACTGGCCGATGTTCGCCGAGGGCAGTTGCACCTTGGCCATGTCGATCTGCGAGATGCTGTTGCCTACCTCGCGATTGCGTGCCGAACCGGCGGTCCCCGTGACGACCATGGCGTCGAGCGCCAGGGCCTGAACTCTCATCACGAAGTTGCTGGTAACGGTGCCGCCGGCCGTGACCGACACCGCCTGATCCATGGGGCGGTGCCCAATGAACTGGACGCGCACGCGGTAATCGGCCGCGGGCACGTTGACGATCGTGTAGCGGCCATCATTGCCGGTCCGGGTTCCCAGGCTCGTGCCGACCACCAGCACCTGGGCGCCTGAGAGCGTCTGGCCGTTTTCTGAAGTGACGGCGCCGGTAATCGTTCCTGTCTGCGCACCGACGCGCGCGGCCACCAGGACCAGCAGCGAGGCCGTCCACCACACATGAGGGCCCGCCAATCGCTTCAGCAAAAATCGAGGCATGAGCAACTCCAGAGAGAGAGATGCAATCCTGGATCACGGGAACGACACGAGCCGAAAACTCGCGTGGCACACGTTACGGCTATTCGAAGGGGCGTCAAGGAGCGGGGGCCGTGCGACTGCAGCACTGGGCGGGAGGACGGAGCTCGTGCTGAGCGGACGCGGGAGGGAACAGCGTCAGCAGGCAACGTCAGTTGACCAGGACGCCCACGGTTGCCTCTTTCTGCCCGGCGACGGCGTCGGTCACCGTGGCGCGGACCGTGAAAGTGCCCGTCGTCTCGAAGGCGTGCTTGAACGTGACCCGGGCTGTGAGGGCGCCGCCCATCGCGTACTGGTCGGAGCCGGAGTCACCGAAGTCCATCACCACGCCGATCAGGTTGTTTCCGGTGGCGCGCACCGTGAAGCTGACGGTGTCCCCGGCGAGGGCGGTGAGTTGGCTCGACTCCAGCGTGACTTGGAGCGACACCGGGGGTTCCGTCGACTGGCGGCAGGCGCTGGCGCAGGCGATCAGCGCGAATCCGAACGGCAGAAACTTCATGGCACTAGCATCGTGCCATCGATGGGATGGCGCCAGCCTCTTACCTTGCGAACCGGGCGACGGCGCCGAGCAGGATGCCTCCCGTCAGGAACGTGGGCCACCAGACCGGATCGGACGTGCCATCGGCGGCCCGGCTTCGTGCGCGGAGATTGAACCACAGGGTTCACCAGGGTTTCACAGAAAGGAAACGCACGGGTGAACCGTCCTAATGTTCACAGCTCTGTGAACTCCGTGAATCCTGTGGCTGAATGTTCTACTCTACAAAGAGATTGAACCACGGGGCCACAGGGTTTCACAGAGAAGAAACAGACGGTGAACCGTCTTGATGTTCACGGCTCTGCGAACTCAGTGAACCCTGTGTGGAATCGTCTCAAAAACGCTGACCGCCCACACGAAGCCGGGCATCCCATCGAGACTCCGTGACTACGAGGCCTTGCCCACCAGCTCCCTCAGCGCCTCTTTCACCCGCGGATCGTCGAATCTGCCCAACGCCTGAATCGCTCGCCGGCGATTGGACACCAGCGGATCGTTCTTCGCGATCGACACCAGCTTGTCCTGCGCGACCCGCGTGCCGTTGCTCGCCAACTGCTGGATCAACGTCGCCCGGACCTCGCCATCGTCGATCGCGTCGTACATGGAGCTCAGGTCCGCCGCCGACAGTCCGAGCCGGTCGGCCATGGTGATCGCGCGTTTCCGCTGTTGAATCTGGGCGTTGGGATCGCGGGCAATCCCTACGATCCAGTCACGGCTTGCCTTGCCGCCAATCGTCGCGATGCCGCTCATGATCGCGTCGCGCAGCCGGTCCGACGTTACCCGCGCATACAGCCCGCGCAGGTACTCGGCGTCCCTCGAAGTCGCATAAGAGCCGGCCAGTCCATTAATCGCGGCGACCCGCGCCTCTTCGGTCAGATCCGATCGCTCGGCCGCACTCCGAAGATGATCGTGCGCCCGCGGATCACCCGAGCTGGCCATCATCTCCACCGCCCGCCGGGCCAGCCAGGCCTCGGTCGTTCCCGTCGTCATCGCCACCAGGGCATCGAGACTGGACGCCGACTCGAGCCGGGACAGTGAGCTCAACGCCTGGTCGCGCACGGTGCGGACTTCCGTCTCATCGCGCGCGATCGTCACCAGCGTGCGGCTCACTTCGTCGGCCGTCAGTTCGCCTCGTTCGCCGCGCCGCCTGACGACCCACGAGAGCGCGCTCCGACGCAGCTCACGCGAGCGGTCGGTATTCCGGGCGATGGCCAGCAGATCGCGCGTCACGAGTGCGCTGTCGGCCAGCGCCGCCGGCATGATCGCCTCGCGACCCGGTCGGCCGTCGATGCGCGACGCGATGCCGAGCAACCAGGACGCCGCCTCTACAGCCGGGACCGCACCGAGATTCGTCGCTCCCGGCTCCTCGGCCACCGGACCGGCATATGTCGAGATGCGCAGCACTTCCTTCCCGTCGCGGATCAGCAGGACGCGGATCGGTCCGCGCTCGCAGGCCATCGCGCGAACGCCATCGTTGAAAGAACCCATCCACATGTCGTCGGCACGGATGTAGCTGCGTCCGTCACCACAAACGTCAGCGCGCGAGGCGAAGTTGAACGTCACGTTCCCATCGGGAGCGCCGGCGACCCGGCGCTCCAGCGTTTGGGCACCGACCGAACCTGCTGCGCAGACCAGCAGCGAGAGTCCGATCTTCGCCCGATAGAGGTTTGTCATTTGTTGATGATCTCCAGCAGGAGCTGCTTGGCGCGGGCGTCATCCTTGTTCGAGATGGCACGTATGGCCGCACTCCGCAGCGAGGGATCGGTGCCGTTCTTGACGATGTCGATCAGCTTGTCGGTCGCGGCGTCTTCCTTCCGCTTGCCGAGCACGCTGATGATCTCCGAGCGGAACCGCTGCTGTGTGGCGCTGTCGTAGAGGCGGCCGAGGTCGGCCACCGACATCGTCTGTCCGATGCGGCGCATCGCGGTCGCGCGGATTTCGCTCGGCTGATTGTCGTCGCGGGCAAGAGTCGCGAGCCACTGGTCGACTTCAGGACCACCGACTCTGACGATCGCGGACAGCGTGCGAGCCTTGAGCGAAGGCGTGGTCACCTTCGCGTACAGCGCGCGAAGCCAGGCGACGTCGTCCGCCGTTGCCCGTTCGGAGTCGAACGCCGACAGCGCTTCGGCGCGCACGCGCTCGGAGACATCATCGCGCTCGACCAGGCCGCGCACCGAAGTGCGGGCCTTGGCGCTCGGGTGCCTGACGAGGGCCCGGATCGCGGCGCGCTGGATGCGCTCGTCGTCGCTCCGGGTCAGTTCTTCAAGCACCGTGACTCCCTCTTCGTTCGGCAGGCGGCCGATGATCTCCAGGGCCGCGACCTTCACATCGACGCTCGGATCGTTGCGCGCCACGCCGGCCAGGATGGTCACCGCCTGTGCATCGCGGCGATTGCCGACCAGGAACACCGCGGTGCGCCGCAGCGGAATCGCGCATTCGTCCTTGCGGGCAAGAACCCGGGTGATGAGTTCATTCACGTTGCCGGCATCCGAACGGCTCAGTGCATTCATGGCCTCGGCCTGAACGGCTTGCTCTTCGCGGTCGCAGGTGACACCCTGCTCGCTGGCGGTGCGCGCCAGTTCCGCGGCCGCCTGCGCATCGCCGCGCTGGGCGAGCACGCCACGGATGCGAGTCGCCAGGTTCGTGGCTTCGGTCTTGGAGCGCGCGTTGGGATACTTCGTCTTTGCCGCTTCGAGCGCCGCCAGCGCTTCGCGGAGTTCGGTGGTGCCTCCAATGCGGAAGAGCGAGAACGCCTGGTAGTAGGCGGCTTCCTGCGCGTACACCGAGTTCGGGTACCTCGTCGGCAGCGCGCGGAACGCCTGCACGGCCTGGCCGTATTCGCCGCGGTTGAACAGCTCGCGCGCCACTCGATAGGCAGAGTCGGCGACGTCCTGCGGAGCCCACGGCGCCGGCGCCGTCACGCGCGTATCCGCGTGCGCCAGCGACCGCAACGCGTCGGCTGCATGCGCCAGTTCAGCGTGCGTCGTCGAGATTCCGCTCCCGTGGCTGATCCCCTGGCCTTGCGAGCTCCGGAGCGACTGCTCGAGCGCTCGCCCTGCTGCACGTTCCTGTATCTCAATGTTGCGAATGGACTGCGCGATCTGCTGTTCCATGTTGCGCTGAGCGGCGCGATCCTGCATCTCGATGTTGCGAATAGACTGGGCGAGCTGCTGTTCCAGGTTGCGCTGCGCGGCGCGATCCTGTGCCTCGAAGTTGCGCAACACCTGATCCAGCTGCTGCTCCAGCGCGCGCTGCTGCGCTTCCGCCTCACGAGCTGCGGCGCGGTCCTGAGCTTCGAGTGCGCGCCGTCGTGACGCTTCCGCCCGATCGATTTCGGCGGTCAGTCGCCTCAGGTCAGCTTCAACGGAGCGGTCGGCTCGAGGAGGCCGCGGTGTGACCGGTCCCTGTCCCTGCAGCAGATCCCACACCATCGGCTCCACAGGAATCGGCGGCAGCGGCATCATCGGCATGTCGATCGACATGGGCAGGTCAATCGCCAGTGGCGACTGCGACGGAAGCGGAGCGAGCATCGGGAAGTCGACCGCCATGGGCGCCATCGCGGGAAGCGCGGGCGTCGGCCAATCGATCGCCATCGGCGCAAGCGCAGCGAGCGGTTCGAGACCTGCTAGCGGCGGCAATGGCGTGATCACGTTCAGCCCTGGCCCGATCAGCGTCAGGGCACCCGGCGGATCGAGCAGCCAGTCGATGCTCGGAAGCGGCGTTGGAGCGCTGGGCGCGAGCACCGGCTCGGGACGCTCCGCGCGGGGCGTCGCCGGGGCTGGCGCAGGCGTTGGCGGTGTTGGCCGACGCGGACTCTGTTGTGCATTGACCACCGTGACGCTTCCTGCAAGCGCGGCAATGGTCCACATGATCTTCATGACCCTGGTCTCCATGGTGTTCAATCGCCGGCGGCGAGCCGCGCGACCGCGGAGCGGATCCGCGGCACGACGTCGCGCTCTTCGAGGGCGTCCGTGATGAGGTCGATTTCCTGGCGCGTGCGTCCGGTTTGGAGCATCGCGATCTGAGCGAGGACGAGCTCGAGATCCTCGAGCAGATCCTTGAAGCGCGCATCTGACGCAGCCGGGGAATCGAGCAGGAGCCGCGTGCTGGTGAGAAGTTCGGTCGCCTGATTGGAGAAACGCTCCCCTGCCGCAACGCTACGCCCTTGAGAAGGCAGGGAAGTCAGCAATGCTACGGTGCGTCCGAGCAGCTCGGACGCGGCGCGATCGTACGCGCCTGACGCGGTCGCCGCCGTGTCCGTCGGGACCGCGGCGACGGTTGGCGCAGGAGCTTCCTTCATTGAGAAGCGACCCAGTCCAATGCCCATCATGAGGGCGGCAGCGAGGCCGATCGAGAAGATCCGCCACGACGGCGTGCGCGTCGTGCGGCGCATTCCGGCAAACGCCTCCCGGTCGATCCGCTCCCACATCGCCTGATAGTCAGGCTCGGGTGGCAACGGCCAGGTGCGTCTCGCGTCGTCCAGCAGTTCGTTCAGTCGCTCTTCAGTCATGGCAATCTCCTCACTCCTCACTCCTCACTCGTTGCGATACGCAGCGAGCGCCTTTTTCAGTCTATTCCGTGCATCGAACAGCCGAGCCTTGCTCGTCCCTTCGGCGATGCCCAGCATCTCGCCGATTTCCGCGTGGGTGTAGCCCTCGATGTCGTGCAGAATCACCGATGCACGGCTTCCCGGCGGCAGCGCCTCGATCGCCGCGCGCAACCTGGCGCGGAGATCGGGGTCCACGTTGTCCGACGGCGCTGGCAGGTCGTTGGCGACATCGAGATCGTCCGCGCCCCGCTTGAGCCGCCTCTCCTTTCGGAGACCGTTCAGCGTGACGGTGACGGCAATGCGATGAACCCACGTGGCGAACGCTGACTCGCCGCGGAACGACGACAACTTGTCGAAGACCCGGATGAACGTGTCCTGCGTGAGATCCTGGGCCATCTCCTCGTCTCCACCGCATAGCCGGAAGACCAGGCGGTGAACACGTCGCGAATGGGCGTCATACAGGCTCCGGGCGGCGTCCCGGTCTCCCCGCTGGGCACGGGCGATCAGGAAACGCTCGTCAGGAACAGTCGAGGCCTCGGCTGCCAGTGCGGCGTGTGTCATCTCGTTCGCCTACTTCGACACGGTCTGATTCGAAACCGTTGAGGGATAAGGGCGGATTCTTTTGGGAGATAGGGTCGGATACTGCAACCCCGAACGCGGATCGCACAGAAACAGCGGGTAACTGCCCGTACGCCAACAGATTAAGTTTGGACACACTCACCGCCACACCCTCGAGCGATGTTCAATCTGCTCCGCTATCAAATAGTCGTCCTGCTGCTCTCAGCATCAGCCACGGGAGCGCAGCTCAGCGGCGGCGGCAGCGGCGGCATCTCACTCGCCGGTGTCGGCCACGACCTGGGCGCGGCGACGGCGCGCGTGTTCATCGTCGAGTTCGGCGACTTTGGTTGCGGCTACTGCGCCAAGTTCAACGCCGAGACGTATCCGAAGATCGATTCGGCGTACATAGCCAGGGGACTCGTGCGGTGGAAGATGGTCCCGTTCGTGACGGGAATGTTCCACAACTCACGCGAAGTGGCTGAAGCAGCCGAATGCGCCGCCGACCAGGGCGCGTTCTGGAAGATGAACGACCTGCTGTACGCGAAGCGAAAGGAGTGGATGGCGTCGACCGACATTCGGACTTTGGTGGCGAAGTATGTCTCGCAATTGAATCTCGACCGCACCGCCTTTGGCCGCTGCGCGATGAACCCGGAGATCCGGCATCGCATCCAGCGCCACGATGCGATTGCCCAGCAGCTCGGCATCCGGGGAACTCCGATGTTCTACGTGAACGGACGGATGGTGCCGGGCGCCATTCCGTTCGCGCTCTTTCAGCAGGTCATCACCGAGGCCGCACGGTAAGGGGTGAAGGGCCACGGTGATCGGGGGAGCCGATGGTCGCGCGTGTCCTGTAGCAGGACGCGACGCCGCGGAGGCTGAGATGTCGGTGACGAGGCGAGAAGGTGGGCATTGGCTTCGGTGGCTGCTGGCGAGCGTTGCATTGCCTGCTTCCATCGCCTGCTCGGAGTCGACCGGGCCGGTACCGCCTAACGGCTTCTGGTCAGCGAATGACGTCTGGTCGGGGCAGATCATCATCACGCCCGATGCTGATGCCCCGCAGTGGCCTACAGATCCAGTCACCATCCACGGCGTCGTGGTGAAGGGGGATTCCCTCGAGCTGTCGGTGTCCTTCGGCGGAGGGTGTCGTGATCACGAGTTTGGGCTGCTCGCCGATGGCGCCTGGATGGAATCGTATCCGGTGCAGCTCGGAGTCAGGCTGGCCCACGACGCGAAGGGCGACGCATGCAGGGCGCTGTTGTCCCGAGTGCTCAGGTTCGACCTGTCGCCCCTGAAGGCGGCGTATCACGACTCGTATCAGGCGACGAGCGGCATCATCCGGGTGAACGTGCGTGGCGCGCCTGCGTCGGTGACGTACTCATGGTGACGCTGCGTAACCTTCGCGCGAGTTCCGTCGCGGTTGTGCTCGCGGCGTCACTTGCCGGCTGTTCGGACTCCCTGAGTCCGGACGACTTCTATGGTATATGGGCAGCGGAAGGAGTGCGCCTCACGCTGTCGAACACCCGGTCGCGCTTGGAGACATCGTGCTGGTCCGGAGATCTTGCCATTCCGGTGCAGGTCGATGGTCGCGAATTCACCTCGGTTGGAACGGTCAACTGGCAGGGAGGCGCGGGTGGAAGCGAGGTCCGCTTCGTGAGAGCCACCGGCCGGCTGACCGGAGATGCCTTGCGCCTGACGATTGAACCAGCGTCGATCGGCCTGGGGCCATACCTGCTCCACCGCGATGCTCAGGTGTCGATCGCGGGTTGCCCCTGAAACTCGTCAGTTCGCGGTAACAGGAGACGGCCGACCGTAGCGCAGGTACAGCGCCGGGACGAGAAAGAGGTTGAGCAGCGTCGACGACGCCAGCCCGCCGAGGATCACGATCGCCATCGGATGCTCGATTTCGTGACCAGGGCGGTCGCCCGAGACCACCAGCGGCAGCAGCGCCAGTGCCGTCACCAGCGCGGTCATCATGATGGGCGCCAGCCGTTCCGCCGCGCCGCGCAGCACCAGCTCCCGACCGAACGGGACGCCTTCCTCGCGCTCCAGATGGCGGAAGTGGCTGACCATCATGATGCCGTTTCGCGCCGCGATGCCGAGCACGGTCACGAATCCAACCAGCGAGCCGAGCGACAGGACACCACCAGTGATGAGCACGGCCGCCACCGCGCCGACCAGCGCGAACGGTAATGTGCCAAAGACGATGCTTGCCGTGCGCACCGAGCCGAAATCAGCGTGAAGGATCAGGAACACGCCGACCAGAACGAGCAGGCTGAGCGCCATCAGCCGCCGGCTCGCC
>DATCIJ010000121.1:0-16919 GCA_036507855.1 Gemmatimonadaceae bacterium | reverse complement strand
GGACGACGGGCCGGGCGTCCCTCGCGAATTGCGAAGTCGAGTCTTCGAGCCTGGTTTCACGACCAAGGAGCGCGGCTGGGGAATCGGCCTCGCGCTGGCGCAACGCATCGTGGCCGAGTGGCATCGCGGCTCGCTGGCGCTGGTGCCGTCCGAACGTGGGGCACGGTTCGAGTTTATTTTTCCGGCATGACTTCAGTGGATGTACGTGGCGACCTGCTGTCGGGGCTGAATCCCGCGCAGCGGGAGGCGGTGGAGCACGGCTCAGGGCCGCTGCTGGTGCTGGCCGGGGCCGGCTCGGGGAAGACGCGCGTGCTCACGCGGCGCGTGGCCCGGCTGATCGAGCACGAGGGGGTGCCGCCGCACTCGATCCTGGCGGTCACATTCACAAACAAGGCGGCCGGCGAGATGCGAGGGCGCATCGCCGATCTGCTTGGCTCCGAGCCGTCGGGCATGTGGAGCGGGACGTTCCATTCGGTCGGAGCGCGGCTGCTTCGGATCCACGCGGCGCTGGTCCAGCGTACGCAGGCGTTCACGATCTACGACGAGGACGACACGCTCGCCGCCGTGAAGCATGTCATGGAGCGACTCCGGATATCGCCCAAGGAAAGGCCTCCACAGGCAATCGTCGCTGCCATTTCAGATGCGAAGAATGCTCTCGTGTCCTCGGCTGAGTATGAACAGTTGGCGATGGACCCGTTCTCCAAGGCGGCCGCTCAGGTGTATCGCGAGCTCGACGTCGCGCTGCGCCAGGCGAACGCCGTCACGTTCGACGACCTGCTCGTGCTGCCGGTGCATCTGCTCGAACAGAATCCCGACGTGCTGGAACGGTACCGCAAGCGCTTTCGCTACATCCTTGTCGACGAGTATCAGGACACGAATCGCGCGCAGTATCGCTTCGTGTCGCTGCTGGGGAGCGGTCACGGGAACGTCACCGTGGTGGGCGACGACGATCAGTCCATCTACGGCTGGCGTGGCGCCGACATCCGGAACATCCTCGACTTCGAGCATGACTTTCAGGGCGCGCGCATCGTGAGGCTGGAGGAGAACTACCGTTCCACCCCGCAGATCCTCGCCGTGGCCAACGCGGCGATCTCAGCGAACACGTCGCGCAAGGGCAAGACGCTGCGAACCACGCGGCCCGCGGGCGACACCGTGCAGGTCGTGGCGGCGCTCGACGAGCGCGACGAAGCCGAGTTCGTGGTGGAGGAGATCGGCGAGCGTCGTTATGCAGCCCGGGGGCGGCCGTTGCGGGATTTCGCCATACTCTACCGGACGAACTCGCAGAGCCGGGCCATTGAAGAGGCGCTCCGCCGGCACGCCATTCAGTACCGGCTGGTGGGAGCGATTCGCTTTTACGACCGTCGCGAGGTCAAGGACCTGCTCGCCTGGCTGCGTATCGTCGCCAATCCCGCCGACGACGAGGCATTCCGACGCGCTGTCTCGGCTCCCCGCCGCGGCGTGGGCGACACCACGCTGGAAGCGCTGGCGTCCTTTGCCACGACCGCCGGCATTCCGATGCTGGCCGCGGCCACGCACGCCAGGTTCACCGCCTCGCTCCGTCCGTCCACCCGCGACGCACTGGCGACCTTCTCGGCACTCGTCCAGCGCATGCACGAGAAGGCGAAAGAGGCGCCCGTGAACGAGTTGCTGCGCGACCTGGTCCTCGCGATCGACTACGAGCAGCACCTGCGCGCCGAAGGTCCCGGGGCCGTGGAGCGACTGGACAATGTGCGCGAGCTCATCGCTGGCGCGGTGGAAACGGTGCAGGATGAGGCCGGGGAGATCGGGCTCACACCGCTCGATCACTTCCTGCAACGTGCCACGCTGGTGACCAGCGCCGATGCGCTCGATCCCAGCGCGGACGCGGTCACGCTCATGACGTTGCATAACGCCAAGGGGCTGGAATTCCCGGTCGTGTTCCTGACCGGCCTCGAGGAAGGACTGTTTCCACTCTCGCGCTCGCGGGAGGACGCCGAATCGCTGGAGGAGGAGCGCCGGTTGTTCTACGTCGGTGTGACGCGCGCCCAGGACCTGCTGCTCATCTCGCATGCACGCAGCCGCCGCCGAAACGGCGAGACGATGCCCTCGATGCGATCGAGCTTTCTGGCCGAGATCCCGGCGTCGCTGGTGCGGGATCGCGCGACGATCAGGCTGCGTGGCAGCGCGCAGCAGTGGGATCGCCCCACGCCTGCTGAACGCAGGCCAGGTGTGGCGGTGGGATGGTCGAAACCGTCGCCATTCCTGCATCGCGATGAGGATGTTTCGCAGGACGCGCCGCGGTTTGTGAAGGGTGAGCGGGTGAAGCATTCGCGCTTTGGCAGTGGCACGATCTACGAATTGACCGGGGTGGGGAAGGAGACCAAGGTGACGGTCGACTTCGACGATGAGGCGATCGGCCGAAAGCGGCTGGTCGTGGCGTTCGCGGGGCTGGAGCGGGGGAACGAGTAGTGGCCGTTACCCGCGAGGACGTTTTGCATGTCGCTTCATTGGCGCGCATCGGCGTGAGCGCGGAACGGCTGCCCTCTCTTGTCTCCGAGTTGAACGAGATACTGGGGCATATGGAGGTCCTGAGTCGCGTTGAAACTGGACGTGAGATGGGAGATGGGAGAATCGAGAAAACCGCAACGGCGATGAGGTCTGATGCCGATGGCGCTTCCATCCCCCTTGCTGTCCCCCGCGAAGACTTCGCGCCCCAGATGCGCGATGGGTTCTTCCTCGTTCCCCGCTTGGCGACTCATGAGGGTGAAGGGGAACGCTCTCCGTGAGTGGAACTGCCTGGGAGCTCGCCGATGCGATCCGGAAGGGTGAGCGATCCGCACTCTCAGTCGTTGATGAAGCCTTTGCTCAATCCGACAAGGTTGGAGCGGGCAGAGATGGTCTCAATATCACGCTGGATGAAGACCGTGAAGCCACACGCGCCGAGGCTGAAGTCGCTGATCAGGTTCGATCGGATGGCAGTTTTTCTCACGTCTCCCATCTCCCATCTCCCTTCCGGTTGGCAGGAGTCCCCGTTGCGGTGAAGGACAACATCGCAACTCTGGGCCTGCAAACAACGTGCGGATCGCGCGTCCTCAGAGGCTACGTGAGTCCTTACGAGGCAACAGCGGTCAGGAAGCTGCGTGAGGCCGGTGCCCTTCTTATCTCGAAAACGAACTGCGACGAGTTTGCCATGGGTTCGTCCACCGAGAACTCGGCGTATGGCCCCACCAAAAACCCGCTCGCTCCTGATCGTGTCCCCGGCGGTTCCAGTGGCGGTTCCGCGGCCGCCGTCGCCGCCGGCATCGTCCGCATCGCACTCGGCTCCGAAACTGGTGGGTCGGTACGGCAGCCCGCTGCGTTCTGCGGCGTCGTCGGCGTGAAACCCACCTACGGCCGCGTGAGCCGGTTCGGTCTCGTCGCCTTTGCGTCCTCGCTGGATCACATCGGGGTCTTCGGTCGCAGTGTCGATGACGCCGCACTGGGTCTTGGTGTCATCGCCGGGCACGACCCGAACGACGCAACCAGCGTCGACCTGCCAGTGCCGGACTATCGTGCCGCCGCGCAGGAAAGTCTGCGGGGGCTCGTGATCGGCCGGCCCCGCGAATACTTCAGCGACGCGCTCGATCCGCGGATCCGCGCCCGATGCGACGAAGCCGCCGAGAGCTTGAAAGCGGCGGGGGCGGAGATACGCGACGTCTCGCTCCCGCACACCAGCCTCGCCATCCCCGTCTACTACATCGTGGCTCCGGCAGAGGCGTCATCGAACCTGGCCAGGTTCGACGGCGTGCGCTACGGCCTGCGCCTGACCGGCGACGGGCTGCGCGGCATGTACGAGGCCACCCGCTCCGGCGGCTTCGGGCCCGAGGTGACGCGCCGTATCCTCCTCGGCACCTACGTTCTCTCGGCGGGCTACTACGAGGCCTACTATAGAAAGGCGATGGCGATCCGCGCCCTGATCCGGCGGGATTTCGAGAGGGCCTTTGCCGATGGAATCCATGTGCTCCTCACGCCGACCGCGCCGACGACCGCCTTTCCGTTAGGCGCCATCAGCGATCCTTACGAGATGTACCTCTCCGACATCTTCACCGCGACGGCCAATCTCGCCGGAATCCCGGGGATGTCAGTGCCCGCTGGTGAAGTGGACGGTCTCCCCGTGGGAGTGCAGCTCCTGGCGAATCACTTCGATGAGTATCGGATGTTCGTGGCCGCGTACGCTTTGGAGCGCTCGATCGCCGAGGCTGACGCGTGAATTCCACAGGACGGTGGGAGATGGTCGTGGGGCTGGAGGTGCACGTCCAGCTGCTTACCCGCACGAAGCTCTTTTGCAACTGCTCAACCGAGTTCGGCGCGCCACCCAATGCGAACACCTGTCCGGTCTGCCTGGCGCTTCCCGGCGCGCTTCCGGTGCTCAACGAGGCGGCCGTGCGTCTCGCGGTGCGCGCGGCTCACGCGTTGGGCTGCGAAGTGCACGGTGAGTCGATCTTTGCGCGCAAGAACTACTTCTATCCCGACCTGCCCAAGGGTTACCAGATCTCACAGTTCGACCACCCGTTGGCGACGAATGGTCATTTGTTGCTCGAGGGTCAGGCGAACGATCACCGGATACGGATCCATCGCCTGCACATGGAGGAGGACGCGGGGAAGTCCATCCACGATCGTTATCCCGGCGCGACCGCCATTGACCTCAATCGCAGTGGCACACCGCTCATCGAAATCGTGAGCGAGCCGGATCTCCGTTCGGCGGCGGATGCCGGCGTGTACCTGAAGCGGCTGAAGCAGATCCTGGAGTACCTCGAGGTCAGCGATGCGAACATGGAGGAGGGAAGTCTCAGGGTCGACGCCAACATCAGCGCGCGTGAACGCGGGACGAGCCCTCTGGGTACGAAGACAGAAATCAAGAACATGAACTCGTTCCATGGCGTGGAGCGCGCGCTGGAGGCGGAGTTTGCCCGGCAGGTCGAGCTGCTGGAAAGCGGTGGACGCGTGATCCAGCAGACCATGCTCTGGGATGCGGGTCGAGGCGAGGTGCGGCCGGCGCGGAGCAAGGAGGAAAGCCACGACTACCGGTACTTCCCCGAGCCTGACCTCCCGCCGCTCCGCCTGACGAGTGAGTGGCTGGAGTCCGCGAGGTCGGAGCTCCCTGAATTGCCCGCGGCGCGTCGAGCGCGATTCATGGACTCGTTCAAGCTGCCTGCCTACGACGCCGAGGTGCTGACCGCGACGCGGGCGCTGGCGGACTACTATGAATCGGTTGTTCTTGCCCTCGGCGAGTCGAAAGTCGCGGCCAACTGGGTGATGGGCGAGGTCCTGGCTCGGCTCAAGGATTCAGGGACCAGGATTCAGGACTTTGTTGTCATGCCTGCCCAGCTGGCTGCGCTTCTCGAGATGGTGCGTGACGGAGCCGTCAGCAACAGCGCCGCGAAGGCGATCTTCGCGCAGATGGCGAAAAGCGGCGAGGATCCCGCGGCGATTGCGGATCGCGAGGGGCTGCGCCAGGTGGACGACGATGCGCAGTTGGTGGCGTGGATCGACGAGGTCCTGGTTGCGCACCCGGACGAAGCGCGCCGGTTCCTCGCCGGAGAGAAGAAGCTGCTCGGAGTGTTGGTGGGCGAGGTGATGAAGGCATCCGGCGGGAAGGCGGATCCGAGGAAGGTGAATCAGCTCTTGGCCAAACGGGCCGGGTCCTGAGTTCCTGAAAGGGGACGGATTTGGCAAAGCGGTGCGTCTCGAGCCCAGGAAAGTGCTCTCGCCTCCAGAGCGAGGGGCTGGCACGGTAGACCTTGGACATCCATCCTGAAGTTCCTCCAGGTCGCTCCGGAATCCGTTCAGGGGAGGTCGCCCATGGCTGATGCCTTTCAGGTGAGCGGCAAGAACAAGCAGGCGCTCTTCACGCTCAAGGTGCATCGTGGCGATGGCATGAGCCTTCTCGCCATGAACTGGAAGAAGGGAAAGCCGCCGAAGGACTTCGTTGGCTTCGCCATCGAGTACAAGGAACCTGGCGGCGACAAGTTCTTCGCGCTGAAGAACCGACTGGCGTTTCCCGGAACTGAGGGAAGTGTCAACGCTAACCGCCTCTCCACCCGGCTTTCGCCGATTCAGAAGTTCCGGTGGGTGCACTTTCCGAGGAACGCCGAGCTCCCGGGCGCGTTTACCTACCAAGTGACGCCGGTCTTCATGAACGGGGCCGACGAGCTGAGTTACGGTGAGCAACAGGAAGTCGCGATTGAGCTCCGCCGGGAGACGTACCCCGGCAAGCTGAACGTCACGTTCACGCGCGGCTTCGTGTCCTCGCAGGCGTTCGTGGACCGCTATGGTGCGGATGCGATCCCGACTCTGTTGCCCGCGAAGGCCGATCTCGGGCTGAGCTTCGTTCCCACGCATGCCAAGGCCGACGAAGCGCTCGCCTGGATGGGCTTCGAGGCCCGGAGCGCCATTCTCGAGGTGCTGGAAGAGGCCATCGCCGACAAGACCGCGGAAGTGCGCGCGGTGCTGTACGACCTGAACGAGCCGGGCATCGTGTCGCGGCTCGAGACGCTCGGGAAGCGGCTGAAGGTCATCATCGACGATGATGGAGCCCATGGGAAACCGAAGTCCGGCGAGTCGCTCGCCGCGAAACGACTGAAGGCGTCCGCCGGTGATGATCACGTCAAGCGTCAGCACCTCGGCAAGCTGCAGCACAACAAGACCGTCGTCGCCGACGGCAAGGACGTGCAGGCGGCAGTCTGCGGCTCGACCAACCACTCCTGGCGGGGCTTCTTCGTCCAGAACAACAACGCGATCGTTGTGCGCGGCAAGAAGCCGGTGAAGATCTTCATGACGGCCTTCGAGGACTACTGGGCCAACGATGGCGTCGCCGGCTTCGGCAGAACCGGATCGGCCGTGTGGAACGACCTTGGCGTTCCCGGCATCGATGCACAGATCGGCTTCTCGCCGAGGTTGAAGAAGAACGCCGTGCTCCAGAGTATCGCCAAGGACATGGGTGGCGCCGAATCGAGCCTGTTTTTTTCGCTCGCATTCCTCTATCAGACACCAGGCGCGATCCGAAACGCCATCAAGAAGGTCAAGAAGGACAAGACGGTCTTCTCATACGGCATCTCCGATCATGCGGTGAAGGATCTCAACGGCAGGACCGCGTCCGGCGTCGCGCTCCAGAAGCCGGATGGGAAGGTCACCGTGGTACAGCCGGCGGCGCTGACGAAGAACGTGCCGCAGCCGTTCAAGTCCGAACCGACTGGCGGTGGAGGCACCAGAATGCACCACAAGTTCATCGTCATCGACTTCGACAAGCCGACGGCGCGGGTGTACATGGGGTCCTACAATTTCTCTCTGGCGGCGGACACCTCGAACGGAGAGAACCTGCTGCTCATCCGGGACCGGAGAATCGCGGTGTCGTACATGATCGAAGCGCTCCGGTTATTCGACCACTACCACTTCCGCGTGGCCCAGATGGAGGCGAAGAAGAAAAAAGAGAAGCTCCAACTCGACAAACCGCCGCGGAAAGCCGGCGAGAGGCCCTGGTGGAATGAGGACTACACCAATGCCAGGAAGATCCTCGATCGGGAGTTGTTCGCATGAGCGGCTCGCGGAACCGACCGCCTGACGTAACGAAAACGGTGGTGCCGCGGATCGAGGTACGTCCTCGATCAGAAGATCAATCGAATGAGGTCCACGACCACGTCACGGGCGTCGACCAGCAGCACCACGTCGCCGGCGATGAGCCAGCGGGTCCCGGTCCGTGCGGGCAGTAGAACCAGCAGACCGTCAGGCACGCGGGTCTTGGCGATGCCCGGTGGCAGGGGCTTCCCCCGCGCAAGATTCTTCGCGATGCCCGGCGGGGCTGCGATGTCCGGGTTGTGATGCCGTGGTCCTGCGAATGACGCGCACGCCAACCGACTTCTGGCTCGACGCGAGCGGTGCCCGATCGATCGCGATTCCGAAAGGGGCAGTCGCGTAGTTTATTTCGTAACAGGTGAGGCCCAAACGGGAGGCTGCCATGGCCAGAGTATCGGTTCGTTATTGCGCGTTCTGAGTCTCGGGAATACATGCCGTCCGTGTGGCGGCGCGCCTCCGCCGTGAGCTGGGGATCGAGGTGGATACGATCCCGGGACGCTATGGCGAGTACAAGGTTCTCGTGGACGGCGAGACGGTTGTCGACGGGGGACCGCAGGTCATCATCGGGTTGATGCCGTCGGCGCGGAAGATCGTTGAAAAAGTGCGGCTGCGGCTCGCGTCCTGACGAGCCCAAGGGCCCGTCTGTGATCGAGTTTCTACTTTGCCTTGAGCCGGAGAGCGACGCAGCACATTCCGGGCTTGGCATCAAGCACCGGCTTGAGCCCGGGAAGGTCGAGTCCTTCGACGACTCCTTCCATCAGCGCGAGGTTCATTCCGCAGACCAGTTCCTTGTGCTCGCTCACCAAGGCGTGGAACGGGCAGTTGTGCATGCGGATCTCGTTGGTCGTGCGCTCAGGCTCGTAACCGTTCGCGGCGAGCGCGTCCATCGTGCCCTCAATGAGTCGCTTCTTGCCGGGCCGTGAACCAGCTCGCGCCTTCGAGGCCGAACCGATCCGCTCGCCGATCATCCGCGCGGTCTTCCGAAGCGCGCCCTGCGTTTGCGGCGCCTTGCTCGCATCGACCGCTTCGACGAGAATGCGCGCCGCCAGTTCATAGCTCCGCTGCGGCAGGCTGACCTCGAGCTGCCGGCTGGAGCGACGGTACAGCTTGGCCGGACGCCCCGCGCCGGGTCCCGCTCGCCCCGAAAGACGACGGAAGCTGGTTTCGAGCAGCCCCTCGCTGGCCAATCGGTCAAGGTGAAATCCGGCCAGGGCGCGGGAAATCCCCACGGCCTTGGCGGCCTCCTCGCGGCTGACTTCGCGCTGCCGCTCCACCACAAAGAAGTACAGCGACCGGCGTACCGGCTCGTCCAGCGCAGCCAGTCCCGTGATCTGCTGCTCCAGCTTCCCGTGTTCCATGGCGCTCAATCTAAAACAGCCGAATGCTGTTTTAAAGCTTTACAGACCAGAGCGACGGATACTATAATAGCCAGCACATATTTTAGAACACCCCTCCACAAGGACGAACCGCCATGTCGGGCTTCCTCACCGCACTTGCCGTCCACGCCACGGCCCAGGCCAGGGCCCGATGAGCGTCGCTCCTCTGCGGTCGCGCGCGACCTCCGGGCCGCATTTCAGCCCGGATGTCCGCCCGATCCACGACCACGCTGATGGAACAAACGCCGACGATATCGATCTTGCCCGCGTCGCAGCCGCATACCGCGCCTTTCTGGAGTCGTTGGGTCTCGATCTCGCCGATCAAGATCTCGCTGGCACTGACTACCGCGTGGCACGTGCCTACCGGGAGTTGCTCGGCGGACTTCGGACTTCGGCCGAGCCGAGGCTCAGTACATTTCCGAACACCGAGGGATACGCCGGGATTGTCTCCGTGACCGGGATTCCGTTCTACTCCCTCTGCGCGCATCACTTCCTGCCGTTCTTCGGCACGGCGCATGTCGGATATGTGCCGAGCGACCGTCTCGTGGGACTCTCCAAGCTGGCTCGTGTCGTCGACTACCATGCTCGCCGGCCACAACTTCAGGAGCGACTGACCGAGCGGGTCGCGGCGATGCTCGACGAGCGGATCGCGCCGGGCGGTGTGATCGTCGTGGTCGAGGCGCGGCACCTCTGCATGGAGATGCGCGGCGTGTCGAAGTCCGCGGCCACCACCACGACAATCGCTGTTCGCGGCACATTGAAAGACGAACGGCTGCAGCAGCAATTTCTCATGCGGCTGCGCGGCGTTCGCGCGGAATCACCAGCCCCGGGAACCTGACCCATGCAGCACTACCCCTACCTGATCATCGGCGGCGGCATGACAGCCGATGCCGCCGTTCGCGGTATCCGCGAGCTGGACACGAAGAGCGCGGTCGGTTTGATCGGCGCTGAGACGGATCCGCCATACGCCAGGCCGCCGCTTACGAAAGCATTATGGAAGGGCGAGCCTTTCGACAGCGTGTGGCGGAAGACCAGCGAGGTCGGCGTGGATCTCCATCTGGGGCGTCGTGCGACGACGCTCAATCCCGGCGGCAAGCGCGTGGTCGACGATCGCGGAACCGAATACACGTTCGACAAGCTGCTCCTGGCAACGGGAGGGACGCCGCGCCGCCTGCCGTTCGGCGGCGATGACGTGATCTACTTCCGAACGCTCACTGATTACCGCCGGCTGCGAGAGCTCGCCCAGGCTGGCAAGAGCTTCGCGGTGATCGGGGGCGGGTTCATCGGGTCGGAAATCGCGGCGGCGCTGACGATGCAGGGCTGCAAGGTCACCATGCTCTTTCCCGAGGCAGGGATCAGCGCTCGTGTCTTTCCAGCCGACCTCGCGCGGTTCGTGCTGGATTACTACCGCGGGAAAGGCGTGGACACGCGACCCGGGGAAAGCGTGACGGGCGTGACGCGAAGCGGGTCGCAGGCTACCGTCGAAACGAAGAGCGGGTTCCGGGTGACCGTGGACGCAGTCGTGGCGGGCCTCGGGATCACACCGAACACCGATCTGGCAACGTTCGCTGGACTCGAGGTCGAGGATGGCGTCGCCGTGGACGAACAGCTTCGGACGACCCATCCCGACGTGTTCGCGGCCGGTGACGTCACGCGTTTCAACGCTCCCTCGCTAGGCACGCGAATCCGCGTCGAGCACGAGGACAACGCGCTCAGCATGGGGCGCGCGGCCGGACGCGCGATGGCGGGCGACGATTCACCATACGCGCACCAGCCGTTCTTCTACTCGGACCTGTTCCAGCTGGGCTACGAAGCGGTCGGCGAACTGGACCCGCGCAGCGAAACGGTCGCCGATTGGAAGGAGCCGTTCCGCGAGGGCGTGGTCTACTATCTGCGGGATGGGCAAGTGCGGGGCGTACTGCTGTGGAATGTCTGGAACCAGGTGGATGCCGCGCGGGGGCTGATTGCCCATGGCGGCTCCGTTCGTGCCGCCGATCTGAAGGGTCGTCTGGGGACCGGCTGACGCGAGATCGCGCACTTCCCCCTATCGTTCGCGGACGCACCTCTCCCTGCGCGCGTCGTAGACACCACGACGCGACCAATTCGCCGATGGAAGATGAGCCAAGGGCGAAGACGCGCGCCGGTACCGTCCGTTGCGGAGGTCCAGCAATGTGGTTATTGTGACCACATGCCCAAAGCACGCATGGTTGGATCCAGAGAGCTGAAAACACGGCTCGGACACTATCTGAGTCGGGTCCGTCGGGGCGAGACGATCCTGGTGACCGATCGACACGAACCCGTGGCCGAGCTCCGACCGATTGCTGCTGCCGGCAATGAACGAGCCCGGGCGCTCCAACGGCTCGCCGCTACGGGCGCGGTTACCCTTCCGACAGCGCGGGTCCTGACGAAGTTCACTCCGGTCCGCACGCGGGGGTTGACCGGCTCCAAGGCCATCACCGTCGATCGCGACGAACGCGGGTAGTGCGGTTCTTCGACGCGAGCGCTCTCGTCAAACGCTACCTGCGCGAGCCCGGGAGCACCTCCGTACGGCGTCTGCTCGCCCGAGGCGACGTTGCGGTGAGCCGACTCTCAGAGATTGAGGTCACATCGGCTCTGGCACGCGTCAGTCGGGAAGGCGGTATCACAACCGGGCAGCGCGACCGAGCTGTGAGAGCCTTCATGACCGACATGTCGGCGTGGGCCGTGGTTGAGCTGACCAGCGAGGTGGCGCGAGGGGCGCGAGAGTTGCTGCTACGACACGCGTTGCGATCAGGAGATGCGATTCAGCTTGCGTCGTCTCTTGTCCTGGCCGACAGCCTCGGCGGGATCGAGTCGTTCATCGCCCACGACACGCGTCTCCTCGATGCGGCCAGGGCGGAAAGGCTGCCGGCCTAGCTTTCCAGTCACGCGAGTCATCGCCTCCCTACGCGCGATGCAGGCACGCAAGGTCTGCGCTTTATACCACGGCCGACAAACTGACCGGGCCGTGTCGTCACGAGCGACCGCGTGTGTTAAGCCGGCCGGCAGCCTGATCCTGAGCGAAGCGCCCCCCCAGCCCCCATCATCCAGACGCACTTGTCGTTCACAAAACCAGACCTTCGCGCGGGGTAGCTGCCAGCCAAGGTCACAGGGATGCGGCGCGGCGGCTCGGGCTCCGCGTGGACGATCCCGAGCCTTGCCTTGCGGTGCTGCTTGCTGTGCCTACTGACGCGTGGACAGCGCGGCCAGCAGGTAAACAAGCGACGCCGTCCCGTCCATGATCGGCTCGTTGGTCGAGTAGTCGCCGACATCGTCATGGTAGACGATGAACCCGCCGTTGAAGCGCGCGTACTCGTCAGGCTGCACGAGACGAATGCCACGCAGGTTGGCGTAGATCGACCGGTAGACAGGGCCGTCCAGCAGGCCGCCCAGCAACACCAATGGGCCGAATCGCATGGCGTGCACCGAGTGCGGATCGCGCGCCCACGTTCCGTCGTTAGGGTATCCGACGATCATCGATACGCCCCACGGATTCGTCCCGAACAGCCAGTCGATCGCCGCCTGCTACGTCCATGTCACCCGCCGGACCGCCGCCTCGTCGCAGACTCGATCGTGCGTTTCACGGCGGTGAACGATGTCGACCCGAGGAACAACGACACTACGGCTGAAATCTCAGCCGAAGCGGCGTGGATGAGTATGAATGTTCGATCTGAGCGTTATCAAACACTGCGACGCCGAACGCATACTCACGCGCCAGGTTGTCGAACTGGACATCCTTGGTGTCTCCAGTGATCATCTTGCGCCGGATCTCGAGCGTCCAGAGCGACTGGGCCGCGTCGTAATTGCCGCGCGCATCAACGTCGGCACGATATCCAGTCGGGCCGGACGTGATCATGTTCGGGATCATCGCTCCTGCGGGCAGCGAAGCAAGTTCCGCAGCGGTCACCGCCTGCTTTTCATTGTCAAGGATGTAGAACGGAGGCGCCGTCATCGCGGTCCGACCGCGATAGGTTGGTATGCCATTCGTTGCCGGATTGTCACCATAGCCGCCCTTTCCCTCATCGGAACTTCTTCCACCGTTATGCGGATCACCAGTATACGGCTGCCAGTCTTTCACAAACTGATCGTCCAGTTTGAAGTGCTGGTTCATCCGTACGAACTTCCAATGCCAGATATCGGCGATTTCGCCTGGGGCGTTGGTGTACTTCTTCGCCGCGCGATTCTCGTCGGAGTAGAAATAGGTCTTCCCTGGGCCGAACTCCCGCGCGGGATCGTGACAGGTTACCGCACATCCCCCCTGGTCGAATCCGGCAACGGTGGAAACCCCGTAGGTATTCCACATCAACGCGACCTTGTCCTCGTACATGTATTGCGGTAATTCCGAGTTTCCCGGGGTCGGCCAGGACCAGCCATCGTAGGGCAATGGCTTCGCGGCGCCGACGCGCCACGTGCCGTCACTCTGCTTTATCCAGGGCTGTCGCCGGTCGCTCGCTCCATCATCCTTCCATTGGAGAAGAAAATAGGCGTACTCACCATCGTAGACCGCGCCGATCGTAATCTCGCCGGCATCGGCCCATCCGCCGTTGATGGGAACGGTAATGCGGGCAGCTCCTGTCCAGGAAGGATCAGACGGATTGCCATCAACGAGCGGCGCCGATGATGGTGCGATGCGTCCAGCGAACAGCTGATACGCATAGGGATCCGGCTGCTTCCGGATCCATGCGATCACGCTGCCTTCGTCTTCTGGTGTGAAGGTGACGATGCGACCGCCGCCATGAGGAGTGACGTTAAGCGCCTTCTGAATGAGCAGGCTCCGGGAAGGTTCGCTCGGATTGATGAACCCGGATGCGATGAGTGCAGCCGAATCCATGGTCACCTGGAACGTGTTGTTCAAGTTGGCATGGGCCGAGAGGGGACCGTGGCAGCTGGCGCAGTCGTCTGCGAACACTTGCTGGAACTGTGCGAAAGAGGAAAAGCGGGGGCTCGTACCATCGTCGCTGCAGCCCGAAACAATGACAATCACGGGTATCAGAAGAGCAGCACACATCGCGCGCATGGACAGTCCTCGGTTATTGTCGATAACTCCTCGCGATCGACCTACTATCCGCGGGGAAGCAAGACCGGCTGGTGGAGTGAGAGTCGCGCTTGACGTACCGTCGGGCGTGTGGACCGTGCTCCAGCATGACTCATTGCCCTCACTGGTGAGGGCCGCTGAAGGACGGGTCCAACGCAGTGTCTCGGCAGCGCCGCGCCAACCGCGCCTCGGGAAAACGCTACCGGCGACTGTTGGTGAACGAAGTCCGGAGTTGCCCTACGCGCGCGTAGGAGATGACGGCCTGGATCAGGCTTACCGGAATCCCGTTGAAGGCCGGGGCGGGCACGCGGCCTGGCCGTCGCGTTGCGACAGGACCGAACGCACGTGACCGTTGCCGCAAGGGCAACAAAAAGATCCGGCTGGCGCCGGGGTCTTCATGAGATGTAATCCTAACGGTTCGCCGTGTTGTCCAGGAACGGACGGTTGGTGGCCGTTGTCGAAGTGATCGTGATGTCGCCACGCGCGCCGATCGTGTACACCTTGCCCGCCGCAAACGACACATTGGTCCGACTGATGGCGTTGGTTGTCACGCCGGCATAACGCGCACCGAGGTCATAACTGCCGGCCGGCAGGGCGGCGAACGCGCCACCACTCTTGTACGCCACGGCCCCTCCAAGTGGAACGTCCACCTGCGTTGCGGTGTTCTTCGCGTAGAGGGTCATCGGATTCCCATTGGAAATCGCGTGCACGAAGCGGACGTACGCCTGGGTGTAGTCGATCTCCGCCGGGAACGCATCCTCCACGACAAAACCGTCCACGGTCTTGGCCGTCGTGCTGTAGAACCCACTCTGGTAGAACGAGTAGTTCCTCCCATCCTCGAGCGTCGCCGTGATGTTCGAAATAGCAAGGCCCTTGTCGACCGTAGCGGTGATCTTCCCCGAAAGCGTGTACTGCCCCGGATCGACGGCCGAGTAAAAACCGCCCGATCCGACGCCCCCGTAGGACGTACCGAGGGTCGATTCCGTTCCGGTCGCCGAAGTGACCGCGGTGATCTTCACGTCATTGGCGTAGAACGTCACCGCCGGCGCGCCGACGCCGAAGTTGAAGAACTTGATGCGTGCGCCGGGGACCGGTCCCGTGAGTTGCTGGACCGCGTCCTTGTCACACGATGAGAGCAGGGCTGCACAGAGCAGCGCCGCGAAGGCCCGATAGCTGGTCATGTGCGGGTTACGGTTGAGTGATCCAGAGCGGCTTGGTGTGATAGTCCAGGGCCAGTCCACCGATGGCGTCCAGTCCTGGCCGGTTCCAGACGTATTCCGAATTGAACCTCGGCCGGATGCGCTGGACGACCTGGCCCCCGTTGTCAGGATAGAGATTCGTGGGAGGCGTGAACCCCCGGAACACCTGCGTTCCGCTGATCGGATCGAGGTCCGTGTAGTGATACCGCCGCAGGTCCATCCACACCTCGTTATGTCCCCAGGCCCATTGGGCGATGAACTTCTGGGACATGACGTGTGACAACGTCAGCGCGGCCGGAACGATCGCCGGCGACGCGAGGAAAGCCGTCTTCTCTGCCGCGGTGATCTGCGTGGGCGATTGGTTGTTGTCGCTGTTCCGGGCGTTCACGAAATCGATATGCGCTGAAATGCCGTTCTTGTACGCCGCAAGGGCGGTCGCCTGGTCGCCCATCAGCAGCGCCGCTTCCGCCTTGATGAACTGCAGCTGTGCATACGTCATCAGCGGGATCTTCGCCTTGTCGTCGAAGAGGTATCGGCCCGGCACACCCACGCCGCCGGTGCCGGCGAAGCCGAAGAAGTTGTTCGGCTGCTGAGCGGTGGGGAGTCCGCCGAACCCCACGAGGTTGTTGTCGAGGCCGCGGTACTGCCCGTCGGGTGACGGTGAGAGCATGCGGCTCATTCGCGGATCGACCACGCCGCCGAACTCGGTTCCATTCATCAGGTTGGCGATGAATCGCGTCTGCCGGTAGGACGTGATGTTGTTTCTCGTGCGTCCCCAGAAGTTGGTGTCGTCGTTGTTCGTGTTCGGGTACGTCAGCAGGGCATCGTCCAGGTTACTCGTGAATGAAAGATTCACAGCGGCGATCACATCCGCCGGTTTATACGACGACTTGTTGGTGAAATGGTGGAGCGCCAGGGCCTTCAAACCATAGGCCAGCTTCAGCCACTTCGTCCGATCGCCGTTGTAGATCTTATCGGTCCTGCCGAGGTAACCCTGGTCGACCGCGCCATCGGTCCTCTGGAGATTCTCGATGGCCAGGTCCAGCAGCCGGAGGACTTCCTGGTACGCAAACTCCTGCGTGTCGTAGTTGAAACTGAACTTCGACTGATCGATTGCTTCCTTGACGATGATCTCCCCATGGAGATCGGTGACCACCAGCCAGCCCCACCCCTTGAGGATGTAACCGACACCCAGGAGGTCCCAACGCTCCTCGGCCTCGGCCTTGGTCATCATGTCGACCAGGTTCTGGCCCAGCGACCAGTAGACATCGCGCCACTGCTGCGCACCGTTGTCGCTGGAGGGATCGTATCCCATCCGATCCCACGTGGTCTGCGACGTGGTGACCAGCATCCACTCCTGGGTGTAGCGGCCGACGAAACGGCCGTCGAACTGGGGCGACGTCACCATCCAGTGCAGCATCGGCGACAGGTAGAGATTCGCCGAGACGATCTGAGGCGCGTTAGGGTTCTCGTTGACGTCGAGGAAGTCCTTGCAACTCGTCGGCAGCGCCAGAACGATTGCGAGCGCTGCTCCGCGTATGATCTTCATCGGCTTGTCGTTGAATGGAGTGGAGAGTGCCGAACGGCACGCCGGAATTCCGAATGGTCGGCTCATGGTCAGAACCTCATGCCGATGCCGAAACTGAAGCCGCGGGGCATTGGGAAATTCCCGTAGTCGATACCGGCCGCTCCCGATCCTCC
>DATCIJ010000120.1:0-3628 GCA_036507855.1 Gemmatimonadaceae bacterium | reverse complement strand
CAACGGAGCACCCCTGCCCGAGATCAAGTTCTTCAACATGGGCTGGATTACCATCGCGGGCCGCAAAGTCCGCGCCTTGCACCATGGAATGTCCGGCGTACCCGGACTGGAACTGTTCGGGCCGTGGGAAGAAGGCGAGGAAGTCAAAGCCGCGATTGTTGAAGCCGGTAAGGAGCACGGGCTGCGACAAGTGGGCTCAAGAGTCTACGCGACCAACACGCTCGAATCGGGGTGGATCCCCTGCCCACTGCCCGCGGTCTTTACGGGTGAAAAGATGAAGGCGTTCAGACAGTGGCTGCCCGCGAATGGCTATGAAGGCACGGGTTCCCTTGGGGGTAGCTTCTACTCCAACAACATCGAGGATTACTACCTGACGCCACACGACCTCGGTTATTGGCCTTTCGTCAAATTCGATCATGATTTCATTGGACGGCAGGCACTCGAGAAAATCGCCAACACGCCGAAGCGGAAGAAAGTGACGCTCGCCTGGAACGGCGAGGATATCACGCGTGCCTTCGGGACCCTGTTCCAGAAAGGAGATCGCGCCAAGTACATCGATCTGCCACTGTCCAACTATTCGACCTGGCCGTATGACAAGCTGCTGAAAGGCGGCAAAGTCGCCGGGTTTTCAACGTTTTCCGGCTACAGCTCCAATGAACGCTCGATGCTCTCCCTGGGAATCGTCGACGTCGAACAGAGCAAGCCGGGCACCGAGGTCACGCTGGTGTGGGGCGAAGAAGGTGGAGGGTCGTCGAAACCGGTGGTCGAGCGCCACAAGCAAGTCGAATTTCGCGCGATCGTCAGCCCCGTGCCGTACTCAGAAGTTGCTCGTGAGACCTACCACGAGGGTTGGCGCACCGCTCACGGCTGAGCCGGGCGCCAAGATCACGCCGCTGACCTATCATCTCGCGGGCGGTCTCGTTTTCCTGATGGCTGCGCTCATCGTGATGATGATCTGCGCCAGCGCGACCGTCGTCGTCACAATTCGGCGGGAGGCAGCGGAACGCGAGGCTCAAGGTGCGGCCGAAGGCCGTGAACTAGCGAACGACCTTGAGCCGCCGGTCGGGCGCTGACTCCGAATGAACAAACGTCCATCTGCTGAACCAGGGCGTGCCAGCGGCTTCCCCCGTGGCGTCGAGCTGCTCCACGACCCTCTCCTCAACAAGGGGACCGCTTTCACCGAAGCGGAGCGCGAAGCCCTGGGATTGCGCGGACTGCTACCGCCGCGTTCCGCCACGATGCAAGAACAGCTCGAGCGCGTCATGTCGAGCTACCGGGCCAAGCCGAACGATCTCGAGAAGTACATCTATCTCGCGTCGCTGCATGATCGCAACGAGACGCTCTTCTTCCGCGTGGTGGTCGATCACATCGAAGAGCTCATGCCCGTCATCTACACCCCGACCGTCGGTCGCGCCTGTCAGGTATACGGGCAAATATTCCGGCGCGCGCGGGGCATGTTCGTCACCGCCGCGGATCGCGGCCGCGTACGCAAGGTCCTGGGCAATTGGCCGCGCGCGGACGTGCGCGCCATCGTCGTGACCGACGGCGAACGGATCCTCGGCCTCGGCGACCTGGGCGCCAACGGGATGGGCATCCCGATCGGAAAACTTTCGCTCTATACGGCGTGCGCCGGGGTGCATCCCGCGATCACGCTGCCGGTGACTATCGACGTCGGCACCGAGAACACCGCGTTGATGGAAGCGCCGCTTTACCTCGGCCTGCGCCAGCGACGCCTCCGGGGGCACGACTACGACGCCCTGGTGGACGAGCTTGTGACGGCGGCCAACGCGCTCTGGCCGGGTGTCCTCATCCAGTTCGAAGACTTCGGCAACCAGAACGCGTTCCGGCTGCTGGCGAAGTATCGGGACCGCGTGTGCACGTTCAACGACGACATTCAGGGCACGGCCGCGGTCACGCTGGCCGGGCTGTTCTCGGCGATGCGGATCACGGGCGGTGATCTTCGCGCGCAGCGTTTTCTCTTCCTCGGCGCTGGCGAGGCGGGCGTGGGCATCGCGGACCTCATCGTAGTGACGCTGGTCGAATCCGGCATGTCGCCCGAGGACGCCCGGCACACCTGTTGGCTGGTCGACTCGCGGGGGCTCGTGGTTGCGAGCCGAACAGACCTTGCGGAGCACAAGAAGCGATACGCGCACGACGCTCCCGGTGCGCCCGATCTGGTGGCCGCGATTCGCGCGCTACAACCGACCGCTCTGATCGGCGTGAGCGGCCAGCCGGGCACATTCACGCGGGAGGCGCTGCAGATGATGGCGACGCTCAACCAGCGGCCCATCGTGTTCGCACTCTCGAATCCGACGGCGAACTCCGAATGCACCGCCGAGGAATCGTATGCGCATACGCAGGGCCGCGTGGTGTTCGCCAGCGGGAGCCCGTTTCCGCCCGTGAGCTTCGGTGGCGAGCGCCTCGCGGTGGGGCAAGCGAACAATGCGTACGTGTTTCCCGGTGTGGCGCTGGGAACCATCGCCAGCCGTTCATCGCGAGTCACCGACGAGATGTTCGCCGCCGCGGCGCGCACCCTTGCCGACGTGGTGTCGAAAGACGCTCTCGCGCAGGGGCTCCTGTTCCCGCCCCTCGCGTCGATCCGCGAAGTTTCTCTCTCGATCGCGGCCGCGGTGGCACGGGTGGCGTGGACGCGCGGGCTGACGGAGTTGCCCGAGCCGACCGACCTCGACGCGTTTATTCGCGGCTACGTGTTCGAGCCGGTCTATCCGAGCTATGTATGAGCCACTCGCAGATGACGTGCTCGACCTGCCGAAGGGGTTGATCTGAATGGTGGGCCGTGCGCGAATCGAACGCGCGACCAACAGATTAAAAGTCTGCTGCTCTACCGACTGAGCTAACGGCCCGTATTCCTGGCACATTCAGGAAGGGCGCGAATGATAGCGGAATGGCGGCGGCCGATCATCGGTAGTGCGTCGGATCGGAAATTCCCGCTTGAGCGAAGCCCTCCCGCCGTAGTCGGCAGGAGTCGCAGCGGCCGCAGGCGCGGCCTTGCTCATCTGCCTGGTAGCACGAAACCGTGAGCCCGTAGTCGATGCCGAGCGCCGTGCCGCGGCGAATGATCTCGCCTTTGGCGAGCTCGATCAGCGGCGCATGCACTTTAGTCGCCTTGCCTTCGACGCCCGCCTTGGTCGCCAGCGGGGCGAGCTTCTCGAACGCGGCGATGAACTCGGGCCGGCAGTCCGGATAGCCCGAATAGTCGATCACATTGACGCCGACAAAGATATCGCGCGAATCGAGTACTTCGCCCCATGCGAGCGCCAGCGACAGCAGCATCGTGTTCCGCGCCGGAACGTATGTGAGCGGAATTCCCGGCGTCGGCCGCTCCGGAACTGCAATCGAATGATCCGTAAGCGCGGATCCGCCAATCCCCGCCAGATCGACGCGCATCACTCGATGCTCGACCGCGCCGAGCGCCTGCGCTACACGGCGTGCGGCCTCAAGTTCGGCACCGTGGCGTTGGCCGTAATCGACGCTCAATGCGTGGCAGGTGAAACCCTCGGAGCGCGCGATGGCGAGCGCGGTGGCGGAGTCGAGACCGCCTGAGAGCAGGACTACGGCGCGTTTGATCAAGGACCCTCACCCCCGCCCTCTCCCGCAAGCGGGAGAG
>DATCIJ010000119.1:0-43033 GCA_036507855.1 Gemmatimonadaceae bacterium | reverse complement strand
CGTATCTGATCTCGAGTTCCGGCGTGGGAGCGATCCAGCTCTCGATGACAGTCGGCGAGGCGCGTCGAGCGCTCCCGGCCGCGACCTTTGCGCGGGCCACGGATGGCGACGGCCTTGCGCTGGTGGAGGTGACGCTTGGCGCCCATCGACTCGGCGAAAAGGATCACGAGAATCGAGACGTTCAGCGCCGTGTTTCACACCGTAGAGGGCGTGCACCCCGGCGCACTGGTGAGCCGGGACGCACAGGGGAGATACCGCGCCTCGAGCAGTTGGTCGTTTGACCAGTTTGACCAGGATCAGATTCTCACCCTGCAGTACAGCGACAACAACGGTCAGCGGCGCACCGGATTCACCGTGGCCGACCGCGCGGAACGGAACATCTACGACCTCGTCATGCAGCGCGATTCGATCAATGCGATGCGGGACACTGCGGCTCGTCGAGTTGCCCTGGAGAAACTGATGGGTCCTGTCAACGGGGTTCCGCTGGCGGCGGCGCGCCTGTACCTGGGACGGGATGTGGCGAAAAACGCCGTGGTCAACCTCTTCGATCCGCTTGGCCGGATGCGCCTGCGCCTGCGAGTGGATTCGTTAGGCCGGGCCAGCCTGGACTTTCTCGACGACAAGGGCGCGGTTACGTTCAGCGTGCCCGATTCGGTCAGGCGGCAGGAATAGCGTCCGGTCTTATCGGAACGCGGTGCAGCGGCGGAAGCTCCGGCTTACTGGCGTGCGATTCGGCTGTTCTGCGCCAACCACGTGCGGGCCGAATCCCGGCGCGCATGATACAGCAGATCGGCGCGTTCCCACGCTTTCGCGACGGCCTGATAATGGGCGGCGGCGCTGTCACGTTGCGCCAGTTCGTCAAACGACCGCGCCAGGAGTTCGTGCAATTCGGTTCGTGTGACGTACAGGTTCGACGCGTCGATGTCGCCACGAAGCGCGGGCTGGAGGACGGCCACTGCCTCACGCGGCCGACGCAGCCGCAGCAGCGCGCGCGCCAGCTCCAGGTTCACCCGCGTGAAGCCTAACGTAAGGGAGTGTATCGCCTCCCGGAACTCGGCCACCGCGGCGTCATCGTGCCCGGCAGCCACCAGTGCCATGCCGCGAAGGTAGTGATGGGCCTTGCGGTCGCGTCCGAAACTGCTGCGCCGTCCCCAGTATTCCACGGTGTCCGCCATGCGGAGCACCCCCTGCGTGTCACCTGAGGCGGCCAACGCCATGCCGAGGAGGGTGCTACGCCAGGCATGGTGCCGCGCCTGCAGCCCCGCCGCCCATGCCGACGTATCGATGCGACGCATCCGCTCGAATATCGAGACCGCCAGGCGCGGGTCGCCCATTTCAAGCGACAGTACGGCCTTCTCGAAGTCGATGTCCTCGCCGTTGAGCGCATCAACGGAGATGCCCGGCTGTTCCCCGCCACGTGCCAGCCGCAGGGCTTCCTGTAACCTCCCCTCGTTGCGGAGCGCGATCGAGAGGACCCAGCGGGCTTCGGTGACATCGCCTGGGCGCGGTGAGGCCATGAGGGCGACGGCATCGCGCTCCACCTCGTCGTACAACTCGAGCGCGCTCCTGAGCCGCAGCCTAAACACCGCATCCGGAGGCACGGGACTGATCGCGTTCAGCCGGCGAAAGTTCGCGAACGCCGATGTCACGTCGCGGGCCCTTGCCGCGGTGGCCGTGAACAGCTCCCATGGTTGATGCGAGGCCGGGCGGATGCGCAGAAACCGCTGCGCCGTGCGCTCGGCCGCCGGCAGGGAATCCCACCAGAAGTAAACATCGGCGAGCTGCATGAAGTCGTCGCACAGGCGGCAGGTCTGGCGCCCAACGGGCTCCGCCGCCGAGTCCAGCGTAATGGCCCGCTCAATCGCCTCCACGGCTCCGCCCCAATCGCCGAGGAAGCCGCGCGACGCGGCGAGCGTAGCGAAGGCGCGCGGATCGTTCGGGTACCTCGTCGTCAGCGTCTCGGCGACACTGATCGCATTGGGGTCGAGATCCCGCGACAGGAGATCGGCGGTGATGGTGAGGCGTTCGCGATCGGGGGCGCGCCTGGCAAGGCGCAGCGCGCGCTTCCTGGAGGTGAGTACGGGATCGACTGCCAACAGGATCGCCTCATAGTAGGCCGCCATCGCGAACGTAGAGTCTTCCTGCAGCGCCGCGCTCATGAGCCGCTGGGCGGCGGGCTGGTCGTACTGGTAGAACGCGCGCAGTCCTTCCTCGTACAATCGATAGGCCACCGGCGAGGCAGTCGTTGCGTCGGACACCGAACTCCGGGGCGGACCGAATCGCAGGTCGTGCGCTATCGCCGAGGTCATGCTGTCGATGAGCGCATACCGGTCGCTGGCGGCGACGCGATATGCTCCCTTGACGAGACCTGTGGTGAGATCGACGCGCTGGATTTCCATGGCCAGTCCCCAGCGCGGACCCGGGAGCAAGCGCCCCTGGAGGATCTCCGTTGCCCCGGCGCGGCGCGCGACTTCGGAGTAGCCGGAGGCAAGGGTATCCTGTCCCGGCCGCATGAGTTCGAACAGCCGCGAGTTGGCGAGCACGGACAAGCCCTCGACTCGCGCCAGGTTGGTCGCCAGCATGTCGGTCAGCACGCCGCCGATCCGCAGGGAGTCGGGGACGCCTTCCTCGCGAATCATCCCGACGGCGAAGGTCTGGGCACGCGGTGTAAAACGGAACGGTGCGGTCCAGAAGTCCCGGGTCGCGATCGCCAGGGGCGCCAGGATTACGACGGCGGTCGCGGCGGCGATCGTCAGCGTCCGTCTCCGCGAGCTGGCCGGAGGGGGTGTCATCTCGTCAGGCATGACTCGTTCCGCGAGCGGCGCGGGTGAAGCGCCGGTGTGGGCGCCCGACGGTGCCGCCGGCGGCGCGACACGAACGACCGCTGGTGACGGCAACGCGCGCAGTTCGACCTCGAGCCGCCGGATCTCGGCATCGGGATCGGCCTCGAGCTCGCGACGAACGACCAACTCATGGGCGCGGGCAAAGGCGAGCGCCCCGGCCCGGTCACCGCGGGCGGCCAGCGCCTTGAGGTAGCCTAACGCGAAACTGCCGCTGAGCGGGTCCGCCGCGGTGAGCTGGCGCCACCACTCGACGGACGTGTCCGGGTCACCCTCCGCTTCCTTCGCCAGCGACAGCAACGCCCTCGTGACCTCGCCGGCCAGCGAGGCGCGTTCCTCTTCCACCCAGCGCTCGAATTCCGGAGCGCCGGCGAGATAGAAGCCGTGGAGGAAGGGTCCGCGCGCCAGGCTTGCGGCGCGCCCGCGATCATTGGCCGCGAGGGCGGCGCGGAACTCTCCCACGTCCGACGCCAACGCCGCCGAGTCGATCGACAGGATCGGACCGGACTCGATCATGTCTGCGCCCAATTCCTGGCGAAGGGCGTACAGCGCCTGGCGCAGCGCATGTCGAGCGCGTTCCTCGTCCCAATCCGGCCAGAGAAGGCCGATCATCCGCTCCCGCGAAACACCCCGGTCGCCAGCGCTGGCGAGCACCGCCAGTATCGCCAGTCGTTGCGGGCGGAGTCGCGGCGGAGCCCCATGGCCCGATTCCATCGCGAGTCCGCCGAACGTGATGAGGCGCAGCATCTTTGCGAGGATCATGCGTGCGGGTCCTGCCCAAGTCAAACGCGGTGGGATCGGTCGCCCACCGTTCAGGGATCCAGCGCGTTCCCTCCAGTTCCCTTCAGTGGAATGACCCGCCGGGGGGGCCCAACGCATTGACCGCCTGTGCGATGACGGCGCTGACGAACTGACGACACTTCCGGGACGCGTGGCTGACCAGGCCGAACTAGGATGCCCGTCCATGCAACGCCTTGCGGTTCGTTCCGCCCTGATCCCGCTGATCCTGACTGTGGGTGGTCGCGCAGCCATCGCGCGTCAGCCGCAACTCTGGCAGGCCGACATCCAGATCCGGACGCTCGAAGTCACGCAGACGAAGACCTCGATGAGCGCGCGGGTCGTCGTGTACACGGAGCATGACGACGACGCCAGGGACGCGCACCTGCTCGTCCTCCTGCCCGTTGGCGTCGGGATCGAGCGAATGGCGCCCGGATGCGTGGCTTCGATGGCGCCCTCCCAGGTGCCTTCGCTGCGGGCGACGGTGCAGTGCGACCTGGGTGTCATTCCCAATCGCGGATTTCGCGAAGTGGTGTTGACGACCACGCTGCCGCCCGACGGGCTGCCGAAGCGATTTGGCGTGTTCACCTACAGCGCCACGCCTGATCCGGTGCCGGGCAACAACTACGCCGAAAGGACGATGCCATGAGGCGAGCGATCCTCTGCTTCGCGATGGCCTCCGCGCTGCTCCTGCCGGAGGCTCGTCAGGCACAGGCGCCCGGCGTCACGCCGCCCGCCCCGAAGCTGCGCGTGGCGGTGATGGACCTGAACGGCGCCGCGCTGAAAATGCAGACCGCGCAGATGGCGGGCCCACAGCCGGGCGGGTTCGGCCAGACGTCGCAGACAACAATCGCCATTCCGCCGCCGGCGGAGTTCGCGCGCTCGCTGACCGAGGCGCTGACCACGACACTGGTGGGGACGAACCGGTTCGTGGTGCTCGAGCGGATGGCGTTGGGGCAGGTGCAGCAGGAACAGGACCTGGGCGCATCCGGGCGCGTGAACCGGGAGACGGCGGCCGAAGTCGGGAAGCTCATCGGCGCCCAGGTGCTCGTCACCGGCGACATCACCGGCTTTACGCACCAGCGATCAGCGTTAGGCGGCAAACTCACCAACGTGATCAAAGGTGTCACCGCCGGCGTGGAGCGTGTCTCGGCTCAGGTGTCCATCGACCTCCGGCTCATCGACGCCGTGACCGGCGAAGTGATCGCCTCGATCAAGGGCGACGGCGAGGCCGCGCAACAGGGCGTGACGGCCGATCTGACGAAGGACGAGAAGAAGTACGACGGATCGGTTTCGCTGACCACGCCGCTGGGGAGGGCCTCGCGGGGCGCCATCGAGAAGGCGGTCGCCGGCATCCTGACGAGCATGCCGAAGATGAAGTGGAGCGCGCGGGTGATCGACTTCCGCGACGGCGTCGTATACGTGAACGCCGGCCAGGGCTACGGCATGCAACAGGGTATGGCGCTCGAGATCTTCGACCCGCAGCCGGCGCTCATCGACCCGGAGACCGGTCGCAACCTGGGCGCCCCCGACAAGCTGGTGGGCGAGGTGGTGATCGAGAAGGTGGACGCCCAGTACTCCACGGCGCGCGTGGTGAGCGGTGCGGAGTTCAAGCGGAACCAGGTGGTGCGGCTGAAAGGGCAGGGGGCGCGGCCGTGAAGGGTCCTGCGCCGGCGCGTGTCTGCTGCCACCGGTACTTCATCAACGGAGGGTGACGCATTGTTGCTTCCTCGCCTGAGTGTAGTTCTCGCATCAGTCGTGCTGCTCGCGTCGACGTCGCTGGAAGGCGGTACGTCCCGCGTCGACCGGTGGGAGGCCCGCGCGATGCCTGACGCCGCCGAGGTGGCGCGGGAGTCGATGCTGCAGGGAGCGACCTCGGATCCAGCCGCCGTATCCTGGGGGTCGGGGCGGATCGACCTCTTCGTCCGCGGCGCGGACAACGCCGTCTGGCACAAGTACTTTGCCAACAGCCAGTGGTCGGCCTGGGCGTCGTTAGGTGGGTCGCTCGCCTCCGGACCCGCCGTGTCGTCGTGGGGCGCCGGGCGGCTCGACGTTTTCGCCCGTGGTAGCGACAACACGCTGCAGCACACCTGGTTCGACCAGGCCTGGGCAGGGCGGTGGGAGTCGTTAGGCGGCGGCATCACCGCGGACCCGGCGGCGGTCGCCTGGGGGGTGAATCGCATCGACGTATTCGTCCGCGGGACCGACAACGCCCTCTATCACAAGTATTTCAACGGCGCCTGGTCGGGGTGGGAGGGGCTGGGGGGCGTGCTCGCCTCCGGGCCGGCAGTATCGTCGTGGGGTCCGGATCGACTCGATGTTTTCGTCCGCGGCACCGACAATGCCCTCCATCACACGTGGTTTGATCGCGCGTGGTCCGGGACGTGGGAATCGCTTGGTGGATCACTCAATTCCGATCCGTCCGCGGTCTCGTGGGGTTCCGGTCGTATCGATGTCTTTGCCCGGGGTTCGGACAACGTCCTCAAACACCGGTGGTGGGGTGGCTCCTGGTCGGCGTGGGAGAACCTGGGGGCCTATATCGCCTCCGGGCCTGACGCCACCTCATGGGGCCCCGGTCGACTCGACGTCTTCGCCAGGGGATCGGACAACGTCGTGGCTCAGATGTCGTTCACTGGCGCGTGGTCCGGGTGGACTGGCATCGAGACCCAGACCACGGCGTCGACCCCCACTGTCCCGGTCAGCATCACCGGGTCGCCATCGGCTCTGGTGGTTTCCTGGCCGGCGGTCACGAATGTGGAGTATTACAAGATCGACCGGTTCAAAGAGAACGACACATGCTGCAACAAGTCGGTGACGGTCAGTCCGCCTGCGACCTCAACGACCGACGCCGTCTCTTCGTCGCTTGAAGGTGCCTATCAGTACAGGGTCACCGCGATGATGCCGAGCCGCGCCATGGTGATACTCCAAGGCACCTACTACGTCTACGGCAAGCTTGACGTGGAGCTCGCCCCACCGATCAATCGGAACAACGTCAAGGTCGTCGACCCATGCGCTCCCGCCCAGGTCACGGGCGGTGTGCCGCCTGCCACCGTGATGGCCTACTCCGAACAGGCCACACGCGCCGCCGTCCGCTGGGATTCGATCCCGGGGGCTGCGGCGTATCTGGTGGAGCGTCAACACCGGACCGACGCGAATAAGTGGTTCAGGCTGGGCTGCGTTTCGGCAGCCTATGTCTCGTTCAGAGAGACCACGCGATTGGATGTGCCGAGGGATGAGACCTTCTATCCGTTCGCGGGCGCCGCATACAAGTACAAGATCACCGCTTTTTCGACGTCGGGAGCGGCTGGCTGGAACTCCACCACACTCGCGGTCAGTCAAGATCCGGTCGGCCCCGGGGGGCCCCTGACCGCGAGTCGTACCGGCAACTCTGTGACGCTCTGCTGGAAAAGCAACAATACCACACAAAACCGCGCGGAACGTTTCAGAATCAAGTCGTCCTATGGCACTGACCACTCCGTGGCGGGCAACACCAACTGCGTCACCGAGCTGGGTGTTCCCATGGGTACCCACACCTTCAAGGTGACTGGGCTCCACACCGCCATCCCCACCTACCTGGAGACATTGGGACCCAGCGTCACCGTGTCGGTAGTTCCATAGCCTGTGAATCCTCATGCGGTCGCTCGCCGGTCAGGGTTGCGTGGGCAGTGCCATTCCGATGCGGTGGCAGTAGACGCCGAGGACCTCCGCTGGAGATCTGGATGAGACGACATCGATGCGTGTAAAGCGCACGGGCCTGAGCGCTATCGGCGTGCTATTCACGTTCGCGCTGCCAGTGGCGGGCGCGCAAACCGCGATTGCCTGCGTTTCGGCGTCTGGCACGCCACCGGGCGGGATCACCGTGGCCGCCGCGACGCCGTCCGTGGTCGTGAAGTGGAGCGCCGTCACCAATGCCCGCGGTTATGCCGTCGCGCGCCGAAATCCGGATGGCACCTGCTGGAACCTGACGCCACAGGGCACGACGACCACGTCGGTGCAGGAGCCCATCCCCACTGTATCCGGCACGTATGGCTACCAGGTCGCCGTGCAGACACTCACCGGGAGTACCGGTGTGAGCCAATGGGTGCCCCTCACGGTGGCGGCGACACTCTCCACGACGACGTCGACGACCACCGTGACCGTCGCGCCACGGACTGTCTCGCTCGCCGGATTCGCGGCAGTGGGCACGTCCACCGTTGTCGCTCCGCGATCGATCTCGCTCGCTGGATTCACTGCGAAGGGCACGTCCACCGTCGTGACTCCCCGATCGATCTCACTCGCTGGATTCACGGCAAAGGGCACGTCCACCGTCGTCGCTGCCCGAACTATCTCGCTCGCTGGGTGGACGGGCGTTGGGCAGAAGAAACGTTCCTAGTGGAGGCAATCACATGAATGCGCGAATCGTCGTCGTAGCTCTGACGGCCTGCCTGGTGGCCGCCCCGAACCTCGTCGTCGCCCAGACCACGACCGGAAGCGACGTCACGTTCAAGGTACCGCTGAACCTGACGCAGGTCTCATCCGACATCGCGAAGGTCGCGGTGTGGTGCGTCATCTCGAGCACGGCCATCACGACGCGAGACGGCAAGCTGTCGAAGCAGGAGGATCTCCCCGTGTCGGGCGGCCAGCTGGTTACGACCGCGACCGTCGTGGTTGCCGTCAGCGGTCTGGACAACCCCGTCGGGAAGGTCGCCGGCTACGAATGCAGGCTCTCGGGATTCAGCACGTCGCTCCAGCGCTGGGACGTGTTCAGCGAAACCCAGACAGTGCCGGCATTCCGTCTCTCGCCGACGCCGGGCGTCCTCCAGGGGAGCTTCGTCTGGTGAACTCAATCCGACCGTTTCACGCGAGGATGGATCGAATGCTGAATGCCCGTGCGATTCCGGGTCTCGTCCTGCTGCTCTCCGGCCTCGTCGGCGGTCCTGCCGACGCGCAGATCGGGAGGCTCATCAAAAAGAAGGCCGCTGAGGTCGTGAAAGAGGCCGCCAAGAGCCCCCCGAAGGACTCCGCGAAGGCGGCCCCGAAGCCGGCCGATTCCGCAAAGACGGCGGCGGCCCCCGCGTCGACTACTGCGCCGGCGCCAACGACCACCGCCGGCGCTCCCGCGGCTCCCGTTAGGCAGGACGCGAAGGTCTGGGAAAACTACGACTTCGTCCCCGGCAGCAAGGTCATCTTCTTCACCGACTTCTCCGACGACCGCGTCGGCAACTTCGCCCGTCGCCTCAAGTACCTGAATGGCCCGGTGGAGGTCGTTGAACGTGATGGCGTGAAGATGCTGCGGAGTGTCGGCCGCTCGCAGTTCCTTATTCCGGTCGGGAAGAAACTCCCCGAGCGCTTCACGCTCGAGATCGACGTGATCGCCCCTCCGGTCAGCGGACTGTACGAAGTGCTGGCATTCGAGGGTGGTGCGACGCTCGACCGGGGCGAGAAGTCAGCGGAAGTTGGATGGCACCCTTCCAACACCGTCATCCAGGGGAGCGGCCAGAACCAGGCCAACAGCGTCGTGAAGTACCCTGACGCGATGAAACCGCAGCTCATGGGGAAGGTGGCGCATATCCGCGTGCTCATGGACAGCGCGTACTTCAAGATGTACACGAACGAGCGGCGCATGTACAACATCCCGGAGCTCGCCTTCAAGCGCGACTCGGTCATCCGGGTGTTCGTGAACGGAGCCGAAGGAACGGATCTCGCCGTGTTCATCACCAGCATTCGGGTGGCTGAAAGCGAGACCGACGTTCTCTACGATGCGCTCGCCGCCAAAGGCCGATGGGCCACGCAGGGTATCCTCTTCGCTACTGGCAAGGCCCAGCTGCAGCCCGAGTCGCGGCCTGTTCTCAAGGAAATCGCCTCGACCATGAAAGAGCACGCCGACCTCAAGGTCCTGATCGAGGGTCACACCGACAATGTCGGCGGCGCCGCCGCCAACCTGGCGTTGAGTGACGCGCGCGCCGCGGCGGTGAAGGCGGCGCTGGTCGCCGATTTCGGCATCGGCGGCGACCGAATAACGACTAAAGGTCTGGGTGACACAAAACCGTCCGCGCCCAACACCACGGCCGAGGGACGCGCCCAGAACCGGCGTGTGGAGATCGTGAAGCAATGACCGAAAATCACCAGTCAATCCCCGGCACGAGGATCCTAACGATGACGGCATCTCGCACGACCCGCTTCTTCATCGGCGCCATCATGTCGCTCACGCTGGCCGGCGGAGCGCAGGCGCAAATCGGTGGCCTCATCAAGAAGAAAGTGGCCGAGAAAGTGAAGGGGCCGGAGAAGACAGAGGTCAAGCCAGCCGACGGGGAGAAGAAGTCGGTCTACAACGATGAAATCGTCGAGATGACAGGACCCGTGCTGGACGGTTTCATGAATGGGCTACGAACCGAGATTGCCCTCCGAAATGAATTCCGCGAGGTGCTCGCAAAGCTGAAGACGCCCGCGCAATACCTGGCGTGCACGAACGATGCCGCTGCGAGTCCCGAGGGGCAGAAGATCTCGACTCGGATCCTGAGCCTTCCAGAGTCAGTGACCGCGGAAGAAATGCAGCGAGTGGTGACAAAAGCCAGCCAGGACCTCGTCGCCCTCCAGGAAAAGAAGTGCGGCAAGGACCCGGCGGTGGAGTGGTCCGACGAAAAGCGCGCCGAGAAACTCAAGGAAATCGAGCTGAAGGCGGCGGCGGCTGCGGGTCCCGTGCGTCCTCCGTCCACGGACCCGGATCCGGCAAGGGAGGACGTGGACGGCGGGCCCTTCGACACCTCGGTATCGTCCCTCCCAATGGAGTGGGCGCTCCATGTCACCGGCCCGGTTTTCGAGCCCCAGGCGATACCGAGCATGCCCCTGCTGGTATACGCGATGTTCAAGGAGCGCGTGTTCATGTTCTGCGATGCGCAGATCAAGGGCAAGATCGAGATCGACAGCAAGGGCAACGTCAGGTTTCCCGGCATCGGGTTGGGAATCTACGCCGTCTTCTCGGCGGCTGAAGCCAGTGCCCTGAAGGGGCGGTGTGATGCCATCATGCAAATGCTCGAGAAGCTCAATGGGGTCATCAACGAGATCAGGAACATGAAGCAGTGATGCTCCTCGCGACGTGGCTCATCCTGACGCACGGCGCTCTCTGGAACGCCGTGCGCCCAGGCGTCTGGCAGAGTGAGATGTCGATGGCCTCGACCGGGCTGCTGGCAAAGGTTCGCGTCGTAGCCGTCCGTCTGGATCCATCACGACTCGACTTCGCGCTCGACACCGCGACCAGCGACTATGGCATGCGTGGCGCATGGACCGTCGACGCGCTTCCCGCTGCCGGCGTCGTCGCATTCAACGCAGGACAGTTCACCGGCGGCTATCCCTGGGGATGGCTGGTGCGCGACGGCATCGAGTCGCGCAAGCCGGGGAAAGGGACGCTCACCATGGCGTTCGTGCAGGACAGCGCCGGACGAGTTTCGCTCGTCACGCCTGACGAGTTATCCGCCGTGCGCGGGCACGTGCGCCTGGCCTTTCAATCGTACCCGTCGCTGTTGATTGCCGACGGACGGGAACCGTGGGAACTCGGTGGCGCCGGGCGAGGCATCAACCTCAGTCACCGCGATTCACGTCTCGCGCTTGGGGTCCTCGACGACGGTTCCATCGTTGTCGCCCTCACGCGTTTTGCCGGGATCGGTGGAAAGGGCGAGACGCTGCCCTGGGGACCGACCGTGCCGGAGATGGCGGCATTCATGCGGTCGTTAGGCTGCCGGCGCGCCATGCTCCTCGACGGCGGCATCTCCAGCCAACTCGTTCTCCGTGCCGCGGACGGGTCGCTGTCGCGGTGGCCTAATTGGCGCCCGGTGCCCCTGGCTCTCGTGGTCACCACACGCTCTGGAACGTAGGTCCGCCCAGGAGTTCGCTGTGGTTCCCGGGCGCGTCGGGTCAGGCACGGACACTAACTTCAGCGGCAGGCCGCTCGGCCTGGGCCCTGGCTGCCCCCGCGACTCGCTGGCGTTATGGCTCAGCTTGACATCCGCGATCGTTGCCCGACGATTCGTTGGCACAGAATTGTCGTGAGTCGTCAGCAGCTGCGCGATGCAGCGAGTCGGAGACCCGTGAATGTCACTCGGCAGCATCCTCAGCAGGCATATCGAAATCGGTCCCTGGAAGCGCGCTCTCTCTTGCGGTACGTGCCTGACGCTCCTGCTCTCGGGCTGCACAGCAGACGCGAGAGGTCAACAACACGCCGAGCACTCGCTGGGCAAGGTCGAGTTCCCGGTCTCATGCTCCGCACCGGCGCAGTCAGAGTTCAATCATGCGGTCGCCCTGCTGCACCACATGACGTATCCGCAGGCGCGCGAGGAATTCCAGCGAGTCGCAGCGACAGATCCTCGTTGCGCGATGGCGCATTGGGGTACCGCCATGACGCTCTTCCAGCCTCTCTGGCCGACGCGGCCGGGACCCGATGCGCTCCAGCGTGGATGGGATGCCGTGCAGAAGGCCAAGGCTCTCGACCCGCCGGCGGAACTGGAGCGGCTGTTCATTGCCGCGGCAGAGGCGTTCTTCCTCGATCCCGCTTCAACAGACTACTGGCTCCGCATCCGCCGCTGGGAGCAGGCGATGCAGAGAGCCTACGATGCGTTCCCTGACGACCTTGAGGCGGCCGCGTTCTACGCACTGGCGCACCTGGCCACCGCCCGCTCCGATACCATCTCTCGCGCGAACGCCGACCGATCCGCTGCAATCCTGCTCCGTGTGTACGAACGGAACCCGGAACATCCGGGCGCCATGCACTATCTCGTTCACGCCAACGACGTGCCGACCCGTGAACGCGAGTCGCTGGAGATCACGCGCAAGTACGACGCGGTCGCGCCGCGCAACCCGCACGCGCTCCACATGCCGACGCACATCTACACGCGGCTGGGCGACTGGAACGGTGTGGTGCGGGGGAACCTTCTGGCGGCCGAAGCGGCGCTGGAGCACCCGGCAGGTGAGCGGGGAGAGTTCGTCTGGGACGAGTTTCCTCATGCGATCGAGTATCTCGTCTACGCGTACCTGCAGAAGGGGACGGACGATTCAGCCGCCGCGGAGTTGAAGCGGCTCGGCGCGACGCCTCGACTGGAGCCAACGTTCAAGACGGCCTTCCACCTGGCATCGACCCGGGCTCGTTATGCATTGGAGCGTCAAGCCTGGACCGAGGCCGCGCAGATCGTTCCGCGCCAACCGGCCACCCTCGCCTGGGATCGCTTCGCCTGGCCGGAAGCCATTGCGCAGTTCGCGCACGGCCTCGGGGCGGCGCACCTGGGCAACCTCGACGAAACCAGGGCCGTGGTCAGCCGTCTCGAGGAACTCGACGGGGAGATGAAGAAGGCCGGGGAAGAGCTGTTTGCCCGGAACATCCGGATGCTTCGCCTCGAACTGAGCGCGTGGCTGGCGCATGTCGAAGGCAGGAAGGACTCCAGCATTGCGCTGATGAGGGAAGCGGCCGCTCTCGAAGCAGCGACGCCCAAGCACGCCGTGACGCCGGGACCCACCCTCCCGGCCGAGGAACTCCTGGGGGATCTCCTCCTGGAGCAGAAGCAACCGGCGGAAGCACTGGCGGCGTACCGGCGATCCCTGGCACAGTATCCGAAGCGGTTCAACAGTGTGCTCGGGGCGGCAAGGGCGGCGCGTGCATCCGGCGATACAGCCTTGGCGCGCACCCTCTACAAGGAGCTTCTCGACGTGGCTGCTGGCGGCACGAGACAGCCTGGTCTGAGAGAGGCACAGAGCTTCCAGGCAGGGCGACGCTGACCGTCCGACTTCAGTTCCCGCCTTCGCTGATCCTGCTCGTGCTGCGCGTCAGGCGTCCCTGACGCGTCTCGCTGATCTCGTACATCCGTCCCCATCGTCAGTGATATAGATTCGCGCCATGGGAACGAAGACCTCCCCGACACCGCCCCCGAACCAGTTCCGCCCGCATCCCTGGCACGGACTCGAGGTCGGGCCCGAACCGCCCGAACTGCTCACCGCGTTCATCGAGATCACCCCGTTCGACCTTATGAAGTACGAGGTCGACAAGCACTCAGGCTACCTGCGCATCGATCGACCGCAGCGCGGATCCTCGCAACCGCCGGCGCTCTATGGCTTCATTCCCCGCACCTATTGCGATCGTGCAGTCCAGCGCCTTTCGCCGACCTCCGTGCGCGGCGACGGTGATCCGCTCGATATCTGTGTGTTGAGCGAGCGCCCGATCACGCGCAATGAGATCATCGTCAGGGCGCGGGTGGTCGGCGGGCTGCAGATGGTGGACAACGGCGATGCCGACGACAAGATCATCGCCGTCCTCGACAACGACTATGTGTATGGCGCGGCGCGGGACATCGGCGACCTGCCCACGGTCCTCGTGGAGCGCCTGCAGCACTACTTCGCGACCTACAAGTGGGTGCCGGAACGGCCATCATCGGTCAGCATTGAGCGGGTCTATGGCCGGGAACACGCGGCGGCGGTGGTCAGCGCAGCCATGCGGGATTACACGGAGGCGTTTGGCGGCGGAAACACAAGCCGTTAGGCGGACACGGCGAGCCGACCGGCAACCGCGAGAGCCGCGCTGCGCGCCGCCCGGACCGGGCGCTACCTGACCTTGACGTCGGTCGAACCCGACGCCGCGCCGCTGGTGGCGGTGATAGTGACCGTCCCCTTCCTCACCCCTATGGCGAGACCGGTGTTGTCCACGGTGACCTTCGTCGGATCGGCACTCGACCATGTCACCGTTCCGGTGAGAACGTTGTTCAGCAGGTCGTAGAGCGTGGCGGTAAGCTGAACGGACTGACCCGCGTTGATCGAGGGGTTGGTCGGCGTCACGACGATTCTGTTCACAGGCGCGAACTGCACGGCAATCGATGCGATGCCGGTCACTCCGCCCGATGTGGCCGTGATCGTGGCGCTCCCTGGAGCGACGCCCGTCACCACGCCGCCCGATGACACGGTGGCGACGGCGATGTCGCTCGATGACCACGCAATTGGGGCTCCCGGAATCACGGTCCCATTCGCGTCGCGGGCGGTCGCCGTGAGGGTGGTCGACCATGCGACATTCACGGTGGCGCTCGACGGCGACACGCTGATTGTGGCCACCGGTCCGGGGCCGGCCGGGATCACTGTCACCGTTGCCGAACCCGATTGTCCCTCGCTGGTGGCGGTAATCATCGCGGTGCCTGGCGCGACGCCGGTCACGACGCCGCTCGACGTGACGGCCGCGACCGTACTGTCACTGCTTGACCAGCCTACAATGCGTCCGGTCAACACGTTCCCGTTGGCATCAAGCGTTGTCGCCGTGAGGGAGACACTCTGGCCGACCTGCGTTGAGGCACTCGGGGGTGCGACGGTCACGCTCGCGACGGGAACCTGACGCACCGTCACCTGCGCCGAGCCCTGCTTGCCGTCCACCGTTGCGATGATGATTGCGTTCCCGGGGGCGAGACCCATGACAACCCCAACCGATGACACGCTGGCGAGGGCCGGCGCACCACTCGACCACGTGACGGTGCGCCCGGTCAACGGCTGACCATTGACGTTCTTTGGCGTCGCGCTGAGCTGTATGGCATTGCCAACCATCACGGTCGCAGGTGATGGAGTCACGTCCACCGCCACCACTGGTTCCGGCGAGATCGTTACGGTAGCAGTCCCGGTTCCACCTTCACTGATGGCCGTGATTGTTGTTACGCCAGGGGCGACGCCGGTCACCACGCCTGTCGCCGAGACGGTCGCCACCTGCGGGTTGCTCGATGAGAAAGTCACGGGATGTCCCGTGAGCACCTGCCCTCGGTCGTCGGTGACGATCGCGCTGAGTTGGACCGTTTGTCCGGCGAAGATCGTCACCTGTCCGGGTGACACGATCACCGCGCTTACCGGCCGCGGACTGACATTGATGGTGGCCGAAGCACTTTTTCCTTCGCACATGGCCGTGATCGTCGCCGTCCCCTGGCCGACCGCGGTGACCAGGCCATCCGACGAAACCGTGGCGACGCTGCTGCTGTTCGTCGACCAGGTGATTGCGCGCCCGGTCAGCGTCGAGCCGGAGGCACTGCGCAATTGCACGGTGAGCTGCGTCGTCTGGCCCGCGACGAGGTCATTGACGCCTGGCGTTACGGCGATGCTGGCAACCGGAACTTCCGATACCGTGATGGACGCGACCGCGCTCTTCCCTTCTGAACTCGCGGTGATGATCGCCCCACCCACGGAAACCGCGGTCACCAATCCGTTCTCGGTCACCGTGGCAATCGACGGGTCGCTGGTCGTCCACGTGATCGGGCGATCCGATAGCGCGCGGCCGCCGGCGTCGAGCGGCTCCGCGGTGAGCTGTGATACCTCGCCAACCAGCATGGAACGGTGCGTCGAGGAAAGGCGCACCACCGCTACCGGGGTGGGGTTCACGGTCACCCGGGCGAACGCGTCCTTGCCTCGTGCGCTCGCCGCGATCAGGACGGAACCGATCTTCCGGCCCGTGACAACGCCGTTCTGCGAAACCTCGGCGACCGACGGATCCTCACTGGCCCATGAAATGCGCTGGCTGGCGAGCACCGTGCCGTTCGCGTCGAGCACCTCGGCGCTCAGTGTCAGGTTCGCGCCGACCGAAACGCTCGCCGTCGGCGGCGCGACGACGACCATTTCAACCGAACTGGCTCCGGGACCGAGCGCATCCTGAGAACAGGCAGCCAGAATCGTCCCGACAACCCAGACCGCAAACCTGGACGCGTCTGCGCGCGTCTTCGAGACGAGAGGCTGCAAGCACACTCCTTCAGAACAGTACGTCGCACCTCGGTTGGTTCCGAACGTAATCCCGCCGCCGTGCCGCGCGGTATGAATCGAAAGGGGGAGACGCATCTTCACCTTTCGTCAGCGCGCCGGTCCCGTCGATGGCCGCCTCGCGACGAGGTTGCCCCTTATATGGAAGGCGGCCAACACGCGAGTCAAGGGAACGCACCAGTTTTGTGACCCCAGCGCGTTAGGTGCTGTGCAGGGACGGGTGAACCCCGCGGCGGCCGAAGGCATGAAGCAGCGCCAATGTACGAGGCCTACAGCCGTCTTGCGCCGCGCATGCAGGACTGGCCGCGACTGCTGGATACGATCGGCGAAACAATGAAAAAACGACTACGACTTCTCGAACGAGCAGGGCAGGGGCCTCTGGGTGGTGAACGGCGAGGCATTCGAGGCCGGTGCGGGGGACATCCTGATCATCAAGGCCGGCGAGATTCACGGATTCAAGTGCACCGAGGGACCGCTCGTTCAGCTCGACGTGCACCTGAGCCCGCGGTTCATCCAGGAGTACCCGCCTGACGTCTAATCACTGCGAAAGGCGATGGCCGGGTCGACCGTCGCTGCGCGCCGGGCCGGCACGGCGCTGGCCAGTCCAGCCACGGCGAGCATCGACACCACCACGATTCCATAGGTCATCGGGTCGGTTGGCTCCACACCGAACAGGACGTCGCGCAGGTAACGGGTGAGCGAAAACGCCGCCAGAAGGCCGATCGTGGTTCCGATCACGGCCATCAACAGCCCCCGGCGGACGACCATGGCGAGTACCGCGCCGCGTGGTGCGCCGAGCGCGATTCGCACGCCGATCTCCCGCTGCCGGCTGCTGACCAGGTAGGACAGCACGCCATAGAGCCCCACGGCGCCCAGCAGCATGCCTAACGTCCCGAACAGCCCGAGCAGCACCGTGAGCAACCTTGGACGCGCCACCGCGTCGCTCACCAGCTGGTCGAACGTGAAGATCGAGGTGATGGTCTGCTCGCGGTCGACCGACCAGATCGCATCGCGCACCGCGACTGCCATGGCCAGCGGTTCACCCTGCGTGCGCGCCACCAGCGTCACCTGCACGCGCGAGTTCATCAGGTTGTTGATGTAGACCGTCGGTTGCACCGGCTCCTCGATCGTGGTCTGCCTGATGTTGCCGACGACGCCGATGATCGGGATCCGGTTGGATCCGAGTCCCAGCGTCTTTCCAACCGCGCTGACCCCCGGGAAATGCCGTTCCGCGAAAGCCAGGTTGATGATCACTGACGGCGTTCCCGAGAAAACAGGCACCGCGCCAGGCGTGGGTGCGCGCAGGGCTCCGTCCTGCTCGTTGTACTCACGGCCCTCGGTCATCCGCGCGCCGATCGTGGCGAAGTAGCCGTCGCTGACGTGAATCAGCGGTGCCGAAGGCGGCTGCTCGCCCGCGCCCAGGGTCAATCCCTCCGGCACGAAGCCCATGCGTTCGCCATTGCCTCGAAACGGCACATGCTTGACGGCGCCGACTGACACGAGCCCGGGCACGGTTCGCACCCGATCGATCACTTCGCGATAGAACAGGCGATACGCCTGCCCCTCGCGACGGGACGTGTTGATGGTGAAGTTCACCGCCAGCAACTTCTCGGGACGGAATCCGAGGTCGACGCGCAGTAGCTGGATGAAGCTTCTCGTCATGAGCCCGGCGCCGACGATCAGGACGACGGCCAACGCCACTTCGACGACCACGAGTCCGGTGCGCAGTCGCTGCCCGCTTCCGGACACCAGGCCACGTCCAGCCTCGCGTAATGCGGTCTGCAGGTCAGTGCCCCGCGCGCGCAGGGCGGGCGCAAGCCCGAACAGAACACCCGTGACGATCGACACGATCAATGCAAACAGGAGCACCGTGGCGTCGAGTTCAACTTCGCTGGTGCGTGGAAGCTGACCCGCTGCCATGACGAGGAGCGCGCGCGATCCGAACGCCGCCGCGGCCACGCCGACCGCGCCGCCGATGAGCGAGAGCAACAGGCTTTCGGTGATCATCTGCCTGACGACCCGCCCTGGGGTTGCACCCAGCGCAAGCCGCAATGCGACTTCGCGCTCACGGATGCTGGATCGGGCCAGCAACAGACTGGCCACGTTCACGCACGCCATGAGCAGGACGAATCCCACGGCGCCGAGCAGCGCGATGAGCCCTCGCCGGACGTTGCCGGTGACGGCGTCGGCCAGCGGCATCACGGTGGCCTCGCTCCAGTTGGTGTCCTCGGGATAGGTCGCCGCGAGTCGCCTGGTGATGGCGCTCATGTCCTGACTCGCCTGCGCCAGCGTCACGCCTTCCTTCATTCGGGCGACGACGTCGAGCACACGCACCGGACGGATCCGCGGGATGGATTGGTCGGGGATGGTCGAATAGGGGATCCACACCTCGACGCGATCGGACGGGAACCGCATTCCCGGCTGCATCACGCCCACGACGCGATAGGGTTGACCGTTGAGCGTGACGGTCGACGACACGAGGCCGGAATCCGAGCCGAACCGCCGTTGCCAGAAGCCGTGCGAGAGCACGACGACGCGGTCATCGCCGCCGCGAACCATCTCGTCCTCACGGGGCAACCGGCCGATCATCGGCCGGACGCCTAACGTCGGGAAGAACCCCGGGGTGACGAATGCCACCGAGAGCCGTTGCGGATCGCCCGAGCCCGTGAGATCCACGCCGCTCCCTCCGTCCGCGAACCACCAGCCGCCGATGTCGGCGAACTGCGTGCGCTGGTCACGCCAGTCGTCCAGGTCCACCGGAGACACCGGCGCCTGGCGCGAGCCACTTCCCGGGTTTGCTGACCAGACGCGCAACAACTGCTGCGGCTGCGGAAAGGGAAGGGGCTTGAAGACGATCCCGTGCACGACCGAGAAGATCGCCGTGTTGGCCCCAACGCCGAGCGCGATCGTGAGGATCGCGGTGAGGGTGAAGGTCGGGGCGCGCCGCAGCGTGCGCAGGCCGTAGGCCAGGTCCTGGCGAAGCTCGCTCACGTAGTCCCTCCGGCGGCGTTGATGTTCGATGTCATTGTCGACGCGACGGATGTATCGGCGCGCGTCTTCGATGTCCCCGAAGTCCATGAGAGCGCGCTTCCGTGCGTCTTCAGGGCTTGCGCCTTCCCGCACCAATGCGTCGGTCCGCGTGTCGATGTGGAACTGAAGCTCGGCGTCGACGTCGCGGCGGATCATGTCGCGCGAACGGCGCCAGAACTGAAAGAGACGAGGCATCATGCCGGCTCCAGCACACGCAGCACGGCGGCGGCATACCGCCTCCATTCGGATTCCTCAGCCTTCAGTCGCCGGCGCCCGGTCGCCGTGAGCCGGTAGTAGCGCGCGCGCCGATTGTTCTCAGACAGTCCCCATTCGGCGCTGACGCAACCGGCCCGTTCGAGTCGGTGCAGTGCCTTGTAGAGCGGCGCGTCCTCGATCTCGATCGATCCCTGCGTCCGCTCTCGAACCCACCGCGTGACGGCGTAACCGTGCATGGGCTGCCAGGCGAGTGTCTTCAGGATCAGCACGTCCAGCGTGCCCTGCAGCAAGTCGATCGATTCGCGGTTCATCCCGTTCCCCGTCCCAGGTATGGGGAACAATACAGTATCACGCGTCTCGCGGTTTCAAGTGGGGGCCGGGACGCGGCCGTCCAATGTGCCGGCGCTATTCGGAGCTGATCGCTTCGATTGGCCGGATCCGCGCCGCCCGACGGCCTGGAATCCAGCTCGCCAGGAACGCCGAACCAAGCAGCAGGACGCCGACACCGACGAACGTTGCCACGTCCGTCGGACTCACGTCGAACAGCATCGTTCGCAAGCGGTTCGCCAGCAGGAGCGTCACCCCAAGCCCGATCGCGCTCCCGATCGCCGCATACCGCATCCCGCGCCAGACGACGAGCCGCGTCACCACGCCTGACTGCGCGCCCAGGGCCAGCCGCACACCGATCTCGCGCCGGCGCTGTCGCACCGCATAGGCCATCAGCCCGAACACGCCTAACGCCGCAAGCCCCATCGCGCACGCCGCGAAGGCCGACAGCACGGCCGCCCACCGCATCGGATCGGCGAGGCTGGCCTGGAGCTGTTCCGTCAACACGAATTCGTCCAGCGGCAGCTCGGGATCCAGCGCCCGCAGCTCGTCCCGCAGCCTTGCCGTGACATTCGGGGTCATCGATCGCAGGCGTGCCACGACCTGCATCGACCTGCCGCCATACTGGCTCATGGGTCCATACACCGCGTCCATCGGCAGCGACGGGCCGAGGTTCCGGATGTCCTCGACAACGCCGACGATGGTGGTCCGCGGACAGTTGTAGCAGCCACCCTGAACGAGCTGGCGACCCACCGCTGACTCGCCAGGCAGGTAGTGTTCCGCCCATGATCGACTCACCGCGATGACCGGAAACTCGTCGGCGGTGTCAGCCGGGGTGAAGGAGCGACCTTCGATGATCCGGATACCGAGCGTCGAGAAGTAACTCGCGCTCACGTAGTACCACGGCGAGTTTGGCTCGGCCTGGCCGTCAGGTACCGGACGGTGGACGAGGTTGAAGTTGTCGTTGCCGCCCGACTGGTCGGGCGGGATCTGGGTCGTCAGCCCCACCGATTCAACTCCGGGCATGGCTGCCACGCGCTGCCCGGCCAGTTCCCTGAAACGCAGCACATCCGCGACTCCTGCATAACGCGCGGCAGGCAGGCTCAGCCCGACGGCGACGAGGCCGGCCGGATCGAAACCGGGATCGACGCGCTGCAGCCTGACGAAGCTGTTCAGTAGCAGCCCGGCGCCAACCAGCAGTGGCCAGGCCAGCGCAAACTCGGCGATCACGAACGCCGCTCGCATCGCGCTGGTGCGCTGTCCCGTCCCCGTGCGCCTGCTCGCGGCGTGTGGCGCCAGCCCACCTTCGTCCGACAGCGCCGCGACTGGCGACAGGCTGACCAGCAAACCGGACAAGACGGCGGCACCGATGCCGAGCATGATCACCCGCCAGTCGAGACTGGCGTTCTGAATGCGCGGCATGTCGGGCAGCTGCGCTACGGCGAGGTCGAGTCCCCACGTCGCCAGTCCCAATCCAAGGAGAGCTGCGGATAACGTGAGGATCAGGTTCTCCGTCACGATCAGGCGCGCGATTCGGCTCCGTTTCGCGCCGAGCATGACGCGAACGGCAAGCTCCTGTTCCCGCGCTGATGCGCGGACCAGGACCAGCGTCGCGACGTTCACGATCGCCAGGAGCAGGACGAGCGCCACAGCGCCGGCGAACAGGCCGACCTGCTTCACCGCGCTGCCAACGACGACGTCGCGCAATGGTTGCGGCGTCAGCCTCGCGGTGCTGTCGCGGAAGTCTGACCAGAGTGGAAGCAGCGCGTCGCTTATCTCTGCCAGGTCGCGCTCGGCGGCCGCCAGCGTCACGTCCGGCTTGAGTCGGCCGACGCCGCGAAGCCAGAACGGTCCGCGCCGCGTCGGTGCCCGAAGCTGTAACACCGGAAATGCCACTGCCCGGATGCCGCCCAGCTCGTCCCGTCCTTCGGGCAGCACTCCAACTACCGTGTGAGACACGCCGTCGAGCGACAGCGAACGACCCAGCGCGGCGTCGGGGCCACCGAGTGTGCGACGAGCGAACGCATCGGTGACAACCATGACCGGCGGCGCGCCCTGCGCCTCGTCCGCCGGTTCGATTGCGCGGCCCCGGGCCACGGGAATCCCGATCGCCCTGAAATAGCCGGCCGACGCCCGCCCGATGACGATGTGTTGGGGCGTGCCACTGCCTGAGTAGGCGACTTCGGTCCGCTGAATCTCACCCCACGCCTCGAAGACCCGCTGTCGTTCGCGGATCGCCGTCACGTCCGCCGTCGACAGCGCCCAGATACTGGTGGCCGAGTTCTGCTCGACCACCCTGACGAGCCGGTCGGACTGGGGATAAGGGAGGTCAGCGACGATGACCGAGTGCACAATGCTGTAGACCGTCGCCGTCGCACCGATCCCGATTCCGAGCACGAGGATGCCGGTCGCGGTGAAGCCCGGGTTCCGCCGCAGGCCACGCAACGCATAACGAATGTCGGCGGCCAGTTCCTCGAGCGGACGCGTGCCGCGCGCGTCGCGGACGCGCTCCTTGTACCGCTCCACGCCGCCGAACGCGATGAGAGCCTCGCGCCTCGCCTTGTCGGGAACCTCACCGCGTCGGACGCGTTCGTGCACGTCACGATCGATATGGAAGCGCACCTCATCCTCCAGCTCGGTTTCTTCACGACTCCGGAAGAGCAGCGCCCGCGCGCGGATGATCAGGTCGGTCAGGACGCTCACTGGTTGCCCTCCAGCGCCTGGGTGCGGAGGAACGCGTTCACCGCTTCGGCGGCCTTGTCCCATGCCGCCGTCTCAATGCCGAGCTGGCGGCGGCCGGCCACGGTCAGGAAGTAGTAGCGGGCACGCCGGTTGTTCTCGGTGACGCGCCACTCACTCCTGATCCAGCCTTGCCGCCGCATGCGGAGAAGAGCGGGGTAGAGAGAGCCCTGCTGGACCTGGAACGCGCCCTTCGAGAGTTGCTCGATCCGCTGCCCGATGCCCCAGCCGTGCATTGGCGCCAGGGAAAGCGCCTTGAGCACGAGCATCTCGAGCGTTCGCTGCACAATGGCCGATTCCGGGGGCATGGCGGTTTCCTCCAGATGATCTGGAGGAGAGACACACGCACGCCACAAAGCGTTGCTTGCGGAGGGGAGCGGGTCACTTCTTGCTGCTTACTTCTTGCTGCTTACTCCTTGCGTAGGCTGGGGGCTGGTGCAAGCAGTAAGCAGCAACCAGCTAGCAGTTCACGCGTCTACCGCCACCACACCATTTGCAGTCCGGCCGAGAAGATGAAGTCGTTCTGCAGCTTGCTGCCGAACGAGAATTCCTCCGTCGGGTTGGAGAAGGCGCGGAACTTGAGTTTCGAGGAGTACATGTAGTTCTCGGCCCGGACTCGCAGCGACAGGAAGTCTGTCAGGGGAAGGCGGGAGCAGAGCGATATGGCGCCGCCAAAGTCCGTGAGCCCGCTGAAGTCACCGTTATCGTCCGCCTTGTAGGCGCTGCCTCCGCGATTGATGATCGCGGGCCCCACACCCAGCCGGAGCGCACTCCGCTCGGTGAGTGGGATGAGGTTCACCATCAGCTTGGCGCTTCCCATGAGCACCCGCGCCGATTCGTTGCCGGAGAGCGAAAACCCCGGCACCTGGTTCGCAAGGCCGAGTGAGGCCCGGGAATCGGAAAACGCCCAGGCACCACCGAGCTCGAGGCTCGCGAAGCCATTGAACCGGTAACTGGTGTTCAAACCGAGCGCGAGCGCGTTCTGCTGCCGGATCCCTATTGCTTCCTGGACCCCTCCAACCTCGGATTTGAGCTCCGCAACTCGCGAGGCCGGAACGAACACGCCCACGTAAGGCGTGACCACGATACGACGCGTTTCCTGAGCGTCTGCTTGCCCGGCCAGCCACCAGGCCGATGACAGGAACCCTGCAGCCAGCAGGGATGATCGAGAGAGTCTCATACGCCGTTCCTCCGTTTGGTACGGCTGGCGGGGAGGGCATGGCGCCCACGCAGCCAACCGCGTCATGACGCTTTCCTGCATCGTCAACTTTGCCACCGCGGCAGGGGCGGACTGTCAGGGAACGTGGCGCGAATGGTCAGCAAAAAAGCCACAGAACACGGACCCTTATGCGCTCAGCCCTCTGCCCTCTGCCCATCGCCCTCCCTTACATTGGCAGCCCATGGTCTGCGACCGACTTCGACTTTGAGCACGAGCCGGCCCCTTCGCGTCGCGGTGCTCGGCGCCGGCGCCTGGGCCCGGCATGCGCACCTCCCCGGCTACCGGCGTGACTCGCGGTGCAGCGTGGTGGCGATCGCAGATCCGAATCGTGCCCTGGCCGAACAGGTGGCGACCGATTTCGGCATTCCGGTGGTGGCACGCGATCACACGGAAGTGATCGGGCGGGATGACGTGGACCTGGTGGACGTTTGCACGCCCAGCGCCACGCATCTCGAGTTGGCCATGGCGGCGCTTGAAGCGGGGAAGCACGTCCTGTGCGAAAAGCCGGTGGCGTTCGATTACCGCGACACGCTCCGTGCAGCGGCCCTGGCGCGTTCGCGCCGCCTCAAGACCCGACTCGGCTTTACGTTCCGTTACAGCCCGGCCATGCGGTACATGAAGGTGCTGATCGACGAGGGGTTCATCGGCCGTCCCTTCATCTTCAACGGGTACGAGCAGAACTCGCAGTGGCTGGATCCGGTGAACCCGTTGCGGCAGGTGGACCCGGACGCTGACCAGTCGGTCATCCAGGTGTCGTCGCTTGAAGGATACGGCGCCCCGATCATCGACCTCGGCATGTGGTTCACCGGCAGTCCATTCACCCAGGTGGTGGGCACCATGCGGAATTTCATCCCCGAACGCATGGTGCGCGCGACCGGCCGGATGATGCGGATGAACATCGACGACGGTGATATCTTTCTGGGCGAATTCGGCAATGGAGCGTTAGGCAGCGTGCAGACGAGTTTCGTGACGGTCGGGAACTATCCCGGGCTGGAGGCAAGGATGTACGGCAGCGAGGGCGCGCTCATCTGCCGGCTGGTCGAGGAGAACGGCGTCTGCGAGGTGTTGCGGGCAGCCAGGCCGGACGCCGTGGAGTTCAGGGAGTTGCCGGTCCCCGCGCAATTCTATCCTCCCGGCGGAAGTGCCGGCGAGTCGTGGCGAACCCTGTTCTATGCCAACCTCATCTCGTCCTTCATCTCCGAGCTGCTGGCGGACGACGATCATAACGAGGCAGACTTCGCTGACGGCGCGCGCGTCCAGGAGGTCATCAACGCCGTTGAACGGTCCTTCCGCGAGCGGCGCTGGGTGTCGCTCCCTCTCGAAGAGGCTCGTTCATGAGCGCGTCAATTCCCGCCGTCGCTCACGACGGTCGATCAGCGGAGGAGCGCGAATCGCTCGACAGGGCGCTCGATGCGTTCTTCGCGGGTTTCTACCGGCGCCGGCCGGTCATCGCGACCTTCACGGGCATCCACGAGCACGACCACACGCTTCCCGACTTCTCACCCGAGGTCATGCAGACGGCTCGGGACGAGATGAGCGCGATGCGCCGGCAGCTGGCGGATGCCGGCTGCGGCGTGTTGCACCCGGAGGAACTCCGCGGGCGTGACTGGCCCGGAATTGACGGCGCGCTGGCCGATTCGGTGCTCGAGGTCCGGTTGGCTGAAGACGAGTCGCGGCATTTCGTGCGCGGGAATCCCTCCCTTGCGGTCGGGGAGGCGCTGTTCTCGGTGGTCGCGCTCGCCGGCGGCCAGGACGTTCCCGCCGAGCCACGAATCGAGGCGGCAGTGTCACGCCTGCGCGCCTTCCCCGCGTTCCTTCATGGCGCCCGTCGTACGCTCGGCGAGGGCGACATGCCGTCAGCGTGGCGCGATCGCGCGATTCGCGAGTGCGAAGGTGGCTTGCTGCTTCTGGCCGACCTTTCCGGGTGGCCGGTGGCGGCTGGCGCGCCGGTTGGACTCTGCCGTGACCTGCAGGACGCGGCTGTGCACGCCGCCGCTGCGGTCGACTGGTTTCGGGCGTATCTCGCCGGCCGTGACGCGTCGCCAGCCAGTCGTTATGCGGCGGGACATGGCCTGCTGGCGCTGCTGATCCGGCGAGGACACTGGTGCGACGTGCCGATCGAGCGATTGCAGCACGAGGCACGCGCGGCCCTCGAGCGCGAGACCCATCATCTCAGGGACGCGCTGCAGGATGAGGACTGGCAGGCGGTGGCGGCACGCCTGGCCTCTGCGCATCCGGATACCGACGACATCCTGCACGCGGTGCAGTCCCTCTGGAATGAGTGTCGCGAGCTCTCGTCCGATGAGGTGACCTGGCCGGACGCCGCGCTCTCCTACCAGCCCACTTCGGAGTGGGCCCGGCGCGCGGCGCCATTCCTGTACTATCTCCCGTACCGATCACCGGCGCCGCTGTCGAATCCCATCGGGCGCTACGACGTGCTGCTGCCATCGGCCACGGATCCAGTCGCGCAGGAGACGTTTGCCCGGAACTGGAATCGCTCGGCCATCAAGCTGAATCACGTTGCCCATCATGGCGGGCTGGGGCATCACGTGCAGAACTGGCACGCGGCACGTTCGCCGTCCCGCATCGGCCAGGTGGCTGCCGTTGACGCCGCCAATCGCATTGCGATGTTCTGTGGCGGCACCATGGCCGAGGGCTGGGCGTGCTACGCCACGGAAATCATGGAATCGCTCGGCTACCTGACCTCCGATGAACGAATCGCCGAGCAACACACGCGCGTGAAGCTCATGGCGCGCGCCGTCGTGGACCTCGAGCTGCACACCGGGAGGATGAGCTTCGACGACGCGGTGCGGTTTCACGTCGATAGCGCGCAGCTGACGCCCGCCGCGGCTCGCGTCGAGGTGACGAAGTGCTCGATGTTCCCCGGCACGGCCATGATGTACTGGCTGGGATTGCGCGACTTGTGGCGCATCCGGTCAGCGGAGGAAGCGTCGAGAGGAGCCGGCTTCTCCGCGAAGGCGTTTCACGACGAGTTGCTCGGTTTCGGGTCGATCCCCGTCGCACTTGCGTCACGGTTGATGGCGGCGAAGAGGTCAGAGATCCGGGCTCCCGGCGCCGAGGGTCGCACGTGAGAGCAGGGCGCGCCGTCAGCCTGCTGATTGCGCTGCTCCTCTCTTCGTGCGGCACAGGGGAGCGCGGCGGCGCGTCGAATGATCTGCTCATCGTGGGTTATGATCGTGAACCGGACACGATGAACCGGTTCAGCACCCACATCCTGGAGGACATCCAGACGTGCGTCAGCGAAGGGCTCACGATTACCGACGAACGGATGAACGTGATCCCGCTGCTGGCCCAGGAGGTCCCGACGCTCGAGAATGGCGGCGTGGCGTTGCGTCGGGACGGGGGAATGGACGTGACCTGGCGAATCCGGCCGGGCATCCGGTGGCACGATGGCGTTCCCTTCACCTCGGCTGACATCAGGTTCACGGTCGAAGCGATCAATTCGCCGGACTACAATCCGGAGAGCACGGACGGTTTCGACCGCATCGAGAGCGTGGAGACGCCGGACTCACTCACGGCGATCGTCCGGTACCGCGAGATCTACGCTCCCTACGCGCTGCAGTTCGTGCGCGGGGCCCTGCCGCGTCATGTGCTCGCCGGCCGCGACATCGACGGGGCGCAGGACTACAACCGCAGTCCGTTAGGCACCGGCCCGTATCGCGTCGCCGAGTGGAAGACCGGCGAATACGTCCTGCTGGAGCGGGCGCCCGGCTACTGGCGTGGAGACTCCCTCCCGGCCATCCGCCGCATCCTGTTCCGGTTCGTCGCCAACACGACCACCCGGATCAACCAGCTGCGAGGCGGGGAAATCCATGTGACCGCGCTCGTGCCCTGGGACAAGTATCGCGAGGTGCGCGACCTGCCGGGTCTGACGATTCACCGGATGACCGGGAATTCGTACGAACACGTCACGCTCAACGAGCGGGCGGTCGAGGCGTTCCGCGATGTCCGCGTCAGGCGCGCGCTCACGCACGCGATCGACCGCGAGCTGATTGTGCGGACGATTCTCGACAGCCTGGCCCCGGTAATCCACGGGCCGATCCAGCCGGTGAGTTGGGCGTACACGGACCAGGTTGCGCATTATGATTTCGATCCGGCGCGCGCGCGGGCGCTGCTCGAGGAGGCGGGATGGCGCGACACGGATGGCGACGGCGTTCGTGAACGGAATGGACAACGCCTCTCCTTCACCATGATCACGCAGGCCGGCTTCGCGGTGCGTGAGAATGTCTCGCAGGCGCTGCAGCGCATGTGGCGAGACGTCGGCGTCGACGCGCAGGTCCGGCTCGTCGACGGCACGTCGATCAGCGGGCTCTGGTTCGAGGGGAAGTTCGACGCCATGCTCCACTGGTGGCACATGCCGGCCGACCCGGAGCTCACGCTTTTCTTCGCCTCAGATCGCACGCCGCCGGCGGGCAGGAATATCAACTACGTCGACGACGATTCGCTCACACGGTTGCTGTACAAATCTGACCGGACGGTGGTCCTGGAGGAGCGACGAGCCCTGCTCGTCGCCGCTCAACAGCGCATCGCCGAGCTGGCGGTGGAGATCCCGCTGTACAACGTGACCCGGCTGGATGCCGTGCCTTCAAACCTCGAAGGGTTCACCGGAAACCCGACGAATGCGGGGATCTTCTGGAACGTGCATAAGTGGAGAATCCGGTGAGGAAACTTGAAACAGGAAACAGGAAACAGGAGGCAGGCGTGGAGCGAAACGGTTAATTAGGTGGAACGTTTCGTTCCTTCCCTGTTGCCTGTTTGCTGCTTCCTGTTTCCCAGCCTGATAAGTGCTCCTCACCGTTCTGAGAAGGGCGGCTCAATCGGTCCCGCTCGTGTTCGTGGTATCGATACTGGTGTTCGCCTTGTTGCACGCGGCGCCGGGCGGACCGCTGTCGGTCTACCTCGAGAACCCCGGGGTCCGGCCCGAGGACATCGAGCGGCTCCGGCGCGCGTTAGGCCTCGACCTGCCGCTCCCTACCCAGTATCTGCACTGGCTCGGTGCATTCGCGCGGGGCGAGTGGGGATTCAGCCTGTCCGATGGACGCCCGGTGGCTGATCGGATGCTGGAACGCGCGCCGGCGACCCTGGAGCTGGCCGTCGCCTCACTCGCGGTGGCCCTCCTGGCGGCACTGCCGTTAGGCGTCCTGTCAGCGATCCGTCGCGGTGGATGGTTCGACCGGATCACCGGCGTTGGGGCGCTGGCGGGCATTTCGCTCCCCGTCTTCTGGTTCGGACTCGTGCTGCAGCTGTCGATCGCCATCGGGCTGGGGTGGCTCCCCTCGTCGGGGCGTTCCTCGGCGTTCGACCATGGTGCCGTCGACCGGATCCGGCACCTGATGCTTCCGGCCATCGTGCTGGCGGCGGTCCACGCGGCGGGGTGGTCGCGCTACCTGCGCTCGTCGATGATCGGCATTCTCTCACAGCGGTTCATCCTGGCCGGTGAATCCAGGGGAATCCCGCGCAAGGTTCTCGTGCTGCGGCATGCCCTTCGCAACGCGGCGGGACCGCTCCTGACCGTCGTGTTGATGGATGCGGCGTTCCTGGTTTCGGGCGCCGTCGTCACGGAAAGCGTGTTTGCCTGGCCGGGTCTGGGCGCACTCTTCACCGAGGCGCTGGCCCGGCGCGACTACCCGGTGCTCATGGCGTTCCTGATGGTCACCTCGGTTGCCGTGATCGTCCTGAATCTGCTGGCTGATCTCGCGCACCGAACGCTCGACCCGAGGACGAGGTGAAGATCGCAAGGCGCAAAGCGCACACCGCAGAGCGGCCGATCGACGCCGCGACGATCATTGCTCTGATAGTCGCGGGCATCCTTATCCTTGTCACCGTGCTGGCGCCGTGGATCGCCCCGCAGGCGCCTGACGCGATCGACCTGGCCGGCCGCCGAGCCCCGCCCTCGACGGCGCACTGGTTCGGTACGGACGACCTGGGCCGCGACCTGTTGGCGCGCGTGCTCTTTGGCGCGCGGGTGTCTCTGGCGATTGGGGTCCTGGCGGCCGTGCTGACCGTCGCGTTAGGCGCCGGTGTCGGAACCGTCGCCGGCTGGACGGGACGTTGGGTCGATGCGCTGCTGATGCGCGTTGCCGACGCCATCCTCGCCGTGCCGCGACTGCCGCTGCTCATGATCGGGTCGGTCATCCTGCGGCCGGGCGTCGCGCTGCTGATCCTGCTGGTCGCGGCGGTGAGCTGGATGGAGACTGCCCGTGTCGTGCGCGCCGAGGTGCGCTCGCTGGCCACCCGGGGTTTCGTGGAGGCGGCGCGCGCGGTGGGGGCGGGCGCGTTGCTGTCGATGTGGCGGCATATTCTTCCGAACGTGCTGCCGATCCTCGTTGTCGCCACCACCCTGGCGGTCGGTCGCTCGATCCTGCTGGAGTCGGCGCTGTCATTCTTCGGCGTGGGCGTGCAGCCACCGACGGCGAGCTGGGGCAACATGCTGTATCAGGCGCAAGCGACCATGGCGACCGAACCCTGGCTCGCGCTCTTTCCCGGCGTGGCCATCCTGATCTCGGTTGTGACCGTGAACGCGCTCGGCGAAGGCCTCGACGTGCGCCGGTCGGGACAGGGAGGTTGAACGCGGCCAGCGCCGTTTCGCCGTCCACCCCGGACCCGTATACTTGCTGCGGCTATTCACCCGGGAGCTGACCGATGGCCGTTCCCTCCGAGGACGCCGGCGTCCACCGAAGCCGGCTGTTCTTTGGCACCTGCCTGGCATTGATCCCGACCGGCGCTTCGTTTGCGCTGGTGAGCAACATCCTGGTCCCGCTGAAGCAGGAGTTCATCCTCACGAACTATCAGGTGGGGCTGATTGGGGGCGCCGCGCTGTGGGGCATGGCCATCTCGCTGCTCGTCATGGGACCACTGCTCGAGGCGTTCGGCCTGAAGAACGGAGCGCGCCTGGCATTCGCCGGACACCTCATCGGGATCACGCTGATGATCGCGGCCGTGACGCGGGTCGGTGATCCATCGGCATTCTGGATGCTGATGGGTGGCGCGGCGACGCTCGCGGCCGGGAATGGAATGATCGAGGTGACGGGCAATCCGCTCGTCGCCGCGCTCTATCCGGACGAGAAGACCAAACGACTGAACTGGTTCCACGCGTTCTTCCCCATTGGCATCGTGCTGGGCGGGATCGCCGGATGGTTGCTCTCCACGTATGGCGGCCGGTTCGGTCACTGGTCGTATCAGCTCGCTGTCATCTACGCGCCGATGATCGCGTACGGCGTGATGGTGCTGCCTCAGCGGTTCCCGCGCACCGAGAATGCCGCCGTGGGGATTCCGGTCGGTGAGATGTTCCGGTACACGCTCACCAATCCGTTCTTCCTGTTGATGATCACCATGATGGCGATCACGACGTCGATGGAACTGGGGCCGATGCGCTGGGTGCCCGCGGTGCTGCAGGCGGGCGGACTGCACGGCATCCTCGTGCTGGTCTGGATCAGCGGGTGGATGGTGGTACTTCGCGCGCTGGCGGGGCATTTCGTCGAACGCCTCGCGCCGACGGGGATGCTCCTGACCGCGGCAACGCTCACCGGGACCGGTCTCTTCCTGCTCAGCTTTGCGCAGGGCACGCTGGCGGCATTTGGCGCCGCCACGGTGTTTGCCTGGGGGGTCGCGTTCTTCTTCCCGACGATGGTGGGGGTGGTGAGCGAGCGCGTTCCCCGGACGGGATCGCTGGGGATCGTCCTGACCGCCGGCATTGGGCTCGGCATGTCGGGCGCCGTGGGCGTGCCGCTCATGGGCCGCCTGGCCGACCGGTACCTGGCCGAGTCGCTGCCGGCATCGACGTTAGGCGTCCTGCAGCGGGTGGACCAGCAGTTCCCGGCTCACGTGTTGAGGGCCCAGGGCACGTCAGACCTCACGTCGCTCGGGTTCCGGGTGCGCGAGGTGGAGGAGGCCCTGGCGGCCACACGGACGGCTTTGGCCGCCAACGAGTCCACCGGGAACATCAACAACGACGCGACCGCGAACGCGTTGCGGGCGATTGTCGCGACGGCGATTCCCGGTGAGACGCTGGTCGGCGAGGCCAACGCGATTCTCCAGCCCGCCGAGGCGTTAGGCGGGAAGCAATCGTTCCGCTACGTGGCGCCCGGCGCGCTGCTGCTGATACTCGTCTTTGGAGTCATGTACGTGAGAGATCGGGCACGGGGAGGGTACAAAGCGGTGAAACTCGAGAAGATTGTGGCGGTCGGGCTTCTGGTAGTCGTTGCGCAGACGGGCAGCGGGCAGCGGGCAGAGAGCGCCGATGCGGTGTCGCGATTCACGATTCACGATTCACGATTCATGAGCAGTGCCGAGTCGCGAGAAACGCGTCACGAGTCACCGCAGCAAGGAACTCCTCAACGGCTCAGGATTCTCTTCCTGGGGGACAACGGGCACCACCGACCGACGCAACGCGCGCAGCAGATCCTTCCCGCCCTGGCTCGCAACGGCATCGACCTGTTCTACACGGACCAGCTCGAGGATCTCAACGATGCCGAGCTCGATCGTTATCAGGCGCTGGTCCTGTACAACAACCACCTCACCGTGGGCGACGCTCAGTTGGCGGCCCTGATGCGGTTCGTGGGTGATGGCGGCGGGTTGGTCGTGGTTCACTGCGCGTCCGCCTCGTTCCAGAACTCGGAGGAGTTCATCCGGCTCGTCGGCGCCGCATTCAAGAGTCACGGTACCGGGACGTTCAGCACCATTCGCGTCGTGGCGGGGCACCCCGCGATAGCGGGGGTGCCTGTGATCGAAAGTTGGGATGAGACCTACGTGCACACCAAGCACAACCCCGTGAACCGCACCGTGCTCGAGGTGCGGCGGGAGAATGGCCATGACGAGCCGTGGACGTGGGTGCGAACGTACGGCAAGGGTCGCGTCTTCTACACGGCGTGGGGCCACGATCAACGCACATGGGGCAATCCCGGCTTCCAGCAACTGATTGGACAGGGGATTCGCTGGACGATTGGCGACTGGGCGCTGACGCAGATCGCGCGCGACCCTGAGACCCGGCAGATGAAGCTCGATGTTCCGCTCCCGACGTACAAGCGGCCGCCGGCGCCGTGGAACGTGCTGGATACCGCGATAACGGTCGCGCAGGCCGCGCTCCCGACGGCCGAATCGCTTCGCATGATGACGCTTCGTCCGCACTTCCACGCCGAACCATTCGCGACGGAGCCGATGATCGGCAACATCATCGACTTCACCTGGGACGCGCGCGGCCGCATGTGGGCCGTCGAGACCAACGACTATCCGAACACGGTGCTACCGGATTCCGTGCCCGGGCACGATCGCATCCTGATTCTCGAAGATGCGAACCGGGACGGCCGCGCCGATCGCGTGAAGGTGTTCGCCGATGGACTGAACCTGGCGACGAGCCTGACGTTCGCGAACGGCGGTGTGGTGGTGGGACAGGCGCCGCACATGCTCTTCTTCCGCGACACCAACGGCGATGACAAAGCCGACGAGCGGAAGATCCTGTTCACCGGCTGGCCGCGCACTGACACCCACGGTGCCATCAGCAACCTTCGCTACGGTTTCGACAACCAGGTCTGGGGCTCGGTGGGGTACAACGGTTTCCGCGGTACGGTCGGATCGAGCACGTATGATCGCGGCCAGTTCGGCTCGGGGTACTTCCGGTTTCCCGCCGACGCCAGTTCGCTGGACTACGTGGCGCGCACCAGCAACAACACCTGGGGCGTCGCGTTCACGGAGGACGGATTCGTCTTCGGGTCAACCGCCAACAGCCGGCCCAGCAACTTCGTCCACATCCCGATTCGCTATTACCGGAGCATTGGCGATCGCGAGCCCGTCCTGCCGGACATTGCCGATCGCCTCGACGTCTTCCCGCAGATCGACATCCTGCAGGTAGACCAGTTCGGCCGTTACACCGCGGGTGCGGCCCACGAGATCTACACCGCCCGGGCGTTTCCCAGGGAATACTGGAATCGCGCCGCATTCGTGGCGGAGCCAACCGCTCACGTGATCGGGCAGTTCGAGCTGAGCGACAACGGCAGCGGGTTCCGCGCCCGCAATCGCTGGAGCTTCATGTCAGCGCGCGATGCATGGGTCGCACCCGTGCAGGTGAAAGTCGGGCCCGACGGTTCGGTCTGGGTCTCCGATTTCTACACGCTGGTGGCACAGCACAATCCGACGCCACGGAACATGATGGGTTGCTGCCAGACGGGCCCCGGCCAGGCCTATGAAACACCGAACCGCGACAGACTCCACGGCCGCGTCTACAGGATTGTGTACGATAGTGCTCGTCAGGCGCCGCCACGCCGACTGGATACCGCCACGTCACAGCAACTCGTCGACGCCCTGGCTGACGACAACATGTTCTGGAGGCAGACTGCCCAACGCCTGCTCGTTGAGCGCAAGGCGATGGATGCCGTCCCGGCGTTGATCCGCCGCGCCGGCGATCACACGGTGGACTCGCTCGGCCTCAATCCCGGCGCCCTGCATGCGCTCTGGACCCTGCACGGGCTCGGCGCCCTCGCGAGCAATGCCGACGCCATGACGGCGGCGCGCAACGCGCTGCGGCACCCGGCGGCATCTGTGCGCCGGGCGGCGCTCATGATGCTCCCGCGCGACTCGCAACTCCTGACCGACATCCTCTCGTCAGGAATTCTCCCTGATCGGGGCTCACCCTGGCCGGTGGAGTACACGGTCAGCAATGCCTTGCTGTCGGACGCGGACCCACACGTCCGGCTCGAGGCGACGCTGGCCCTGTCGGAGCTGCCGCCGGCCGATCGGAGCGCGAACGTCGTTCGAGAGCTCTTTGCCTCGCTGGACAATGCGCGCGATCCCTGGATGCCTGACGCGATCGCCATCGCCGCGGCCGGCCACGGACCAGCATTCCTCGGCGACCTCCTGCTGCAGCGGGTTGCCCCCAACACCGATTCCATCACCGTGAACGGTCTCAGGCGCGTCGTGCAGCGCCTGGCGCGGCTGCACTCCACCAAGGCGGACATCGCTCCCGTCGTGACGCTGATCAACGCGGTTCCGCGCGCGCACACGGGGCTCGGCACCGCACTGCTCGAAGGAATCGCCACCGGCTGGCCGGAGGAGCGGCCGCCGCAGTTGAGCCCGGAACAGCGGGCCGCCCTCGTGGAGGCGGCGCGGAACTCGGCGGCGAGCCTCGGCCCTTCATTCGCCAAGGTGGCCGCCCGGTGGACGCTGCCTAACGTCTTCCGGGTGCCGTGAGAGAATGCTGAGTCGACTGGGTGCAGGGGTGCTGGGTGCCGCGGTGGCCAGCATTGTGGCGGCGGCCGAAGATGCTCCGTTGCCAGCCACTCAAGACGCGGATACCACGATCACGATCCGTGCCTCGGGAAGCACGCTGGAATTCTCGCCCATGCGGGTGTCGGCGAAGGCCGGCTCGCGCCTCAGGATCAGGTTCGTCAACGACGGCACGCTGCCGCACAACCTGGTGGTGCCGAAGAGCGAGGGTGACATCGATGCGCTCGTGCTGGCTGCGTACAAGGCGGGTGATACGAACTACGTCCCGATGGCGATGAAGGACAAGCTCGTCGGCTGGACGACGCTGGCCTCACCCGGTGAATCGGTAGAAGTGTCGTTCACGGTTCCAGCGGCGGGTGAGTACACGTACGTCTGTCTTTTTCCCGGCCACTCGAACTCGATGCTCGGGACTTTGCGCGCGCTCAAGTAGTCAGAACGGTCCGGCGCTTCCCCCAGAAGGCGCGATGCGCTGCGACTGCCATCCAGCCGGCGATCAGGAGCAGACCGTACATCTCACGCGACTCCTCCACCCCGATGTCCTTCATCTCGAATTCGGCGAACATGTCGAGGAAGCGGACGTGGCCGATGACGCGGGGAGCGATGGTCGCGGCCCACGCCAGCGCAATCAGCCCGGTGATCACCGCGAACCACCAGGGCAGTCGGCTCCTGAGCGACAGCAGGCAGGCAACGGCCGCCGCGCCGTAGATCGCCATCCAGGACACCGGGTCCGGATCATTGACCTGGACGACCACCGAGAAGACGAACATCAGCAGGAAGATCGCGTCAGCAACCTTCCACGCCGTACCGGCGCGCTCAGCGCCCATGTCGCACCCCAAGCGTGAGGACGCGACCGGCGGCGGGATAATAGTACGCCGCTCCGGATCCGCCGGGATCCAGGAACCCGGTGCTGTTGATGCGTGCGTCGAGAAGATTGCGCGCGCCAAGAATGACCTCGACCGATCCGATTCGACTGCTGACCTGTGCGTCGACGCGCGTCCACGACGGGATGCGTCGCGTGTCGGCATCGTCGATGTACATGTCGGCCGTGCGCGTTAGCGACACTGACAGGGTGCCGACGCGGCGAGTTGATAGCGTCATGCCGGTGGAAAGGATCTGTCCGGGGATCGCCTTGAGCTGATTCCCGGCGTTCGTGCCCGACCGCGAGACGGCGTCCTGCAACGTGAGTGACACGAAGGCCGAGGCCACGTCGCCGGACATTGTCAGTCCGGCCTCCAGTCCGCGATGCCGGCTCTTCGCAATGTTGACGTACTTGAACGTCTGCAGGTCGAAGTCCAGCTCGTCCTTCATCTCGACCTGATAGGTGCTCAGCGTTCCGTTCACGCGCATGGTCGCGCCGACAAGGTCGTGGTACAGTCCCGCTTCCAGACTCGTCCCGCGCTGCGGCCCGAGGTCAGGGTTCGCGGTCGTCAGGGAAAACGGAGGGAAGGGAACGGGAATGCTGCGCTGGTCGAACAACTGGTCCAGGGTCGGCGCCTTGAATGTCTGCGAGGCGCTCAGATACGCATGACCAGACGAATGCGCGGTACTGGCGTATCGGAGATTGACACCGACTTTCGGACTGAAAGCCGCGTGCGTGTCACTGAGGTTGAGCGCGCCTTCCTCATGGAAGGTATCCGCGATCCAGTCTGCTCTCGCGCCGAAGGTCGAGCGGAGCCAGTCGGTATGAGCGACGGCAGCGTGCAGAAAGACGGACACGGTGCCACGTGCGCCACTGCCACTCGCGTCCGGTGCGCCGCGATCCCCGTTGCTCTCGACCGTGAAGTAGTGCGACTCGGCGTCAGTCAGCTCGACTGAACCGCCGAGCGTGAGATGATGTCGCGACGTGGCGCCGGCAATGTCGAGCTGCGTTTCCAGTCCGGCTCGGCGCGCGTCGAGCTCGCGCTCCTTCGTGTCGCCAAAGCCCGGAGCAAGGGCCAGCGTTCGCACCTGGCCAGCTCTGCGCCTGTCGCCCCGCACCGTCAGGCGGAGCGTTCCGATCTCGCCAAGCGGCCGCGCACGCTCAATCGTCAGGGCGAACTCGCGGTCATCGCCTCCGTCGTGGCCGAATAGCGGGTCGCTTTCCGATCCATCGCGAAACAGGCTCTCGAGAAGCGGCCCCGGCTCCTCGAAATCCCGCCACGTTCCCCGTATCGCGGCCTGGAGCCCTTCGGCCAACTGCATCGTCGCGCGTGCGGAGGCCGACGCGCGTGCGGAATGGTCGCGATAGCCATCTGTTCGGTCGAAGCCAAGGGAGGCGACGACGCTGCGATCAATCACGTTGTCGGCCAGGTCGAGCGAGGCCGCGATTCTGCCGTAGGATCCGCCGTCGATCCTCCAGCCTGCTCGAGGCTCCGTTGAGTGGCGCGTCACGATGTTGATCACGCCGGCCACCGCCGCATCGCCCTGAAGGGCGGACGCGCTGCCGCGCACGATCTCGACCGACTCGATGGCCGGCAGCGGCGGCAGCGTCTCCCACGCGATGGTCCCGTTATGCACCTGGTTCACCACGCGGCCATCGACCATCACCAGGACGTATTCCGCCTCACCACCGCCGTAGAATCCGCGCACCATCAACTGCGGATCGTGCCCCAGTCCATCGAAATCCACAATGGCGAACCCCGGCACGCTTCGCAGTGCGTCGGCCAGCGTTGCGTAGGGAAGCCGGGCCAGATCAGCCGCGGTGAGCCGCGTGACGGCCGCGCTCGACCGGTTCATGGGTGTCGGCGAACGCTCGGCGACGACGACCACCGCGCCGAGTGTCGTGGGTTGCGTTTCGGGCCTGACGTCCTGCGCCTGCAGTGTTCCGGCGAAAGCGGCCAGCGGCAGCAGGACTCGCGTAACGGTCACGCCTTGATCCGGATCGATTTGAATCGCCGCGTCTGCTGCTCGATCGCCGACTCGGTGGCGAGCCGTTCGATACTCGACGCGCCGAAGAAACCAGCGACGCCGCGCGTGCGCTCGAGCACATACTTGGCGTCTTCGGGGGTCGCGATCGGACCTCCGTGGCAAAGAACGATGACATCAGGATTCACACGCCTGGCGGCATTGCGCATCGCCTGCACTCGATCGACAGCTTCATCGAGCGACATCGCCGCTGTCTTGACGCCGATCGATCCCGCCACCGTCGTATTCACATGTGCCACCACCACATCAGCACCGGCGCGCGTGAATCGCTCGGCGGTGTCCTCGTCGAACACGTAGGGGCAGGTAAGCATCCCGAGCTGGTGCGCGGTCGCGATCATGTCGACTTCGAGCTGAATGCTCATTCCCGTTTCTTCGAGGATCTGACGGAATTGCCCGTCGATGAGACCAACGGTGGGAAAGTTCTGCACGCCGTCGAAGCCGATTCGCTGGAGTTCGGGCAGGAACACACGCATCAAACGGAATGGGTCGGTCCCGCAGACTCCGGCCAGGACGGGTGTGTCGTTCACGACTGGCAACACTTCGCGCGCCATGTCCACCACGATCGCGTTGGCGTCGCCGTAGGGCATCATGCCGGCGGCGCTGCCGCGTCCAGCCATGCGATAGCGACCAGAATTGTAGATGATGATGAGGTCGACTCCTCCACGTTCGGCGAACTTGGCGGAGATTCCGGTGCCCGCACCGGCGCCGATGATTGGCGCACCGGCCGTGATCTGTGCGCGCAGGCGCTTCAACGAGTCGGCGTAAGTGATGAAGGGCATTGACGGCGAGGAGACAGGAGACAGGAGACAGGAAACAGGAAACAGACTACCCGGCTTGTTGTGGCAGGAGCGACAGCAGTTCGTCCGCCAGCGCGTGCGCAAACTCCGGATCGTTGATGTGAGCGTCAAGCTCGCGCACCCGGATGTCCTTGCGCAATCCGCCGCGCAGCGCGGCGAAGAGCGCTGCATCCGCTTCCGGATCATGGAAGGGCTGTCCGTCGCGGTCGATCATGCTGACCCCGCGCAACGGAACCAGGACGACAACGGGCCCGGTAGCGCGATTCAGTTGCGCGGCGATTCGGCTTCCGATCTCCCGGCACTCGGTTGGCGTGGTGCGCATGAGGGTCACGTTGGGATTGTGCCGATACAGCCGCCGATCGCGGAACTGCGCAGGCATGGACTCGAGCGCGGCAAAGTTCACCATGTCCAGCGCGCCGACACTCACCACCTGCGGAATCCCCTTCCGGGCGGCGGCGCTCAGGCGATTCGGGCCGGCCGTGAGCACGCCACCAACGACTTCATCGGCCCACTCGGTCGTCGTCACGTCAAGCACGCCGGTGAACCAGCCGTCACTGATGAGTCCTTCCATCGCCCTCCCCCCACTCCCGGTCGCATGGAAGACGAGAACTTCGTATCCGGCTGACTCGAGACGCTCACGGGCAGCGGTGACACATGGTGTCGTTACGCCGAACATCGTCGCCGCTATCAGCGGCCGATCCGCGGTCGGCTCGAGGTCCTGCGAAACCATGCCGACGATCGCGCCAGCTGCATTCGCCAGGATCCGTCGCGAAAGCGGGTTCAGTCCGGCGATGTCGACGACCGAGTACATCATCGTGATGTCCTTCACGTCGACGTAGGGGGCCGTGTTCCCCGAGGCCATCGTCGACACCATCACTTTCGGCACCCCGACGGGCAGCTCGCGCATCGCGGCGGTGATCATCGCCGTACCGCCACCACCGCCCAGGCCGAGCACTCCGTGAAACCGGCCGGCGGCGTGTGCCTCACGAGTGAGGGCGCGCGCACCCGCCAGCATCACGTCGACGGCCTCACCACGATCGCCGCGTTGACGGATCTTTTCCAGGGAAGACCCGCCCCTGTGTGCGACTTCTGCTGCCGTGATGTCGCCTTTGAACGCGGCTTCTCCAACGGTGCCCAGGTCCATGACGAGCGTGTTCACTCGCCTCGCCTGGATCAGATCGCGCACAAAGGCATACTCCGCACCTTTCGTATCCAGCGTGCCGAGGAGGAGGACGGTCTTCATTTCACGCCGGCGCGTCGGTAAACGACATCGGCGGCTTGAGCCTGCGCCACGGCTCCTCGAGGTGCATGTCGATCAGCGCCGGGCCGTCGAAGCGCGCCGGTGACAGGATCGCCAGGAAGACCAGCGTGTCGGTGCCGGCATTGTAGGTACCGTGCACGACGTCCACTGGAATGTGGGCGGTGTCGCCCGGGCCCAGGAGGCGCTTCTCGCGATCGACCCACTGCTCGGCTGTTCCCGATACCACGTAGATGATCTCTTCCATCGCCGGGTGACGATGGAACTGGTGCGCGCGCCCGGGCGGCATGAGCACGCGCACCATCAGCAGGTGTTCGGCGGCGGTGAGGCCCGGACGACTCAACCACTCGTGCGGGCCCCACAGCGATGGTTCGACCTGCGCCTCCTTCGCGGTAACGAATCGTTCGATGATCTTGTCCACGGACTATCTGATCACGCCTGACGACCGCAGGGCCTGTTGCACCGCCGGGAGGCGGTCGCGGAGGATGCGCTGCAACCTCTCGTCCTGTTGGCGCAGCAGGGCAGGGAGCTCCGCGGCGGCGCGCCGCTGATCCGGGCTCGCGTTGTACTGGCCGGTCATCAGCTCGTTCATGGTGCCTAACCGTGCCTGGATGGTCTGGGTCGGTGGCGTGGGTGGTGGACCCTGCTGGTCATCAACCTCGATGCCACCACGGCCAGCGCCGGCGCCACCTGCGCGACCGCCGCGGCCCGCGCCCCCGGCTGCTCCGCCGCGACCACCACCACGACCAGCGGCGCCGCCGAGCTGCGCGGCAATGGACGCCACCTCCGATTCGAGTGCCGCGATCTGTTCCTTCGTCGTCGCCGGCGTGGCGGATGAAGAATCGGCGGCACGACGCGCGTCAACGAGCTGGCGCTGCGCTGTGTCCAGCCGAGCCTGTGTCTCACGAAGTCCCGCTTGCAGCCGGGCAATCGTCAGGCGTGTCGCGTTGAGCTGCCGCAGCTCGGCGTCGGTCAGGATGACGGCGGCGTCGCGCAGCAGCATGAACGGCTGCTCCATGACCATCGCCGAGCCGCCGGCCGGCGTAATCGTCAGGCGGGCGCGATACGCGCCGGGCATCACGACGAAGGCGATCTCTCCACCACCGCCCCCTCGTCCGCCTCCGCGACCGGCGGGCGCCGCGGTTGGCGCCGAAACCGGCCCCGTGAGCGGCGGGCCAGCCCGCATGTCCCACACCTGGCGGTAGAGGCCAGGACTGCGATTGAACAGCAACTGCCTGACGATTGTGCCGGCGCCATCCACGACTTCAAGCTTTGTCGTGGCGTCAGTGGCGATGGAATTCACCAGGTAGGTGATCACCGCTCCGGCGGCGGGATTCTGGCCGGTGTAACCGCTGCTCCCCATCCCTGAGCTTCGCGAATTGTCGGGCAGGAGCAGCGTCGCGTCCTGTACGGGGAAGAGATGAGCGATGGCCGCAGACCGCGCGCGCGCCAGGTTCTCCAGTGGCGACAGATCGTCGAGGATGAAGATGCCGCGTCCATGGGTGCCCACGACCAGGTCGTTCTCCCGCTCCTGGATCGCGATGTCGTGCACGGGAACGGTGGGCATCCCGCTCCGCAGCTGGGTCCAGTGCGAGCCACCATCGGTCGTGAAGAACACGCCATACTCGGTGCCGACGAAGAGCAGGTTGCGCTCGCGGTGATGCTCGCGCACGACCTGGACCGAGCCGTCCGCGGGCAGGTCGCCGGCGATCGACGTCCACGTACGCCCGTAGTCCATGCTCTTCAGGACATACGGCTTGAAGTCATTGCTGCGATGCCCGTCGAGCGAGGCGTAGATCGTTCCCTCGTGAAAGCGTGAGAACGTCACCCGGCTCACGTAGGTCGTCTCCGGGACCGTGGGGAATTTCTCCGTTCGTGTCCACGACTGTCCGCCGTCTCTTGTGATCGCGACGACTCCGTCGTCGCTACCGGTCGCCAGCAAGCCAGGGCGCATCGGTGATTCATCGATCGTGCTGATGTTCCCGAAGTCGGCGGTGCCCTCGTGCCTGCCCAGCGCATTGGAGTCGACCGGCGCGCCACGCATGGGGAGGATATTCCGGTCGATCGCGCGGGTGAGGTCGGGGCTGATCGTCTGCCAGCTGTCGCCGCGGTCGTTGCTGCGGAAGAGGAAGTTCGCGGCGAGGTACACCTGTCTCGCGACGTGTCGCGAGGGAAGGATCGGGGCGCTCCAGTTGTAGCGATGCGTCTCGCCGGGCCTGGCGACGGGCCTGATTCCCTTGATCTGTCCGGTGCGCGCGTCGTAGCGCCCGATGTTCCCGTTCTGCGATTCGGCGTAGACAAAGTTGCGGTCGGATGGATCAGCGACCGCGTAGAAGCCGTCGCCGCCGGCCATCCGGAACCAATCCGCGTTCGACGTGCCGAAGGTGGTGCGCGTCTGGTTAGGCGCTCCCCACGCGGCGTTGTCCTGCAGGCCGCCGTACACGTTGTAGTACGGTCGCGCGTCATCGACCGAGATCGCGTAGAACTGCGCCAGCGGAATGCTCTCGACGTGATCCCAGGTCTGGCCACGATCCCAGGACAGGTACAGGCCGCCATCGGTGCCAAGGATCATCTGCTCCGGCGACTGCGGATTGATCCACAGCGCGTGGTGATCAGCGTGCGTGCCGGGGGTCGCAAAGCCGACGTAGGTTCGCCCGCCATCCCAGGATTGTTGAGAGCTGGGTGCCAATCTGACTACGTGGTCGGGATCTGTTGGATCACATCGAATCTGACCGTAGAACCATGCGGTGCTGTTGACGTTGTTCGTCTGACGCCATGTCGCGCCGGCGTCGTCACTGCGGAACGTGCCACCGGTGCTGCCGCGCGCATGAATGACGGCGTACACGGTGTTGGGGCGCGAGCGGCAGATGCTCAGTCCAATGCGGCCCAGCTCACCCGTCGGCAGGCCCTGCGTCAGTTTCGTCCACGTTTTCGCGCCGTCCGTCGTCTTCCAGAT
>DATCIJ010000118.1:0-3862 GCA_036507855.1 Gemmatimonadaceae bacterium | reverse complement strand
ATCGCGGCCGCGGTGTCGCCTGCTGCGAGGGACCCACCGGCAAGCGACCGCAGGGCAAAGGTCGACGTCGGGACCATCTCGACGTTCAGCTGGTAGAGCCGGAGCGCATCGGTGAGCGGGCCGGCAGAACGCACGACATTCGCCACGTCGACGAGGGCGACCTCGCCAAAATCGTATGCCCCGCTGCCGAAGTATCGCGCCCGCAGCGCGCGATACGCCGACGTCACGGAATCGACGCCGCCCACGGCGTACGCCCCGAGTAACAGCTGTTGCAACGTCCTCGGGACGGCAATGCCGTGATGGCACGTGAAGCATCCCACGGACGCCGTTGGCGTGCGGCGTGCAGACAACCGGGCAAGGTGCTCACCGTTGATGGCCGCGACCATGCGGAGCATCACGCGTGCCTTCTCCTTGGCAGGCCGAGCGTCGGATGCAAAGTCGATCGAATCGAGCGGCTGCCCATCTCGGCCGGCATGGCAGTAGGTACACCGTACACCAAGCGCTCGCGTGAAGCCCGCCATCGTTTCCAGCAGCGAATCGACGCTGATTTCCGCCGGGAGCACTTTGAGGTTCGTCGCTGCCTTCGGAGGAAACTGAGCACGAGCCGTGCTGGCCACGAGCATTGTGAGACCGATCAACGTTCGCATTTTGTCTCCCGCTTTGCCCGTGAGCCGTTGGAACAGACTTCCTGCAGGTACTATGGCCTGCTCACAAAGCTCATGGCAAATCTCTGGTGGTGGAAACCGCGAACCGTCGTCGCATGGTCACGCCACGCTTGCCTTAGCGGCCGATCTCTGCACCAACCTGGAAGGGACGGCGTGGCTGGGCAGCCGTCGCGGTCGCGAAACATCCGGGTCTCAGGTTCACCGGAGCTACTCGTAGGCGAGCGCAGTTCGGGCGCTGATGCGCGTCGCGCGAATCGCCGGCCAGGCACAGGCGACTGCCGACACAAGGACCACGACGCCGAGCCAGGTGATCACGCCCGCCAGCTGGGGAACAATCGGGACCGGGGTCCGGAAGAAGATCCGGCCAAAGGCACCACCGAGCACTGCTCCCATCGGCGCACTCAGCGGGATGGCAAGCAGCCAGCTCGTGACGGCGATGACGAGACCCTCGATCTGCACGATGGCGTGGATCGCGCCATGGCGCGCTCCAATGGCGCGCAGGACGCCGATCTCGCGGGTCCGCTCCATTACCGCCAGGCTCATGGTGGACGCGAGTCCCAGGCCACCGACGATGAGCATTACCCAACCCATGACCGACAGGAAGTCGGCGACCATCAGCAGGTGATCCTCGATGGCCGCTCGGCTGTCATCGACCATCGAAGAATTGACGCGCAGTCCCGACGACATCAGCCGTTCGTTCACCAATCGACGGGTTTCAGATTGTGCTGCGGCCGCGGTGTCCGCGAAGGCGACCACCGCTCGCGAGACCATGCTGTCCCCGGTGACCGCCATCAGCGCATCACGCGAGATCCACGCCGAGCCTAACGTTGCCGGAATCATGCCAACGACCGTCCAGGTGCTGGTCGTGTCGCCGATGCGAAGCGTCACCGTCGCGCCAACCGCAAGCGCCAGCTCGCTATCCTGCAGCCGGGCGCTGACGACGATCTCGCGCGACAAACCCTCACCGAGCCACCTCCCCGCGCTCAGGGAAGGCGAGAAAAACGCGGACACCGGGGGCACGGCACTGAGCCCGAACGAATTCCCCCAGGTGCCATCGTCACGCACCACGACGGCGGAGCCGGAGCCCCACGCCTGCGCCGTGCGAACGCCGGGCACTGACGCGATCGCTGCCTCGAGTTCCGGGACGGCTCGAGACGGCGCGACACCCAACGTCATGTCGTAATTCATGGCGTCGAAGCTCGCATCCATGGCGAGGCGGATCGACTTCTTCAGGTTGAGCGCGCCGAGGAATACCGCGCCCCCCATCGAGAGCGTCAGCAGAGTACGGGCCATGCGCGCGCGACGTCGGAAGGCATTCCGCAAGGACAGCAGGAGTGGACGGGTGAGGCCGCCGATCGCGGCCAGAAGCGAGCTGCCGGCGTCGCTTGCGGTCACGCCGTAGTCCCGGAGCGCGGCGCTCACGGGCAGGCGACTGCCGCGCACCACCGGCAGCGATGCGGCGAGCATTGGCAGCACGATACCGACTGCGACCTGGACGAATACCACCCATCCGGGAACCGCGGCGCCGCCGGCATCGAAGTTCAGCATGCCGGCTGTGAGATTGGCGTACTGCCGACCGATCGCCGACGACGCGGGGATGGCGATCGCGGCGGCAATGGCACCCAGGAATCCAGCGATCGCGAAGTACATCGTGGCAACCTGTGACGGGCGTGCGCCGACCGCCTTCATCACGCCGATCTCGCGCACCTGTCCCGCGAGCATGGCCTCCACAAGGTTGAGCGCCAGCAACGCGCTGAGGATCAGGGCCAGCACGCCAAAGCCCGCCTGCGTGTAAAGCAGGGAGTTCATCTGGTCAGCGTGGATATGCGTTCGCGGCACCGGGACCTCGATGTCGCGCACCGCGCGCCCGTTCGCCTCGAGGGCAGCCTTCGCTTCGAACGCGATACGGCGGATCGCGTCCTGACTGAGCGTCGAGTCGCGCGTGGTGAACAGCACCTCGTTGAGGCGGCTGCCGGCTCCGAGCCGCTCCATTGTCTGGGAGTTCACGAACGCGTAGACGACATGCTCCATCCATCCCGGCGCGAGCCCGACGTCGCGCGCGATGCCCGTGACGGCGAGTGGAATGGGCTGTCCCTCGCCCTCGGCCACCCAGAGGCTTTCGCCGATGCCTGACCCGGCGATGTCGAGCGACGACCGTTCGATGACGATGGCGCCGTCTCCCGGCGGCCACGCTCCGGATTCAGCACGCAGCTTGCCGATCGGCGAATCCACGAAGTCCTGCCTGACGAAAAGCCGCACGGGGACGAACGTCCCCTGGACGCGCGCGCGGGCGCCGATCGTGCGACCAGCCTGCACGTCAGCGATCGATGGAATGGCCTTCAACCGTTCGACGTCGCCGGTACCGACGGAATCCACGCGGATCGTCGCCGAGGCCGGGTTGCTCGCGCGGTAGCCGACGTCCACTACCTCTCTTACAATGGCCCACGTCGTCAACACAGATCCCGCTCCCGTAATGCCGAGCGCAATGGCGAGGACCACCAGCACGGTCCGCGCCTTGTGGAGCCAGAGGTCGCGGAGGACCTTGCGCCAGCGTGGACTGATCTCAAGCACGGGCGAGGACCTCGTCCCTGACGACTCGGCCGTCAGCGAGGGACACCGTCCGCGACGCGTAGGCCCGGGCTCCCACGGCGTGCGTCGCCATCACCAGGGTCTGACCTTCGCGAACCAGGCCGTCGAAGAGCGCGAGCACGTCCGCGGACGTTTGCGAGTCGAGATTTCCGGTTGGTTCGTCGGCCAGCAGGACGGGCGGCTGGTTGGCCAGCGCACGCGCGATAGCGACGCGCTGCTGCTGACCACCAGACAGCGTGTGCGGCAGCTTGCTCGCCTGGTCCGCGACGCCGACGCGTGCGAGCAGTCCCACCGCCCGTTTGCGTCTGTCGCGAGCCGCGAACGTGCCGCAGAAGTCCATCGGCAGCATGACGTTCTCCAGCGCCGTGAGCGTGGGAAGAAGCTGGAAGAACTGGAACACGATGCCCACCGCGCGTCCCCGCCAGGCGGACATCGCGCGCTCACCGAGCGTGTGGACGTCGGTGCTGGCGACGCGGACTTCGCCGGCCGTCGGACGGTCTATGCCGGCGAGCAGCCCGAGCAGGGTGGACTTGCCGCTTCCTGACTGGCCGACGACGGTGACGAACTCGCCGGCGTTGATGTCGAGCGAAACGTCCGAGAGTGCGGTG
>DATCIJ010000117.1:0-3885 GCA_036507855.1 Gemmatimonadaceae bacterium | reverse complement strand
CCGGTTCGATTCAACGGTGGCACTTCGAGCGAGGGGGTGTCCAGCCGGTATGACGGCGAGCCGTCCGGCTGTCACCGGAAAGTGCCCCCGTGCGTATCGACAAACGGCCGCTCGGCAACCCTTACTCTCCCCCCAGTGTCTCATGGGAACGTCTGGGGGGATCAATGGCCGATTCACCGTCACTCCTGAAAGGGACGCTCGATGTCCTCGTGCTCAAGGCGCTCACCTGGGGCCCAATGCACGGTTTCGAAATCGTCACGTGGCTCGAACAACAGTCCAATGGGTCCGTCGATGTCGATGACGGGGCGCTGTACTACGCGTTGCACCGGATGGAGGAGCGCGGGCTGATCGAATCGGAGTGGCGAGTGACCGGTAACAATCGAAAGGCTCGTTACTACCGCATGCGTGCGGCTGGTCGCGCCTGGCTGCGGACGGAAGGCGCCTCGCTCGAGCGTTATGCGCGGGCCCTGGCGGACATCCTGGCGCTTCGCACCGGCTGACGTCCTAATGAGTCATTCGCGGCGGCTGTTTCATCTCGATCCCTTCAGCCGGCGGCTCGCTCGCCAGGAGATGCGCGATGAGCTGGCGTTTCACCTCGAGGAGCGCGTTGCGCAGTTGACGTCGCGCGGCCTGTCGCCCGAGGCGGCGCGTGCTGAAGCCATCCGCCGGTTGGGGCGGACGTACGCGGACGCCGAACACCGACTCGGCGATTCGGCTGAACTCAAGGAGCGGAGGCTCGACGTGCGCGAACGACTGCGTGAATTCGCTGATGACATCCGGTACGCCTTCCGCGGCCTCGCGGCGCGGCCGGGATTCACCGCCATCGCCGTGCTCACCCTGGGCATCGGGATTGGCGCCAATACCGCCATCTACTCGGCTGTAGACGCGCTGCTTCTTCGTTCGCTGCCGTTTCCCGAACCGGGTCGGTTGTTCGACATCGTTCAGACATCAAGGGATGATGGCGCCGCGCCCTGGTCGCACCCGAAGTACAAGTTCTTCCGGGACAATCAGCGGAGTTACGCGACGTTGGCTGCACACAGCTCCAGCCAGACGATTCTGACCGGGGCCGATCCCGAGCGGGTGGGAGTGGAAGAAGTCACGGCGCAGTACCTCGCCACACTGGGCGTTCCGGTGGCACGCGGACGCGACTTCCCGCCGGAAATCGACGCCGGCGCCGGCGCGCGCCGTGTCGCGCTGATCAGCGATGCACTGTGGCAGCGGCGATTCAACGCCGATCCCGGCGTCGTCGGAAAGTCATTGAGCTTGAACAACCAGCCGTGGGAGATCATTGGCGTCCTGCCGCCGGGATTCCGCGGACTCTCCGGACGGGCTGAGGCGCTGCTCAATCTTTCGGCGCGTGCGGCCGAGGAGTTGAGCGAGCCGTGGTCGCTCGAGTTCTCGCTGATCGGTCGCCTGAAGGATGGGGTCACCGGCCCGCAGGCGATTGCCGAAGCACAACTGATTGGCCCGAGGATCTACGAAGCGTTTCCGATGCAGGCGGGGACCCTGACCACCAGCACAACGCCGGATCGGTGGACGGCAGCCGCACGCCCCCTGGATACCATTCGCGTCGGGTCGGGCCTGCGCAGTTCGCTGCTCGTGCTGTTCGGCGCCGTGGCGCTGGTGCTGCTCATAGCCTGCGTGAACCTCGCGAACCTGCTCGTCGCGCGCGCTGTCGCCCGCAAGCGGGAGATCGCGGTGCGGTTGGCATTGGGAGCGCGACGTGGGCGGCTCGTCAGGCTGCTGGTCACGGAGAGCCTGGTGCTGGCGCTCCTGGGCGGTGTCGCCAGCCTGGTGGTGGCGGTCGCGGGCACGCGAATCCTGAGCTCCATGAACCCGCAGGAGACGCTCCGCGTTCAGGGTCTCGGCGGCGGCATCGGCGCCATCGGATTCGAGGCCATCCGGATCGACGCCAGCGCCCTGGCGTTCACGTTCGTCGTCACCGTGGCGGTAGGCCTCCTCTTCGGGCTGGCCCCAGCGTTAGGCGCGACGCGGCCCAGCCTCGTCGGCGACCTGAAGGAGGGCAGTTCAGGGGCAGGCGCCGGTCGGCGCGTGGGAGTGAGCCGTCGTGCTCTGGTGGTGGCGGAGGTCGCACTGGCGCTCGTGCTGCTCGCGGGCTCGGGGCTGATGATCCGGAGCCTTGGCAACCTGCTCGACGTCGACCCCGGCTTCGACGGGCGCAACGTGCTCACGCTTCGCCTGTCCGTGCCGCCGGGTGTTCTGGCTCCCGATTCCATGCCCGGCTTCTACGAACAGCTCCAGGCGGAGATCGGGGGGATTCCGGGTGTGGAGCGCGTCGCGATCGCCGATTGTCCGCCGCTCAACAATGGCTGCAACGGCACCATCATGACCTTCGCGGACCGGCCGCGCAGCTCTACGGGCAACGCGATGGTCGGCGTCCACTGGGTCTCGCCGAACTGGTTCGGGACGATGCGAGTGCCCCTCAAGCGTGGGCGGATGTTCGGTGACAATGATCGGCTTGGCTCACCGAAGGTGGTCATCATCAACGAAGCGGCGGCGCGCCAGTACTTCCCGGGAGAAGACCCCATCGGCAAGCGGGTCGGCGTCTATCAGGGTGGCTTTCACACCGGCGCGGAGATCATCGGCATTGTCGGCGATGTTCGCTATGGAACGATCGATTCCACGGCGCGGCCGGACACCTACATCTCGTACGGTCAGGCGCGGCTGTCCCGCATGATGATCTTCGTGCGCGCGACCGGTAACCCGTCGGCGCTCGCGCCGGCGGTCCGAGCCGTCGTCAGGCGTGTTGCGCCGCACGCGCCGGTATTCGACGTGCGTTCCATGTCGGCCCGCGTCGCCACCGCCAGCGCGCAGACGCGCTTCAGTGCCGTCCTGCTGGGACTCTTCGCGACGGTCGCGCTCTCGCTCGCCGTCATGGGGATCTACGGCGTGCTGTCGTTCGCCGTCGCACAGCGCACGGGAGAAATCGGGATCCGCATGGCGCTTGGCGCTGAACGCGGGAGCGTTGTGGCGCTGGTCCTGCGCGACGCAGCGGTGCTGGCGCTGGTCGGGCTCACTATCGGCCTGCTGGTGGCGCTCGCCCTGACGCGAGTGCTCAGGACGATGCTGTTCGAGGTGACGACCACCGATCCGCTGACGTACGTCGCAATGGCATCCGTGCTCGCTGTTGCCGTCCTGGCGGCGAGTTGGATCCCCGCGCGGCGCGCCGCGCGGGTCGATCCAGTCATTGCCTTGCGAAAGGGGTGAGGGCGCCTCGACTACTGCTCTATCCGGTAGATCTCGCGCCTTCCATGGTGGACCAGGTCATGGTACCCGGACATGATGCGCTCGAATTCCTTCATGTCCTCGGGCGATCCCTGCATGTTGTCCATGTCCTCGAGCGTCTTCAGGCTCGGCACTTCGAACTCGGACGCCAGCGTCCAGAACTGTTCGGCGCTGACGTCGGTCATGAGCCGCATTCGACCCATACCCATCTTCTCGGTCAGCCGAGCCAGATCCTTGAACTTCGTGAGCAGCGGGCGGACTTTGCCCGGCTTGCAGTACATGATGTCGCGAATGAGGTACACAGGTCCTCCGGTGGCTGTGGTGCATGCTCAGGTCACACCGGACCATGTACGTGACACCGATTCGCGGCAAGCCTCACGAGCGGCCGGCTGGCGGGCTCTGCGTGTGTCGAGTGGTAGCCAGGAAATGCCTGCGGCCGCCACCCGAATCACGAGGAGCGGCCGCTGAAGCATTCACCAACAAAGCATTCAACAACTCAGTTGCAGTCGCTGTTGGTCAGATCCACGTCGGCGGAAAGCGCGCCGTCGGAGTTCATCGTCTGATGGACGGTCATGTGCATCGTCAGGTTGTTGCCAGGCCCCTGACCGATGATCCTGAAGTTGTTCACAAAGGTGTACG
>DATCIJ010000116.1:0-7640 GCA_036507855.1 Gemmatimonadaceae bacterium | reverse complement strand
GCTCATCGCCGCGGGCATCCAGCAGCTCGAGCATCTGACTCTCTGCAAACCGCTTAACCAGGCTCCGCCGCAGCACGATCTCGTTCAGCTCTACCGCAATGCCGGCGTGATGGTCACGCCGACGTTTGCAATGATCACCTCAGTCATCGCCCGGGGCGACACTGCGGTGTTGCGGGCTACGGATGTGGCGCCGTTTCTGCGGGTATCGTCGTCCGCGTCGTCGCCGGTCGCCCAATTCTGGTACATACTTCGCCGGCGGCACAGGATGGCCGTGAGCGCATTGCACGACGGTGGCGTTTGGCTCGCCACTGGAACCGACGCTGCCGAATTTCCGGGCGCGATCCATTTCGAGCTGGAAGATCTGGTGGCGGCGGGGCTGACACCGCTGGAAGCCATTGCCGCGGCGACCAGCGGAGCGGCCCGCGTGCTCGGCGCGGAAAGCGACATCGGCACGATAGCAGTTGGCAAGCACGCCGATCTGATCCTGCTGGACGGCGATCCGCTGGAAGACATCCGCAACACGCGCAGGATCTCTCAGGTAATCAAGGGTGGAAGAGTGGTCGATCGGGCGGCGTTGATGCAGCGGGCGCGGGATCAATTCGACCCACGCTGAACGGGCGCAAGGACTGGCATGATCGGCGCGGTAGCGAGCGGCGCAAGATTCTCGTTTATCAGCGTCAGGTGCCAGTCTGTGGTCGCCGCTTTTCCTGAAGCCGCGCGAAGATTCTCGCAATCCATGGAGCCAGCTGACCACGCAATGAAGCTGACGAGCGGCACCTCGGCAATGATCGCACTACCCATGAAATCGCCGGTGCGAGTGCCACATCGAGTTATTCTACAGCTTCGTTAGGCGTCATCTCGCAACTCGTGGCCGGGGTCTCCTTCGACGCCGACGACGTGAAACGGGTGACGGTCTGGCACATTCGTCGCTGACCACGGATCCATCGGGCCCGTCGTTCAACGGAACCGTCGCGGAGTCTCGGTTGACGCTCTCGACGTGCGCGTTCTGCACCGGCTCCCGGGTCGGATGAACTGGAGCGCATTGCCGCGATCAGCAGCCGAGGCGTCGAAGAGCCCCTGGAAGTGCTGGACGCACCCGCTGGCGCCTCGCCGGTCGTCCTGCGGTCCGACGTTCGGGGCTGCGCTTCATCCGAAGAGCTGCACTCGGCCCACGACCCATTCCGACGGCTCGGCCGTCGTCTCTTACGGATGCCACGGCAAACGCGTACGATCCCCCCGTGACCGGCCCTCACGCGCGACTCTCCGAAGCCCTCGCCGGCCGCTATGCCATCGCGCGCGAGGTGGGGGCGGGCGGCATGGCGACCGTCTTCCTCGCCCGGGACATCAAGCACGACCGCGACGTGGCCCTCAAGGTGCTGCGGCCCGAACTCGCGGCCGCGATGGGCTCCGACCGGTTCCCGCGCGAGATCCGCACGGTCGCACAGTTCAATCATCCGCACATCCTCTCGCTCTACGACTCGGGCGAGGTCGACGGCTTCCTCTACTACGTGATGCCGTTCGTGGAGGGCGAGACGCTGCGCGACCGCCTCCTCCGCGAGAAGCAGCTCCCGGTCGCCGACGCGGTGCGGATCCTCCGGGAGATCGCCGACGCACTCACCTACTCGCACGCGCGCGGGGTGGTGCATCGCGACCTCAAGCCGGCGAATGTGCTCCTCTCGGGCCGGCACGCGATCGTCGCCGACTTCGGCGTCGCCAAGGCGCTGACCGCCGCCGGCGGAGACACGCTCACGACCGTCGGCATCGCGGTCGGGACACCGCAGTACATGGCGCCCGAGCAGGCGATGGGCCAAAGTGACGTGGACCACCGCGCCGACATCTACTCCGTCGGCCTGCTCGGCTTCGAGATGCTCGCCGGACGGACGCCGTTCGAGGCGCACACGGCGCAGGCCCTGCTCGCCGCCCAGGTGATGGAAGCGCCGATGGACGTCTCGCTCGCGCGGCCAGGCATCCCGCCGCTTCTCGGCGAGGCGATCATGCGCTGCCTCGCCAAGAACCCGGCCGACCGGTGGCAGAGCGCCGAGGAGCTGCTGGCGCGGCTCGAGCTGATCGGGGCGACACCGAGCGGCGGGATGACACCGACCGACACGCGACCGTTCGCGGCCACCACGGCGCGGCCCGACGGCAGCAGGGGCGCCGCTCCGCCGGCGCAGCGTCGCAGCGCGCTCATCGCGGGGGTGGTCGGTGCGCTCGTCGTCGTGGCCGCGGTGGTCGCGTTCCTGGTGCTCGGGAAGGGCGCCAGCGGCCGCATCGAGACCATCGGCGTGCTCCCGATCGAGGACATCAGCGGCAAGGACTCCGTCTTTGTCGCGGCCATGCAGGACGCGCTGATCAACGCGCTGCTCCGGTCGAACCGCACCGGCGTCGCGTCGCGCTCGTCGATGATGCGCTACAAGGACGGCAGTACGCCGACGCGCGAGATCGCGAAGGAGCTTTCGCTCGGGGCAATCGTCGAAGCGACCGTTTTCCGCGCCGGCGACGTGATGCGGATCAACGTGCAGTTCAGCGACCCGGTCACGAGCCGCGCGCTCTGGTCGGACACGTATGAGAGAGACGTGAGCGACGTGCTCGCGGCGCAGAGTGATGTCGTCGCGCGCGTGGCGGCGGGGATCGATAGCGTACTGACGCAGGACCAGACCAGGGGAGTCCGATGATGCGACGGTTCGTTGCCATGATGATCGGGGTGGCCCTCGCGGCCTGCACGCCTGAGAACGGCGGAGGCCCGCCCATCACCACGCTCTCGGGAGAGGAGTCGCGCCACATCTTGCCGGCATTCTCGCCCGACGGCTCGCGCCTCGCGTACTGGAGCCCGTCCGACGAGATCCCGGGGCAGTGGGAACTCTGGGTCGCCAACGCGGACCTGAGCGCGCCGGCGAAGCTCGGCGTGACGTCGCTGCTGGTTGGCGCGAGCGAGCCGCCACTCTGGTCACCCGATGGCTCGCGGATCGCCACCACCTCGAGCCAGTTCGGCACGGCCGACGTGGTGGTGGTGCCGGCGGCAGGCGGCGAGGTGCAGCGCCTCACCCGATTGCCCGGGCTCGCGATCGCGCTGGCGTGGTACCCCGATGGCGATCGAATTGCGGTCGGCGTGACCCAGGACAAGTTGTTCACGGTCCAGGTGATCTCGGTGACCAGCGGGGCCACCGTCCCGCTCATCCCGGGCGAAAGCCGCACGTACGTCGGCAACCCGTCTCCCGACGGCTCGCACATCGCGTACTTCGTCATTGAGGGTGCGCGGACGACCCTCTGGCTCGCGGACAGTGTCGGTGGCAACCGCAGGCAGCTGACGACGGAGGGATTCGAGAACACCTCCACGAACATCGTCCAGTGGTCGCCCGATGGCAGAGAGATCGCGTACCAGTCGCGCCGCACCGGCACGACCGACATCTGGGTCATCCCGATCGACGGCGGTCCGGCGCGCCAGCTCACGCGCGACGTGCGCAACGACTTCGGAGAGACCTGGTCGCCGGACGGCAAGTGGATCTCGTTCAACTCCGACCGTGGTCGACAGTCGGATGTCTGGGTCGTGCCGGCGGCGGGTGGCACGGAGCTGCGCGTCACGGACAATCCGGAATACGAGATATTCCCGCCCGCCTGGCGGCCCACGTCGACCGAACTCGTATACTCCGAGCGAGACTACAAAGCGAGCTACTGGATCCGCGACCTCGCGGATGGCAGCGAGCGGCAGCTCACGCCGGATTCGCTGCAGGTCGGCTGGTTCAACCTCTCGCCGGACGGCAAATGGATCGACTATGTCGTCGACCGTGGCGGGGGCACCAACGACCTCGTGGTCGCGCCACTCGACGGGAGCACGGCGCCGCGGGTGCTCTTCTCGGGCAACGGCTATGTCAACGCGGCCCGCTGGTCGCCCGACGGCTCGCAGATCCTCTTCCGGTCCGACCGGGGCGGATCGTGGGACCCTTGGGTCGTGAACGTCGCGAGCGGGGAGGCTCGTCAGGTCGTGGACTGGTCCACGCAAGAGGTCGACGCCGCCTGGTCCGGGGATGGTACCGCTGTCCTTTTCACCTCCGACTCCGGATCCACCTTGCTCGACCTCTGGCGCGCGCCCGCGACGGGCGGTGCGCCGACGCGTCTGACCACGAGCGGAGCCCTGAACGGTGACATCCTGACGCGACGCGGACTGCCGGCTATCGTCGTCCGGACGATCGGCTCCGGTGGGCGGCTCTCCCTTGCCCGGGTCCGCCCGGACGGCCGACTCCAGACGATCTGGGACCGCACGAACGTCCTTGGTTCGGGTGCCCTGACGCCAGCCGGTGACTCGATCATCACATGGGTCCAGCAGGATGACGGGACACTCCGGTCGATGATACTCGCGACCGACGGCAGCGGCGGTCGCGTCCTGCTGCGCGCGAACGAAGCTCCCGGAGCTGTCTCGGAGGACGGCAGGTGGTTGAGTTACTCACTGCGGGCCGATGGCGGCAACGACCTGGGGGTCCTCGACCTGGCCAGTGGCGCGACGAAGCGCATCACCACCACGCCGGAGAACGAGGGCGGCGAAGAGTTCACGCCGGACGGCAAGAGCCTGGTGTTCCGGCGGGTGGTGGTCACGCAGCGACTCAGGAAGGCGGACCTTTCGGGGTTGCTGTCCCCGCCGAAATAGGTGGCGCGACCGGGCCGACGCGGATCGACCGGCCGCGTCCCGCGATGTGTCTGGCGCATTCGCCGCTGACGGGAGATGGGTCGGCGGGGGAACGAGACGTCACAGGGGACACCCAGCACCCGACCTGGTCACTTGACGCGCAACGCCTCTGACCAGCGACGCCGACGTCTGACACGCCTCCGACCGTCGGCGAGGCAACGAAGCTCACGGCACGACCTGGTATCCCGCGCGCCGTGCACCGCTATCCGGTTGCAGACTCGCGTTTACGCGAGCCATCTGCGCGGCAATACCTCGGGACCGATCGAGGTATCCCGAACGTGCAGGTGGCTGGTTGATAGCGTGCTTCGTTGCCAACTCGGGGCGCCTTGCAGTGCTGGTCGAACCGTCGTAGTCCTTAGCACAGCAGAAAACCAAGTTAGGCCGCTTAACTCATTATCGAGCGTACCTCTCATGACGAATCCCCGTGCGCCTGAACCCCCGGAGATAACGGTCGCACGCAGCGAAGTTCTGACTGAGGCGTTCAAAGGCCTTCTTGTTGCCAACGGTGCGGGCGCCGCTGCTCTGCTCGCACTCGCGCAAGCCGTGTGGGCAACGCAACCGGCGCTAGCTGCACTCGCACTGCGTGGCATCGCCGTAATGGCTTCAGGAGTAGGATTCGCGCTTCTGACACCAATCTTCCGCTATGTGCATTCCCAGGCTGCTCGACGAAAGACGGGCGATGATAAGCGGACTCCGTACTGGTGGATCTTCTTAGCCTGCTTGGCCCTCTCGGTCGCAGCGTTCTTCGTCAGCATCCTGATAGTTGTTACTGGAGGCCTAAAGCTTCTCGGGCAGTAACAGTTTCAGTGCGTTAACGCGCGGCCTAACAGGCATTGCTGCTGGCGGGCGAGCGGGGTGTCCGCCGCGGCCGGCGGTCTTATCTTAGTGGCGGAGCCGCCGTCCGCGGCGGCACTGGTTTATAGTCGCCCGCAGCAGAATGCTATCCGTTAGGGCGACCACTCGCATGAGCAAGCAAAGCTTCTCACAGTTCATCGCTGCGCCGCCGCGAGCGGTCTATCGCACACTGCTCGATCCGCGGTTGATCGAACGCTGGCGCGTGCCAACCGGTATGCATGCGGAGGTGCATGAGTTCGACGCGCGGCCCGGAGGGCGCTTTCGGGTGTCGCTGACCTACGAGGCACCGGGGCAGATCGGGAAGACCACTCCGCGCACCGACACCTACCACGGCTCGTTTCGCGAACTGATTCCCGACACGCGGGTCGTCGAGGTCGTGGAGTTCGAGACGACCGAGCCATCGATGCAGGGGGAGATGCAGATCACGACCTCGCTCGAGGCGTCCGAAGGCGGCACACTCCTCTCGGCGACACACGAGAGGCTGCCCCCTGGCGTGTCGCCCCGTGACAATGAGCTCGGGTGGCGCGACTCGCTCGGCAAGCTCGCCAAGCTCCTCGCTGTGCCCGGCACGGCGCCCTAACGATTGTTGCTGCTGACAGCCGGGCTATTAGCGAGCGCTAACTCTCGCGTGCTTCGCGCAAAGCCTTCACGGTGGCCTCGAGCCCCTTTTCCCGAAAAAGCTTCTTGTATTGCGCGCGCTGCCGCTGTGACAACGGGCGCATCATAGCCAGGTATTGACCCTGAAGCTTCAGCGTGGCGAGGCGCTCTGGAGAGAGATTCTGATGGCGCCGTTTTCGGCGCTTCTGGCGCCCCGTGGCCGTCCTGTCATCTGCCGCACTACTGACGTCCGCGCGGCCGCGACGCCCCCTTCGCACGCGCGGTTGGGCGTCCCTCAACAAACGCAGTCTCTGCTCCAGTGTGCCGATCTCCTCTGCCATGTCCTTCACGTAGCGGCTTACTTCTGCCGGACTAACCCGCCGATTCTCGATCAATCGCGTGACAACGTACATCGCCTGACCTTCCGTCAGTTCCGGCGGCGTGCTGCTCTTCCGTGCGCTCATTTTCTTGTCTTCAGAAGTGTGAGTGATGTTCTGACGATACCAGAACGGTCATCTGAGGTTCGCCAGCGTTTCCCGACTTGCTTGCCGACGTCAATCTGCCAAGACGCGTCTCGCTCGCGCTTTCGCGATCCGGCCGGGTGGAATTTGCAAGCGATTCCACACCGCGCGAGACCGCGTCTTCCTGCGAGCCGTTCCTGGCGGGCGCATGGAGGTGGATCTCGGGCCGTGTGGGCGATCGACGGCGACACCGCGTTCGCGACAACTCGAATAGGTGCTGACCAGACCACGCACATTGGTGAACGTCAGCGGGGCGACGCGGTACTCCTGGGTGCGGTTGGGGACCACCGCGCGCATGCGGTAGCCCAGCGCGGCACAGGCGAGGGCGAGGCTGAGGCCCGTATTGCCTGACGTGGGTTCGACGATACCGCGCTCCGCGCTCAGTTCACCGCGCTCGACGAGGTCGCGGATCATGAACCCGGCGATACGGTCCTTCACCGAGCCGAACGGATTGTGCCATTCCAGCTTGGCGAACAGGGTGAACCCGGGCGACGGGTTCAATCGGTTGATCCGCACCATCGGCGTCGGATTGTCGACGCTGGGCAGTAGTTCAAGGACGTCGTTATAGACTGCACGAGACTGCCACGAAACCTCCAGAGAAGGAAAAGGCCCATCACTCGTCGGGAGCGATGGGCCGCATTGACCGGTGCTGGAGTACCAGGAGATCAACCTCCGCCGAATGCGCTCATCCCCGCCGCGGGGCGGGATGTTGACAGCAGTCGGTAAACTGCGAGCGCAGGCAGGGCACGCGTGGATCGTAGTCCGAGCCACGAGCTGGTGTCAAGCCTCATGGAGTTCCGGCCCGCGCGCAGGATATCCGTGGACTAACGAACCATCAGTACGCGCGCGGAGCCGAACGCCCAGGTGGACGGATCGGCCAGGCACGGACTGGCGCCGAATGCGTGCGTAACCAGTTCAATGCTGAGATTTGTCGCTGAAGTAAGCGCGATGAACCAGCTCGACCTGTTTGAGAGGATTGTCGGTCCGTA
>DATCIJ010000115.1:0-22800 GCA_036507855.1 Gemmatimonadaceae bacterium | reverse complement strand
CGTCGTGACCTCGCTGTGACTCTCGTGACACACGGCCGAGACGCGGCGCCCTTTTCTTTGCCCTGCTATCGCGACTCGAGCGAACCATTCACCCCAAGGCCGGACGAATGCGATTTCCTCTCCAGTTGACCGCGCGCGCCCTTGCAGTCGCCCTACTCGGGCTGGTTTCCTGCAGTGATGACGACCCTGTTGCGCCGACGGTGGACCCGCCGCTCGGGCTTCAGGTAACCGCCACCGGTTCGAGTTCGATCCGTGTGAGCTTCAACGGACGCGCGAGCGATGACAGTTACACGATCGAGCGCGCTGAAGGCACCGCCGGAACGTTTGCCACGGCGACGACGGTGAACGCCCCGACAACGGACGGCGTGGTCACCTATGACGATAGCGGACTGAACGTCCAGACCGCGTACCGCTATCGCGTGAAGGCAACTCGCGGGAGTGCCAGTAGCACGTATGGTTCCGAACAGAGCGCGACGACGCTTTCTCCTGGAGCGTTCACGAAGACGATCACCGGTGACATCACCACGAACACGACGTGGCATCGCGACACCACGTATACGCTGAACGGCTTCATCCATGTGGCCAACGGGGCCACCCTCACCATCGAATCCGGTACGACCATCAAGGGTGACTTCAACACGGTGGGTTCATCGTTGTTCGTTCTGCGCGGCGCAAAGATCATGGCGATCGGTACCGCTGCTCTCCCGATCGTGTTCACGTCGTCACAGCCGGTTGGTCAGCGGAAGCCTGGCGACTGGGGTGGCCTGATCATCGTTGGCAACGCCGTCATCAATCGCACTGGCGTTGAAATCGAGATCGAAGGGACGAATACCGCGACGGGCAGCACGCCAGGCACCAATTACAAGGTGACGTACAGCGGCGGAACGACGAATACGGACAACAGCGGCGAGCTCCGTTATGTCCGGGTCGAATACGCGGGCTATGCGCCTTCGGTCAACAACGAGCTGAATTCCTTCTCGTTCGCCGCAGTCGGCAGCGGAACGAAACTCTCGTTCCTCCAGGCCATGGCGGGGCTCGACGACTCGTTCGAGTTCTGGGGCGGCGCCGTCGACGCCACGAACCTGGTGTCGTACGAAGCCGGTGATGACCACTTCGACATGTCCGAGGGATTCCAGGGTCGCCTCCAGTACCTGATCGCTCTCCAAACCACTCGCCTGACACCGCGGACTCTCGCCGGGTCGCCATCAAGCGACCCGCAGGGCATCGAGAACGATGGGTGCGAAGGAGCGGGCTGCACCAACGGAAAGAACACGACGCCGTACACCTCGCCGGTCGTGGCAAACTTCACCCTGATCGGCACGAACGACCTGGCGACCTCCGGCAGCTCGGGCGGCATCGGCGTGATGCTGCGCCGAGGTACCGGCGGGTTCTACGTCAACGGACTCCTGGCTCGCTGGCCGCGCGCCGCCATCAGCGTGCGCGATGCCGAGACGTATGCGCGCGCTTCGAGCGCATTGATTCCCGACCTCACCACCACCGATCTCGCGATCCGCAATGTGCTGATCGCCGAGTCCGCGGTCGCCTTCCAGACTGGGACCGGACAGAACGCGTTTGACCTCGCCGGCAACACGATTGTGCAAGACGCGGCTACGGCAGCGACTCTGTTCACCGCGTTCCCGGCGACGATCGGGACCACGACGACAGCGGCCGCGTTTGACTGGACACCTCCCACCGCTTCCCCGGTGGCGACGGGCGGCCTGGCCACGTTTGCGGGAAGACTGGCAACCGCTGCGGGTACCCTGGTGACACCGACGGCGTATCGCGGCGCGGTCGCTCCGGGCGGCACGAAGTGGTGGTTGGGTTGGACGGTCTACAACCAGCAGTGACGGAGCTGAAAGGCCGGCGTTCGGAGAACGGAGCGCCGGCTTCTGGACGCACCTGACATGATGAAGCATTCGCTTCGCGGCCTGTTATTCGTCGCCGTAGTCGCCGGTTGCGGTGAAGGCCACGCGGCCGCGACGGACTCAGACCGCGCCGACTCGCTGGCCCGCGTCAGGCAGGATTCCGTGAATCGCGCGCAGCCCGGCTACATCGTGGACAGCATCCTACCGGTCGAGGAGCAGCTTCGCCGCTTCCGCGCCGGCTTGTCCGCGTCGCAGGAACTCAATGGCGCCGCCCCCAGTCGCGATCTGCTCATCCGTTCGCTCTTTCGGAGTCTCGAATCCGCCGATACCACTGCGCTGGTTCGGTTGACGATCTCGAGAGCTGAATTCGCATACCTCGTCTACCCGGAGTCTCCATTCAGCTCGCCGCCCTACGCGCAGGCTCCCGACCTGGTATGGATGCGTCACGCCGCAGCCAGCTCGACGGGACTCAAGCGGCTCCTGGGTCGAGTGGCGGGCTCGCCGCTCTGGTTGCGCTCGTGGTCGTGCCGCGAACCTCCGACCATCGAAGGCGCCAACCGTATCTGGCGGGATTGCACGGTTCGGTTCGCACCCGAGGCAGGCGACATGCAGACTCTACAGCTCTTCTCGAGCATCATTGAACGGCAGGGTCGCTTCAAGATCCTGTCGTATGCCAACGCTTTTTGATCGGAGGGTGAGAACTGACGTAGTCTGGGAGGTCGCAAACCGACGTCGAGTCGCGATCCCCGGTGACACGGACGTGTTGCGTCCGTGACAATCCGGACCGGTGCGTTACCGAATCGTCGCCAAACCGTTACATGGCGCCGATAGCCTGCCATCGCCCGACAGCAAGGGGCGCAGGATCACCGGACACCCAGGGACAAAGTGCACTTGTCCAGACGCCGTGTCGTCAAGCTCGCCTCGCTTTCCCTGTTCTCCAGTTCCACCATTCTGGCTCAGGACGCCAACTCGCCGCAGATCGACTCGACAACTCCCGCGGTATCACAAGGGCCAACTCCCTCACCACTGCCTTTTGCCTTCTCCGGCGTTTTGTACCTGAACTATCAGTACGGCGGACCGACCAACAGCCGTTCCGAGAACCGCTTCGACCTGGAACGCGCCTACCTGAACTTCCGGGCCTCGTCAGGCAGTCGTGACAGTATCAGGGTGACCCTCGATGTCTTCCAGCAGCGCGAGGCGTCGCGCGACCAGTACTACCGTGGCTGGACCATGCGCGTGAAATACGCCTACCTGAACCATGATTTCGTTCGCGGGACCGGTGACGCCATGAAGGTCTGGGCCCGACTCGGCCTCATCCAGACGGTCATGATCGAGAAGGAAGAGCAGTTCTGGAACCGCGGCTTGTCGCAGGTCGCCGTCGAGCAGGCGGGGTACTTCAACTCGGCCGACGCCGGCGCCGGCCTCGGCATCACGCTGCCGGGCAAGGCGGGCGAGATCTACGCCACGATCATGAACGGCGCCGGGTACGCGTCACGTGAAACGGATCGCTTCAAGGACTTCCAGGCGCGACTCACGCTCACACCGTGGGCGAACGGGAGCAGCATCCTGAAAGGACTGCAGCTGTCACCGTGGATAAGCATCGGAGGCCGGGCGAGCGATTTTGCCTCACGCCGCGGCACCATGCAGCCTGTGGCCGATGCCCGCCGGAAGGACCGTTACGGATTCCTGGCCACGTACCGCGACGCCCGGTTTGTCGCTGGCGCGCACCTCGCGCGCAAGGTCGACATCGCCGAGTCGGCCGATACGACACAGGATGTGGCGCCGAGCACGAGGACCGTGACCGGAAATCTCACGTCGGTCTTCGCGTTCTGGCGGCCGCTCGCCTCGGCGGCGAGTTCATCTCCCTGGTCACTGCTGGCGCGCGTCGACGACATCAAGCCCGACGATGCCGTTTCAGGGACGCAGCGTCGCTACATCGTCGGGACCACCTGGGACTTCAGCAGCCGGGCGTCGATGACGTTCGACGTGCAGTCCCTTTCGCCTCGCAATGGACTTTCCGGAAGCGCGTCACGCACGTTCTTCCTGCACCTCATCTCGAGTTTCTGAGCCTGCCGTCAGGCACGACCACTTCAGCCACGAGCGTTTTCATGCGCTTCTTCTCCATTGCCTTCGCCACGTTGACCGTCGTCGGAACTGCCTGCGGCCGTGGCGGCGATTCCGCCACGAGCGACTCCATATCCACATCCGGCGTCGATCTGAACGGTGCCGGCGCGACCTTTCCGTATCCCATCTACTCCAAGTGGGCCTCGGACTACGAAGCTGCCACCGGGATAAGGATCAACTATCAATCCAAGGGCTCCGGCGCCGGCATCAAGCAGCTGTCCGATGGCACGGTGGACTTCGGTGCTTCCGATGGACCGATGACGGACGAAGAAATGTCGCGGACCAGGCATGGCCCGGTACTTCATTTCCCGACCGTGCTTGGCGCAGTTGTGGTGAGCTACAACCTCCCCGAACTCTCTGCGCCTCTTCGGCTGGATGGTGAGTCCATAGCCGACATCTTCATGGGAAAAATCACGAAGTGGAATGACGCTCGACTGGCCGCTCTGAATCCTTCGGCGAAGCTCCCCGCGAGAGACATCCTTGTCTACCACCGTTCCGATGGCAGCGGCACGACGTACGTCTTCACCGACTACCTCGCGGCAGCCAGCCGGTACTGGGCCGAATCCGCGGGTGGTCCGGGTCGAGGCAAGGAAGTAAAATGGCCGGTCGGACTGGGTGGCCAGGGCAACGAGGGGGTCGCCGGTGGGGTGAAGCAGACCCCCGGAAGCATCGGCTACATGGAACTGGCCTACGCGAAACAGAACAGCCTCCCGGTGGCGCATGTCAGGAATGCCGCGGGCGAGTTCGTCGAGCCCACGATTGCATCCATCAGCGCCGCGGCCGAGGGCGTCGTCGCCTCGCTCACCGCCGATAGCGATTACCGCATTTCGATCGTGAACGGTCCGGGGGCCGCGGCATATCCGATCTCTTCGTTTACGTGGCTCCTTGTGTACAGCACACCGCCTGACGCGGCCAAGGCGAAGAAGCTCGTTGACTTCATGCGTTGGATGTACAGCACAGGCCAGCAAAGCGCGGCCGCGCTGGATTACGCTCCGCTGCCGGCGGCGCTCGCTGAGCGCCTGACGAACCGCCTGAGCACCATTACGCCGACCCGAACGCCGTGACGGACGCGGTGCCGGCAGCACCGGAACCGCTGGCGGTCGCTCCGCCTGATGGTTCAACAGCGCTGGAAGGGAGGTCTGCGGCTGATGCGGTTTATCGGTCGCTGACCACGGCCTTTGCTGTCGCCATCCCAGTGCTGCTGGCGTTCATCACCTTCGAGGTGGTGGCGGCGGCGTGGCCAGCGCTCCGGCAGTTCGGCTTCGGCTTCCTGACGTCGAGTGCGTGGGACCCGGTGCGCAGCCAGTTCGGTGCCGCACCGATGATCTTCGGCACGATCGTGAGTTCGCTGCTCGCGCTGATTCTGGCGGCGCCCTTGGCGTTAGGCGTGGCAATCTTCCTGTCGGAGTTCAGCCCGCGTTGGTTGCGGCAGCCCGTGTCCTTCCTCGTCGACCTCCTCGCCGCCATTCCGAGTGTCGTGTATGGCCTGTGGGGCATCTTCGTCCTGCTTCCGGTGCTTCGCGAGACCGTGATGCCGTTTCTCGCGAATACGCTGGGATTGGGTCGAACGCCGTTCTTCTCCGGGCCGGCGTACGGCAACAGCATGCTCGCCGCCGCAGTCATCCTGGCCATCATGATCCTGCCCTACATCTCGGCCGTCTCGCGCGAGGTGCTGATGGCGGTGCCGCGATCGCAACGCGAGGCGGCGCTGGCCATGGGGGCGACGAAATGGGAAATGATCCGCGACGCCGTCATCCCGTACGCGCGTTCCGGCATCCTTGGCGGGTTGATCCTTGGCCTTGGCCGGGCCCTGGGTGAGACCATGGCGGTCACCATGCTCATCGGGAACCGACACGAGATCTCCACGTCACTTTTCGCGCCCGGGTACACCCTCGCTTCCGTGATTGCCAACGAGTTTGCCGAGGCGACAAACGAACTGCACACGTCCGCTCTCATGGCGTGTGGTGCCGTGCTGCTCGTGGTCACGCTGGTGGTCAATGCCGTTGCCCGGTGGCTGGTCTGGTCGGTGGCGCGCGAGCCGAAGTCATGACGGCGCGTCTTCAGGCGACGACCGCGCGCCGACGGTCGCTTGGGCACCGTCGAGCCCTCAGCGGCGTGATGGGAGCGCTCATGTGGCTCGCCGCGATCCTGGCGACGCTCCCGCTCATCCTCCTGCTCTTCCACCTGCTGCGCGAAGGCGCCTCGTCGATCGACCTGGCGTTCTTCACCCGCCTGCCCAAACCCGTTGGCGAAGCGGGCGGCGGCATGGCCCACGCCATCGTCGGCACACTGATCCTGGTGGGCATCGCCGGCGCCATTGGACTGCCGGTGGGCATCGGCGCCGGTCTGTACCTCGCCGAACAGCGCGGCGCGCGTCTCGCAACGAGTGTGCGCTTTTTGTCCGACGTGCTCAATGGAATGCCCTCAATCGTGATGGGCATCTTTGCCTGGCACTTTCTCGTCAGGCCCGTCGGACACTTTTCGGCCCTGGCCGGCGGAATCGCGCTGGGCGCGATGATGATCCCATTGGTCACGCGCGCCACGGAGGAAATGGTCAGAACCGTGCCGACCGCATTGCGTGAGGCGGCGCTCGCGCTCGGGTATCCACATTGGCGAACATCCGTGTCGATCGTGCTGCGCACGGCATTGCCCGGCATCGTAACGGCAGCACTAGTGGCGATCGCGCGCATCGCGGGTGAAACCGCGCCGTTGCTGTTCACTGCTTTCGGCAACGCCTGGTGGTCGGTGCGCGTGGACCAGCCGATCGCGGCACTCCCGTTGCAGATCTATGAGTACGCCAAGTCACCCTACGACGATTGGCACCGGCTGGCCTGGGCAGCCGCCCTGGTACTGATCGGGCTCGTGCTGATCATCAGCTTGCTTGCCCGCTTCGTGACCCGCTCGCGTCACGGAGGCGTCGGTGACTGATCGTCCCGCCACTTTGACGCCGCCGCCAGTCGTGAAGAACGATTCCCGGGCGGCGACCGCTGCAAGGGCGCGCATTTCTGTTCGCAACCTCGACGCCCGGTTCGGAGCGAATCGGGCGGTGCGCGACGTGTCGATCGACTTTCCGGATGGTCAGGTGACGGCCATCATCGGACCATCCGGCTGCGGGAAGTCCACACTGCTGCGCTGCCTCAACCGCATGCACGAAACCGTGCCGACGGCGCGTGTCAGCGGAGAGGTGCTGCTCGACGGTCGAGATCTCTACGCCCGTGGCGTGAACCCGATCGAAGTGCGTCGGCACATCGGCATGGTTTTTCAGCGTCCGACACCCTTCCCCACCATGTCTATCCGCGACAACGTCGCCGCTGGCCTCCGCGCGTCTTCCCGCGACCGGCCTTCGCGACGTCGCGAAGGCGAGATCGTCGAGGAATCGCTGCGAACGGCCGGTTTGTGGGACGAGGTTCACGAACGCCTGAAAGACTCCGCAACCGCGCTTTCCGGCGGACAGCAGCAGCGACTCTGTATCGCGCGCGCCATGGCGACGCGACCCAGCGTCATCCTGCTCGACGAGCCCACGGCGTCGCTCGATCCCCTCAGCACGCAGAAGGTCGAGGAGCTTGTCCACCAGCTCCGCGGAAGCGTCACAGTCATCATCGTCACGCACAACATGCAGCAGGCGGCACGGGTCTCCGATCGGACGGCGTTCATGCTGCTGGGGGAGCTGGTGGAGACCGCGCCGACGCCAGAGATGTTCACGACGCCGTCCGATCCGCGCACCGAGGCCTACATCACTGGACGCTTCGGATGAGCATAGCCAAAGCCATCGCGCCGAGCCCGGTGAACACCGGTACCGTCGAAGCAGCCCAGTTCAACTTCTGGTACGGTGAAACGCAGGCCCTCCACGAGATCAACCTCACGATCCGCCCACGCTCGGTGACGGCACTGATCGGTCCATCAGGATGCGGGAAGTCCACCTTTCTCCGGTCGCTCAATCGCCTGAACGACATCATCCCCGACACGAAACACACCGGCACGATCCGCCTCGACGGAGAAGACATCTGCGCCGCTGGCATCGATGTGGTGAATCTGCGGCAGCGGGTGGGCATGGTTTTCCAGCGATCGAATCCGTTCCCGCGCTCGATCTTCGACAATGTCGCCTACGGCCCTCGCATCAACGGCCGCCCGACTCGATCGGAACTCGACGGCATCGTCGAGAGCGCGCTTCGTCGCGCGGCACTGTGGGACGAGGTGAATGACCGGCTGCGCCATGGCGCTCTCAGTCTCTCCGGTGGCCAGCAGCAGAGACTTTGCATCGCTCGCGCCCTCGCGAACCGACCCGAGGTGCTGCTGCTGGACGAGCCCTGCTCCGCGCTCGATCCCATCGCGACGCAGAAGATCGAGGAGCTGTTGTTCCAGCTGAAGTCGGAGTTGACCATCGTGATCGTCACGCACAACCTGCAACAGGCCGGCCGGGTCTCCGACGAAACGGCATTCTTCTTCCTCGGCAGGGTCATCGAGCACGACTCGACCGAACGGCTCTTCACGAGCCCGAGGGAGAAGCGCACCGAGGATTACATCACCGGGAGGTTTGGATGACCGGCGTCGACGTTTCCGAACGCCATTTCCACGCGCAACTGGCTTCGCTCAAGCAGCGTCTGACCGAAATGTCGACGCGCGCCGAGGAACTGGTGGACCTGGCGGTGGACGCGCTGCTGACCCGCGACAAGGAGAAGGCCGATGCCGTTATTCGAGGCGATCGAGATGTCGATCACCTCGAGATCGAAGTCGAGCAACTCGCGATCGCGCTCCTTGCCTTGCAGCAGCCGATGGGACGCGACCTGCGTTTCATCATCAGCGCCATCAAGATCTCGAGTGACCTGGAACGGGTCGGCGATCACGCGGTCAACATCGCCCAGTCCGCGCTGCGCATCATTGCCCAGCGATCGCCGCTGATGATCGACCCGGCCATCGAAGACATGGCCCGTCGAGCGCGCCGAATGCTCAGTGACGCCCTCGATGCCTTTGTCCGCGCCGACGGCGTGCTGGGTCGGGATGTCTGCCAGCGGGACGATCAGGTCGACGCCCTCCACGACTCGCTCTTCCGCATCCTCCTCACTCACATGATGGCGGATGCGAAGCTGATCACCCCCTCGCTCGAGCTGTTGCTGGTGAGCCGCAACCTGGAACGGGTGGCCGACCTGGCCACCAACATCGGCGAGGACGCGGTTTTTCTGGCGGAAGGGAAGCAAATCAAGCATCGTTCGGAGATGGAGCCCCGCCCCGAGTCAGACGGCGAACGGACGTCGTGACAGCACCCCGTGTGCGCGTCCTGGATCTGGCCTCGAAAATGCCGAGGCCGGCCGAAGGCGTGCGCATCGCCGCGATCGACATCGGGTCCAACTCCATCCGCCAGATCGTCGCCGATGTAGGCCCAACCGGCAGTATCCGGATCATCGATGAAATGAAGGCAGCGCCGCGGCTCGGCGCGGGACTCGCCCGCGCCGGCAAGCTGAACGCGGGAGCCATGCGGCACGCGCTCGAAGCCGTGCAACGCATGACGACGCTGGCGCGACAACTTGGCGCCGCGCGCATCCACGTCGTCGCGACGAGCGCGGTGCGCGAAGCCGAGAACCGTCGCGACTTCCTCGACCTGGTTCGTGAAGAGACGGGGCTCAAGGTCCGCCTGCTGACCGGCGAGGACGAGGCGCGTCTCTCATTCCGCTCCGCTCTGGCGCATTTCGACCTGGCCGTGCGGCGCGCTGTGGTCATGGACATCGGTGGTGGCTCGCTGGAACTGGCCATGAGCGCCGACGGGCTGGTCGAGCGACTGGAGTCTTTCCCCTTAGGCGCGATCAGGCTGACCGAGGAGTTCCTCGGCGACCGCCCGAAGCCGAAGCAGCTCAAGCGCCTGCGGGCAGCGGTGCGTGACGGCATCCGCCGATCCCTTCCCGTGCGGGACTGGCGCGGCGCGTTGCTCATCGGATCGGGCGGGACCTTCACCAACCTCGGCGCGATGCATCTCGCGGCGCGCGGGCTGCCTTACGATGGCCGCGTTCATGGCACGCAGGTACCGCGCGAGGAGATCGAGCACCAGGTCGACATGCTGCTCGCGTCGTCGCGTCAGGAACGAGCCGCCATTCCCGGACTGAACCCCGGGCGGGCCGATATCATCCTCGCCGGCCTCGCGGTCGCGGCGGAAGTGATGGCTCGCATCGAGGCGCGTGAACTCACGGTTTCTGGTTACGGAATTCGCGAAGGACTGCTGCTGGAAAGCGCGCGGGTCACGCCGGCCCCGGCCGATCCGGGCGATGCGCGCGAGCGCAGTGTGCGCCTGTTCGCCGAGCGGTGCCACTACGAACAACCGCACGCCGAGCACGTGCAGACGCTGGCGCTGCAGCTCTTCGACGCGTTAGGCCGCCGGATCGGGTGCGAGGCGGCCGACAGGGCCATCTTGTCGGATGCCGCGCTGCTTCACGACGTGGGCTACCACATCGGGCACGTGAGGCATCACAAGCACTCGTTTCACCTCATCACGCACGCCGAGCTGCTTGGTTTCTCTCCCGAGGAGCAGATCCTCATTGCGCACGTGGCGCGCTACCACCGGGGCGCCGAGCCGCGGCGCCGGCACCGCGAGTTTTCGCAGCTCGATCGCGACGCCCGGCGGAGGATCCGGCGGCTGGCGGCCATCCTGCGGCTCGCCGACGGCCTCGACCGTGGTCATGCCGGCGCGGTGCGGCAGCTGAAGGTGCGGTGGCTGAATCGCGCGGTGCGGGTGATGCTCTTCCCGCACACCAAAGCCACGTCGGTGCGACTGGAGGTCTGGGGCGCGACGAGGAAAGCCGGCTTGCTGGAGAGGCTCGTCAAGCGATCCATCGAGCTCGTAGCCCCCGACGGCAGCGTCCACGAGGGGGAGTCGCGACAAGGGAGTTAGCTGCGCTCACTCGGAGCTCTGACCTCTGAGCTCTGACGATCAGTTCCCGTTCCGCTTCATCTTCCGCCGGCGTCCGTTTCCAAGCGACACGGAGTGCTGATGCGGCTCCGGCGCCGGAACCGGGGTCAGCGCCGCGGTGCGAAACTCCTGCGTCACGTATCGGGACTCGGAGCGATCCAGTCCCCACGGATCACGCATCAGCGCCTGGTGCGAGCCCAGGTCATCTTCGCGAACCGGGGTCCGCTGCACATACGAGCCGTCCGACTGCAGGTCCCACCCCTGTCGATTGTCGGCCAGGTAGACTCGCATGAGCGACGCCAGCCGGTGGTGCAGCGCCCGGTCGATGACCGGTGCCACGACCTCGACGCGACGCTCCAGGTTGCGAGGCATCCAGTCCGCCGAGCCGATGAAGTGCTCCTCGTCGCCCCCGTTGAGGAAATAGTACAGGCGCGAGTGCTCGAGGAACCGACCCACGATGCTGACCACGCGGATCCGGTCGCTCAGGCCGGGCACGCCGGGACGAAGGCAGCAAATGCCCCGGACCACGAGGTCGATCTCCACGCCCGCGGTCGACGCCTCGTACAGCGCGTTGATGATTTCCGGTGACTGCAGGGCATTCATCTTGGCGATGATGCGCGCCGGTCGTCCCGCCCGCGCATGATCCGCTTCGCGCGTGATGAGCGCGAGGAAGCGGTCCTTGAGCGTCGCCGGCGCCACGAGCAGGCGCCTGTATTCGCGCTGTCTCGAAAAGCCCGTCAGGAGGTTGAAGACCTCGCTGACGTCGGCGCCGATATCCGGATGGCAGGTGAGCAGGCCGAAGTCGGTATACAGCCGAGCGGTTCGGGAATTGTAGTTGCCCGTCCCGATGTGCACGTAGCGGCGGATTCCGTCCGCCTCACGTCGCACAACGAGCGCGATCTTGCCGTGCGTCTTCAGTCCCGGCAGACCATACGCGACGTGAACTCCGTAGCTCTCCAGCGTTCGCGCCCAGTTGATGTTGTTGATCTCGTCGAACCGCGCTTGCAGTTCGACGAGAACAGCAACCTGCTTCCCTCGCTGCGCAGCTTCGGTCAACGCGCGCACGATGGCCGTATCGCCCGACGTGCGATACAGCGTCAGCTTGATCGCCAGCACGTTCGGATCCTCGGCCGCCGTGTCGAAGAAATTCTCGATGGTGGTGCCGAACGATTCGAAGGGATGATGGATGAGCAGGTCCTTCTCCCGTATGATGTCGAAGATCGACCGATCAGGCTCGCGAACTTCTGGCGGCGTTACCGGACCAAATGGCGCGTCACGAAGTTCGGGGATCTCCAGGGTGGCCAGCGACATCAGGTCGCCCAGCTCCAACCACGGGTCGGCATCGCAGACGTCGCGTGTCGTGAGCGGAAGGACGGCTGGATCGGAGGTGTCGCGCATCTCATCGAGGAGCAGCGCCTGTACCTGCGGCGGCATGCCCGTTTCGACTTCCACTCGCACCACTTCGCCGAATCGCCGCTGGAAGATCTGTTCCTCGATCGTGGCCAGCAGGTCCTCTGATTCATCGGCGGCCGGGACATCCAGATCCGAATGACGCGTGATGCGGAACATGTGCCAGCCGAGCACGCGCATTCCGGGGAACAGCTTGGACAGGTGCGCGCCGATGAGGTCCTCGAGCGCCACGAAACGATTCGGGCGCTTTATGGGTACCCAGCGCGGCAGGCTTCGCGGCACCTTGACGCGCGCGAAATGCTCGCCGCCCCTGCTCTCGTCGTAAACCTGCACCGCGAGAGACAGTGACAGGTTGGAGATGTACGGGAAGGGATGCCCCGGGTCGACCGCCAGCGGCGTCAGGACCGGAAACACTTCCGACTCGAAATACAGATCGAGGGCAATTCGCTCGTCAGGCGTCACCTCATCGATCGTGACGATCCTGACGCCAACGGCCTCGAGCTTGGGGATCAGGACGTCATGCAGGCACCGCCGGCGACGCTCGAGCTGTTCGCGAATGCGCTCATCAATCGCATCGAGTTGCGCGCCAGGCGTCAATCCATCCGGCGTCGTCTGCTGGACGCTCGCGGCCACCTGCCGTCGCAACGCCGCCAACCGGACCATGTAGAACTCGTCCAGGTTGGTGCTGAAGATCGACAGGAATTTCAGCCGCTCGAGCAGCGGAGTGCGGTCGTCCTCGGCTTCGTGCAGAACGCGGCTGTTGAACTCCAGCCACGAGAGTTCACGGTTGAGAAAGAGGGACGTCGCGACCGCGGTCTCGGTCATCTGGGGTATCGGGGAAGCTGCGTGCCGTGACGACACGCAGGGGGCGTCAGACGGTTCTAAATATCGCGTCCCACAATTACCCCGGTAACCACGACAGCCACGCCGCCGAGTGGCCGCCTTAAGTCATTGTGGCCTAGCGCCTTACACACATGGGCGCACCTCACGAGCACAGGCGGACACCCAGGGGCCGTCACAGGAGACCCGGTGGGAGGGTTCAGCGGCCGGCCGTTCCCAGTGTTTCCGAGAACGCCCTGACAGGACGCGATCCTGCATCAGTGCCCACGACTTCTGCATGTGAGCACAGGTCTTCCAGATCGCTCCAACTCATCGCGGCCCAATCACGCGGATAAGACAGCAGTCGTCTCGTTGTGCCGCGCGAGAGAAAGTAGAGCCAATTGCCCGTTGTCGCCTGCGCATGTTCGGCACGCGCGTCTCGCGCAATCTCGAGCGCTTGCCACGAGAATCCGAGTGAATCGACGAATCGACGGCTTGCGCCCATTGCTGTCTCCGCTGCGGGTGCCAGCCACGCGGCCGGCGTGGTTAGTAATGCTCCACACAGCGAGGAGTCGCAATCAAAAGCGAACTCTTGTGACGATTCTGTCTGGTTCGTTACGAATCCGATACGAGCGGCCACCAGCGACCACGCTCATTCCACCTCAGGCGGCCAGCCATTCCAGAATGACCAGCAGTATCGCGGCCACTGACGCTGATGCCGGAATCGTCAGCACCCACGCCCATACGATCCGACCTGCCACGCCCCATCGCACGGCGGAAAGGCGTGTCGTGGCGCCAACGCCGACGATGGCACCGGTAATTGTGTGCGTCGTGCTCACGGGAATGCCAAAACGGGTCGCAATGAGAATCGCTATGGCGCCGCCAGTCTCCGCCGCGCAGCCACCTACCGGACGCAGCTTGGTAATGCGGCTTCCCATGGTGTGAACGATCCGCCAACCCCCAAGCAATGTGCCGAGCGCAATCGCCGTGTACGCGCCCATCTCAACCCAGAGCGGTATCGAGTCGGTGTCGGCGAGGTGCAGATGCCGCATCCATCCAGTCTCGCTCGCGAATACTCCCTGAGAGGAAATCAGGAGTCCGACGATGATGCCCATCGTCTTCTGCGCGTCATTCGCGCCGTGCGACAGCGAGAAGAGCGCCGCGCTCGCGAGCTGTACGCGGCGGAAGATGGAATTGACTTTCCCCGGACTGAATCCGCGAAAGATCCAGTAGAACGCCACCATCAGCCCATAGCCGGCAACCAGCCCGATGAGCGGCGACGCCACGATGAAGATGAGTGTCTTGATCCATCCGGCCGGAATGATCGCGGCCCAGCCGGCCTTCGCCACCGCCGCGCCGGCGTATCCACCTACGAGCGCGTGCGATGAACTGCTCGGCAGTCCGTACCACCAGGTGACCACGTTCCAGACTATCGCTCCAAGCAATCCACCGAGGATCACGTTCGGGGTGACGATGGACACGTCGATCATTCCCTTCCCGACTGTCCTGGCCACGGCGGTTCCCACCGTAAAGGCGGCCAGGAAGTTGAAGGAAGCCGCCCACGCCACCGCGACCAGGGGGTTGAGCACCCGAGTCCCCACGACGGTGGCGATTGAGTTCGCCGAGTCGTGAAAACCGTTGATGAAATCGAAGAAGAAAGCGACCGCGACGATGACGACGATGTAGGTCGCCACGGATCAGGAGTTCTTGAGCGAGATGCTCTCCAGCACGATGGACGCCGACTGACAACGATCCAACGCATTCTCGAGCGTGTCGTAGATTTCCTTCCACTTGATCACGTCGATGGGATCGGGAGTGCCCTGGAACAGCGCCCCGATCGCTTCCGCATAGACCGCGTCGCCCTCTTCTTCGCACTTCTTCACGGCCATCGTGTGGCGCGTCACGGTTTTTCGGTCTTTGACCGTCCTGACCGATTGTTCGAGCTCATTCACCGATTCCTGCAGGATGTTGGCCAGGCGCACGGCGTAAGGGCGAATCTCGCGAAGCTTGAACATCTTCGCCCGGCGCGCGGTTCCGTCGATCAGGTCCGTGATCGTGTCGAGCTCCTGCGCCAGGCGGTAGATGTCTTCACGATCGAGCGGGGTAATGAAGCTGCGGTCGAGTCGGGTTCCCACTTCAGCGATGACCGCGTCGGCGTCGTGCTCGACTTTCTTGATCTCGGTGACGTAGTACTCAAGTCGGTCGGGGCCAGAGAACATCTCATGGAGCAGCTCAGCCGCCTGCTTCATCTTGGCTGCGAGCTGATTGAACAACGTGAAAAACCCTTCGTCGCGAGGAATGAGGCGCACGTGTAACGTGTTTGCGTGGGGGGGCATTCGCGGACCAGTGTGCTTCACTGCACAACCCGGCCTGTTGCGGCGCCACTAAGCTACGGCTCCCTGACGGGAGCTGGCAACGTGAGAGCCCGGCGATAGCGGAGCGGCGTTGAGAGTGCTCAGACCGACTGGAACGCGTCTCGCGCATCCCCCATCGCCAGCCGCCGGCGATGCAGATCCTCGTTCACGAAGAGCTTGACAAGGATCACCCCGGCAACGAACCCGCCGATGTGCGCCCAGACCGCAACACCGCCCGAGACTTCCCGATTCAGCGTCATGAGCTGCGGAAGCCCGGCAATTACCTGCCAGAGAAACCACCACAGCAGCACGGCCCATGCGGGCACCCGTATTACCCTGATGAAGAGCAGGAACCAGAAGAGCATCCTCACCCGCACATGCGGATAGAGAACCAGGTACGCACCCAGGACTCCGGAAATGGCGCCTGACGCGCCAACTGTCGGCACCGGCGACCTGGGATCCAGGACTACGTGAGAACCGGCGGCGATCAGTCCGCAGAGGAGGTAGAAGACCAGGAAGCGGATCCGCCCCATGCTGTCTTCGATGTTGTTTCCAAAGACCCAGAAGAACAGCAAATTGCCAAGCAGGTGCCCCCAGCCGCCGTGAAGGAACATCGAGGTGACTGGCGTCCAGATGTTCAGTGACCAGTCATCCACGACGCACGCCAGGCCGGGTCCGAGTGGGACCGACGTCCCTAGCGGAGCCTGCCCCGTCACCTCACCGGGGACCATTCCCAGATTACAGACGCTGGCCGCCAGGGCTTGCTGGTCGAGCCCGGCACCCTGAACGAGCACCCACACGCCAACGATGACCGCGATCAGGAAGTAGGTGGTGACCGGGACACGAACTGTCGGGTTCTCGTCGCTCAGCGGGAACATCCCAATCCTCCCCCTCGCCTGCCCTGAGGTGTACGGAGTTCACTGACAGCCGTCATTTCGGCCCCCGACCTCCTCCGCTCAGCCGTTCGGCTGGCCAAAATGACATGACCGCGCGGCCCCTCGCTTGCCTTAGACCCAGCGGAATCCGGCATGCGCCCCATTCGGCATGCCTCGATTCGTTGAACTGAACTTGGCTTTACCCCGCCGACCGTGGCGACCCAACCACCCAGAGGCTTCAGATGGCAGACAAGGTAATCGGCATTGACCTCGGCACCACCAACTCCGTGGTAGCCGTTCTGGAGGGCGGCGATCCAGTCGTGATCCCCAACTCGGAGGGTGGGCGGACCACCCCATCCGTCGTCGGTTTCACCAAGGACGGCGAACGCCTGGTCGGTCAGATCGCCAAGCGGCAGGCCGTAACCAACCCCAGGAACACGGTCTTCTCCATCAAGCGCTTCATGGGACGCCGGATCCCCGAGGTGCCCGAGGAGATCAAGCGCGTTCCGTACACGGTCGTCGAGGGGCCGAGCGGCCTGGCGTCCGTGGAAGTCCAGGGCAAGCGGTACACGCCGCCCGAGATCTCGGCGATGGTGCTGCAGAAGATGAAGCAGACGGCGGAGGACTATCTCGGCTACCCCGTGTCGAAGGCCGTCGTGACCGTGCCCGCCTACTTCAACGACGCACAGCGCCAGGCCACGAAGGATGCCGGCAAGGTCGCCGGGCTCGAAGTCCTTCGAATCATCAACGAGCCGACGGCAGCGGCGCTTGCCTACGGGCTCGACAAGAAGGGCAAGGACGAGAAGATCGCCGTCTTCGACCTTGGCGGCGGCACGTACGACATCTCGGTCCTCGAGCTCTACGACGTCGAAGGCTCGCGCCAGTTCGAGGTGAAGGCCACAAACGGTGACACCCACCTGGGCGGCGACGACTTCGACCAGCGCGTCATCGAGTGGCTGGTGCAGGAATTCAAGCGCGACCAGGCCATCGACCTCTCCAAGGACCCCATGGCGCTCCAGCGCCTGAAAGAGGCCGCGGAGAAGGCCAAGATGGAGCTGTCGACCACCCAGACGACGGACATCAACCTTCCGTTCATCACGGCCGACCAGTCGGGACCCAAGCACCTGAACTATTCGCTCACCCGCGCGAAGTTCGAGCAGCTCGTCGACGACCTGATCAAGCGCCCCCTCCCGCCGATGCAGCAGGCGCTGAAGGACGCCGGCCTCGACCCCAAGGACGTGGATGAGGTCATCCTCGTCGGCGGTTCGACACGCATTCCGAAGATCCAGCAGATCGTGAAGGACTTCTTCGGGAAGGAGCCTAACAAGTCCGTGAACCCTGACGAAGTCGTCGGCATTGGCGCGGCGATCCAGGGCGCGGTGCTCACCGGTGAACAGAAGGACGTTCTCCTGCTCGACGTGACCCCGCTGTCGCTCGGTATCGAAACGCTCGGCGGCGTCACCACGGTGCTCATCACGCGCAATACGACGATTCCGACGCGGAAGACCGAGACGTTCTCCACGGCTGACGACAATCAGACCACGGTGGAAATTCACGTTCTTCAGGGCGAGCGCGAGTTGGCTCGCGACAATAGAACAATTGGCAAGTTCACGCTGACTGGCATTCCGCCCGCTCCGCGAGGCATGCCGCAGGTCGAAGTCACGTTCGACATCGACGCCAACGGCATCCTGCACGTGTCCGCGAAGGACAAGGCCACGAACAAGGAGCAGAAGATCCGCATCGAAGCGTCGAGCGGCCTGAACAAGGACGAAATCGAGCGCATGGTGCGCGACGCCGAGAAGAACGCGGCCGACGACAAGAAGCGTCGCGAGGATATCGACTCGCGGAATCGGCTCGACTCGCTCGCCTATGAGGTGGAGAAGAACGCGAAGGAGTGGTCCGACCGCCTGAGCCCCGAGCTCAAGACGCGGCTGGACACCGCCGTGGAGCGGGCCCGCAAGGCGCACCGCGGCGACGACACCGCCGAGATCAAGGCAGCCATGGAGGAGCTGTCGGCGGCGTACCAGGAGGCCGGCCGGTCGCTTTACTCGCAGACGCAGGGCGGAGAGCCCAGCCCGGCTCCAGGGCCTGAAGCCGGAGCCGCTGGCGCCGAAGCGCCGCCGGGCGGGGCAAAGCCCGATGAGGTGGTTGAGGCGGACTACGAGATCGTCGACGACAAGAAGTAGCGTTCTATCGATGTCCAGCAACGCTTTACACGCCGGGGGTAGCGCCCCGGCGTGATTCTGGACAGCGTCAGGGTGGTTCCGGGTGCTTCATGTCAGTTTGGAGCAAGGAAACCCACCGGAACGGCCTCGTGACTACGTATGTAAGACAGCGGAGAGGGTTGAGATTCGAGGCTTGAGGATACTGACCACTTCCTCGAGCCTCGACCCCCAAGCCTCGACCCTGATTGAACCCCAATTGCAGAGACCAACCATGAAGTCCAATCCGATTGCTCGCCTGACCTTTGGTGGCGCGTTAGTGGCCGCGTTCGTTGGCGGCCTTGTGTTCGCGTCGGGTCTTGATCTGACAAAGTTCGGGTACGCGCAGTCATCGGCGCGCACGACGTCCTCGGTGGCGCCGATCGTGCCGCCCGGCGTTTCCGATCTCAATGTCGCTTTTTCTTCCATTGCCGAACGCGTGACGCCGGCGGTGGTGTCGATCCACTCAGAGCGCACGCAGCGCCAGACGAGCCAGCGCCAGCAACCGCAGCAGCCACAGCAGCCACAGCGCCAGCGGCCGCGTTCATTCGAGGACTTCTTCGGCCAGTTCGACCGTGAGCCCCCCGTTCCGATGGAGGCCAGCGGCTCGGGCTTCATCGTCAGCGCCGACGGCTACATCCTGACCAACAACCACGTCATCCAGGGCTTCGATCGTGTGGAAGTCACCCTCACCGATCGACGCACCTTCCCGGCGCGCGTGATCGGGCGTGATGAAACCACCGACGTCGCCGTTCTGAAGATCGACCAGAAGGGCCTTCCGTACACTTCGCTCGGCGATGACAACGGGACGAAGATCGGCGAGTGGGTCGTGGCCATCGGCAACCCGTTAGGCCTCGACTTCACCGTCACCGCCGGTATCGTCTCGGCCAAGGGACGAGGTGGCAACGACGTTCGCGTGAACCAGAACAACTGGGCGATCACCGACTTCATCCAGACCGATGCGGCGATCAATCCTGGCAACTCCGGCGGCCCGCTGGTCAACGTGCGCGGCGAGGTGATCGGCATCAACACCGCGATCGCCAGCCAGACCGGCTACTACTCAGGGTACGGCTTCGCCATCCCGATCACGCTCGCCAAGGAAGTGCTCGACGACTTCATCGAGCACGGTCGCGTGCGCCGCGCCGTGCTCGGTGTCTCCATCCGCGATGCACAGGCCGAGGATGCGGCGGTCGCCGGCTTGAAGGACGTCACGGGCGTCCTGGTCCAGCCGTTCACGGCGGATAACAACAACTCGCCGGCACGCCGCGCCGGGATCGAGCCGGGTGACGTTATCGTCAAGGCGGACGGCAAGCCCGCCGACCGCGTCAGCACGCTGCAGCGGATCATCCGCAGCCATGAGCCTGGCCAGACAGTCGAGATCGAAGCGTGGCGTTTCGGAACCAGAAAGACCTTCAACGTTCGACTGGGCGAGGCGACCGACAGTACCACACGGGTCGCGTCGAACACTCGGCCGGGGAACGATGAACCGGAGACGGCGGGCACGAACACCGAGAAGCTCGGCATCACCGTTGAACCGATCACCGAAGCGCAGGCCCGGCAGAATGAGATTTCCATTGACCACCGTGGCCTTCGCGTCGTGGACATCGACCCGAACGGACCGGCGCGTCAGCGGCTCCAACGCAACGACATTCTGCTTTCCGTGATCAACCCCCAACCGCGCCGGACGCTGCAGACAGCGAACGATCTGCAGCAGGCACTCGCTGGAGTTCGTGACGGTGGCTATCTGAGCCTGATGGTCTACAACCTCGATCAGGAGCAGACGAGGATTGTGAATCTGAGAATCGGCAAATAGAGGGTCGAGGGTCGAGAGAGGGACTGAGGGCCTCGTCGGTTCGCCGACGAGGCCCTCAGTCCTTCCCTGATGCCTGGTGCCTGATGCCTCGCGCTACCGGAGACATTCCGCGAGCACTTCCAGCCCGCGATCGACGTCCGTTTCGTCGATCACCAACGGCGGCGCTACCCGCACCACGCTCTTCCCACAGCCTAACAACAACAGGCCATGCTGGAACGCCGTGTCAACCAGCCGGCGCGACGCCCCGGGATTCGGCTCGCGGCTGGCCCGGTCTTTCACCAGCTCCATTCCGACCATCAGACCGCGGCCCCGCACGTCGCCGATGATGTCATGATGTTCCGCGAGTTTCCGCACGCCGCTGATCAGGCGCTTCCCGAGGCGTTCGGCGTTCGCCATCAGGCCGCCTTCCACGAGATCGAGTGTCGCCAGCGCAGCGGCGCAGCAGACGGGATTGCCGCCGAACGTGGAGCCGTGGGCTCCACCCTTCCAGTCGTCGACCGACTCGCGCGCGATGAAGGCGCCGATCGGCATTCCTGAGCCGAGTCCCTTGGCGCTCAGCATGATGTCGGGTTCAACCCCTTCGTGCTCGCACGCCCACATCCGTCCCGTGCGGCCCACGCCGCACTGAATCTCGTCGAAGACGAGCAGGATGCCGTGCTTGTCGCACAGCTCGCGCAGCGCGCGGAGGAAGCCGTCAGGCGGAAAGAGGTAGCCGCCCTCACCCTGAATCGGCTCGACAAAGATCGCGGCGACGTCGTTCGGGTCGAGGTGGCGCGTGAATAGATCGCCCGCTATTCCGTCGATCGCCTCCGCGACGAGCGCGGCATCGCTCATCCCGAGAGGAGCGCGATACCGATTCGGATAGGCGACGTGGTGCACGTCGGGCAACAACGGACCAAAGCCTGAATGCTGTCGCGCCTTGCTCGACGAGAGCGCCAGGGCGCCGGTTGTCCGCCCATGAAAGGCGCCCTTGAACGCGATGATGGCCGTGCGTCGCGTGGCATACCTCGCCAGCTTGATGGCGCCTTCGGTGGCTTCCGTGCCCGAATTGGTCAGGAACACGCGCTTCGGGGACTTCCCGGGCGCCAGCCGCGCCAGTCGCTCGCAGAGTGCCGCCATTCCCTCGAAGTAGAAGTCGGAACCGCAGATGTGCAGGAACCGCGCCGCCGCTTCCTGCACCGCTGCGACGACCTTCGGATGCCCGTAGCCGGTGCTGGAGACCGCGATGCCGCTCATGAAGTCGAGAAAGCGATTGCCATCCACGTCTTCCACCATGACCCCTTCGCCACGCGCAATTACGAGCGGGTACTCCTTCAGGTAGGCGTGCGAGGTGAACGCCCGGTCGCGCTCGACAATGGCCTTCGCCCTGGGGCCAGGGAGGGTAGTCTTGATACTCGGGTACGAGCGTGTCGTTGGACCCGGGATGGTGGCTGACTGCGGCATGCTGATACCCGTGCAGGTGCTGGTGCGAAGCGGGAGGGGTGAAACCTAACCAGCGCCCAGGCGTTTTCCGATCAGGTTCGATCCGCGTCCATCCGTCTTTGCCGCGTAATCCGTGTTCCGCCTTTGTTGATGGCGCCGGGTCTGGAGGCACTATCTTTCACCGATCATCGCTGTTTCAATCGACGGATCGGGGTTAGCGGGGGTGGCGGAACTGGTAGACGCGCAGGACTTAGGATCCTGTGGCTTGGCCGTGGGGGTTCGAGTCCCCCCTCCCGCATGGTGAGCGCAGAGCGCCGAGCGCAAATCGCGACTGGCAGGGATTGGCGACAAAACGAACGGGCAGCCATCTGGCTGCCCGTTCGTATTCCATTCTTCGCCGCGCTTTCAGTCCTCGATCACGGCCTGCAAAGCGGCTGGACGAAATCTTCAGGGTGCGTTGACCGTTCGATATTCATGACCGGGAAGAAGCACGCCTTCGCGTACGCCTCAGACTCTGGCACCCACTTGCGCGCCTTGATTCCGAAACGGTGCATGTCCATCAGGCGCTTACCCTGGTTGTACAGATTCACGAAGCGCGTGTAGGCCAGCATCGTCTGCGGCGCGGGCGTCCCGGCGTAAGGCGTCAGCGAGTTGAACGCACGGACTTCGTTGATGAAGCTCGTGAACCCGGCCGTATTACCTGACGCCAGTGCATGCTCGGCACGGATCAACAACATTTCACGCGCGGAGATGATCGTCATCGGGACCAGGTCGCCCTGCCCGTTCTGAACGCCTTTCGTGCAGCACTCCGTAATATTCGCCCGGAAGGCCGGATCGATGGCGCCAGTGACCGGGTCCTTCAACGTCGTGCTGTCGATGGCGTTTCCAGCCCCGTTGGGATCCACCCAGGAATCGCACGAGTCGGTGGTGCAGTCCGCGGGTTTGTTGCCGGCCTGGAAGTCTCCCGCGCGCAGCTCAAGCCGGTTGTTCAGGTCATTGCCCACCACGGGGAACCCGAGCGT
>DATCIJ010000114.1:0-11000 GCA_036507855.1 Gemmatimonadaceae bacterium | reverse complement strand
TAGTATTTCTCAGCCAACGTGGCCTCGCCAAGCAGTCGCTGGTACGACGCATAACGAGTAGCGTCCACCTTCCCGGATGCCAGCGCTTCCCGGATTGCACAGTCGGGCTCCACGAGATGACTGCAGTCGGCGAAACGGCACTTGTCGCGCAACGGCCGGAACTCCGGGAAACACGCGTCGAGCCCGCGCGACGGAATCCCCCAGAGCCCGATCTCGCGCAGCCCGGGCGTGTCCACGACGAAACCGCCGTCCGGCAACGGGTGCAGATAGGCCCCGACCGTCGTGTGCCGGCCCTTGTTCACGGAGGCGCTGATCTCACCCACGCGGAGGCCGAGCCCGGGATACAGCGCATTCAGCAGCGACGACTTTCCGACCCCCGACGGTCCCGTGATCACTGACGTGCGGCCAAGAAGCGCCTCACGCAATTCAGGCAGACCCTCGCCGGTGCGACAACTCGTGATGTGCACCGGATAGCCGATCGCCTCATACATCGCGAACAGCCTCCTGGCCTCCGCGCGGTCGGCGAGGTCCACCTTGTTTACCACGACGCGGGCCGCGAGCGCGTTCGCCTCGGCGATCACCAGGAAGCGATCGAGCATCGCCACGTGCGGCTCCGGCTGACGGAGCGCAAAAACGACCACGACCTGGTCCATATTGGCGGCAATGACGCGCTCCCCTCGCGCGCGTCCCGGCTCCTTCCGCGTCAGGCGTGATCGCCGATGGAGTATCTCGGCGATGGACCATCCGGAACCACTCTCGTCGCGGCAGACCACGACGTCGTCGCCAACGGCGAGCTTGACTCCGCTCTCGCGCTTGACGCGGCCGCGCAGCGACGCCACGACCGGCTCGCCGCCTTCACACTGCACATGCCACGCGCCACCCGTGCCGTGGAGGACGACGCCGCGCGTCACTGGTACCGTTCCAAGTTGTTCCGCCTGTTGGACCGTCTCGTATTCATGCCACCTCGCGTTTGGCTGGGTTACTTGGAACGGTACTCGTCCTCGTCCCGCATGACGTCCCACCACTTCCGCGACGGTTCCGGGTCGCGCGCGCGAATGAGGTCATCCAGAATGGCCTTGACCTCCTCGAGGGGCATGGCGCCTAACGCAGTGCCGGCTTCCGCGGCCGTCGCGCCGTGCGCCAGGAATGGGGTCTCGAGATGCCCCTCGACGCCCTGGGCGCCCAGGCGCCGCCACCGAACGAAGAGGAAATAGGCGCCATACGGCCGAGCCGTGTCGCCGGTGCGGTCCGTCTCGATCGCCACGCTGTACGAAACGCTGTCGCTGCCCTGGAAGGCGGCCGGACGGGCGTGCACGGCCATGTAGCCGCCAATAGTGCGTTCGTCGCCCTTCGAGGGGTCGGGGGGAAGGAAGCGGCCCATCGAACGAGGAGACAGGAAACAGGAATCAGCGGACCGGCGACATCGCCGCCCGCAACTCATTGGCCAGCCTGATCACCGGCGCCGAGCCGGCCGTGCCTGACGAGCGACCCCCCACATCCCACGCCACGATGCCATCGTCACTCTCGGGCTCGAGCAGGTACATCGCCAACACGCCGAGTGGCTGGGCAACGCGCACGATGTACATCCCGGCCGCGAGGGTCACCGGCCGTCCGGATTCCCATCTTCCGGCCAGACGCACCAGTCGATGTCCCTCGAACGCCTGAGGGGCAATGACCGTGGAGTCGACGACGAACTGAGGACCGGCATCGCCCCGCCACTCAGACGACAAGCGGAAGATCTCCAGCCCGTGCAACCTGGCGAGGTTGAAGGCCGCGGTGTCCGTGGCGGCGATGGCATAGCCCCACGGCGCCGGTCGCGTCACCGTCGGCGTGAAGCGATCATGGATCTGCATGGTCGCGGTACGGAAACGACCGGTGCGCCGCGAGCCAATCGGCATTCCCGCCTCGTATCGCGTCGAATCGCCCAGGCGTTCGATCTCCTCGTACGAAACCACCGCTTCGTACGGGGTCTGGGTCATGATCGCTCGCACCGGGACGGCAGGGAGCGCCGAGGCGCCCCGTCGCAACGCGTCATCGGAGCGGCGGGCGAGCGCCACTATGGCCTCGCGCCGTTCGGCCACGAGCGAGAGCAACTCGCGCGTGAAGGCATAGGTGGAGCGGACCCGTTTCTCGAACGGGTCGTGCGAGTACGCCTCACTGAGGATCGAGACGCGGCCGCGGAGGGCGTAGTAGTTCGTGCCGAACCGCGGGGTGTGCTCGTAGGTGCGCCAGGCAGCCGGCGGCGTCGCGGGCGTGATGCCGGTTGGCGGCGGTCCTCCGCCTCCAGCGCCGCGGCCTGCGCCACGCCCTCGCGTGGCGCCGCCACCGGCAAAGTCGCCGTAGTCGAAGGTTTCGACGCCGTGACGATCGCGCACCCGGCGACGCAGCTCAGGGAGGAACGAATCACGCGCCCAGGCGCCGCCGAACGTCGCCTCCCGCAACTCCGCGGCCGGGTTGAGCGAGGGAGCGTACGTCAGGTTGTAGCCGTGATAGCTGCCGTCGGTCGTGTGCAGGTCGACGAAGACGTGCGGATCCCACGCGTTGAACATCGCGAGCGACGCTTTCGTTTCCGGCGCGTCGGCCTTCATGTAGTCGCGGTTCAGGTTCAGGCCCGTCGCGTTAGGCCTGGTGCCGACCATCTCCGGGCCGTTCTGTGCGCCACGGTTGCGCGCCTGCGACGCCAGGCGTTCGTTGCCGTCGGCGTTGTAGTCGGGCAGCGCGATCAGCACGATCGAATCGAGCACGTTGGGGCGCGTCTCGAGCAGCAGGTCCCTGACGAGCGACTGCAGCGCCTCCTTCCCCTCCACTTCGCCCGAATGGATGTTGCCCTGCACGAACACGATGGGCCGGCCGGAGCGACGCGCCGCGTCGGGCGTCCCATACAATGGACGCGACACGATGACGTACGGCAGGTCGCGTCCTTCGGTCGTCTTCCCCATGACGCCGCCGGCGATTGGCCGACCCAGGCGCGCCAGGCTGTCGAGGAACGCCTGGACGCTCGCGTGCGATGACGTCTCGAGGAACCCCGTGCGTTCCGCCTGGGTGCGCGGAGCCGCCTGGGCGACCGCCGTGGCACTGAGGGTCGCGCAGGCGATCGCGGCACCTAACGATGCGCGAACGCCGCGCAGCCGCGTGGACACATGGTCCGGATGAACTGTCACCCTCGCGTGGAGCTCCTGCATTCCCTGACCTCCTGATACCGTTCGCGGACCGGCGAGAGGGAAAAGATACCGTGTCGCGCGGCAAGCATCCGGGGGCCGTCACCGTCCGGGCGAAGGCAAGCGATGTCTACCCGGCCGAAAATGGCATTCCAGGCGTCATCGCTGCCCCCGGGCGAACGCAAAACGGCCCCCCTCGCGCAGGAAAGCGAGGGGAGCCGCGGATTCGACAAGGTGCCCGTATTCGCGCCGGCTGTGACCCTGTTGAACTCCTGCAGCGGGTACTGAATCTGAATCTTCCTTGATTCACCGATGAGCGCCGGATCGACGAATCCGAACCCGGCGTCGTCGGCGCGATACCGCTCGGCGAACGAATGCCCCTTGCCCGGCGGTCGCACGCCAGGAGACGAGTGCATTGACCGCGGCATCCTTCACGCCCGTGCCCTCGACCCGGGCAGCGTCAGCGAGCGTGACGCTGCCATAAGTGCCTGCTGGCGCGCGATAGTTGCCGGCGTCACGCAGCGACCCCCCAGCCTGCAGCGCCAGGCGATCACCCGGCGAGCAATCCGTGCTTCAGGCAGAATTTCGTGAGACCCGCGACAGTCCGGATGCCAAGCTTCCGCGAGAGTGAATCGCGGTGTGCCTCGACGGTGCGAGGCGAGATCGAGAGCCCTGCTCCGATTTCCTTGTTCGACAGGCCCTGCGCGATGGATATCAGCACCTGACGCTCGCGAGGGGTGAGCACGGATGGAGTGGGTTCGACCGACGGCCCTGGATTCTTCCGGATCGCATCCGCCACCTGACGCGAAATCTCCGGCGACAGGAACAGTTCACCAGCGTGAACGGCTCGAACCGCCGCGCGCAATTCCGATGGCGCCGAGTCCTTTCGCAGGTATCCGTGCGCTCCGGCTCGCATCGACTCCAGGACGTACTCCAGGTTCTCATGCACGCTGAGCATGAGGACCCGGGTTTCCGGTGATCGCTCAATCACCTCGGGGATGGCGTGCAGTCCCGACCCATCGGGCATCGAGATGTCGAGCACCAGGACGTCCGGGCGCAGCTCGGCGCTCGCAGCGATGGCATCGGAGATACTGCGACCTTCTCCGACGATCGCGTACCCCGACGCGACGTCGAGCACCGTGCGAACGCCTTCACGCACGATGGCGTGGTCATCGACGACGACGACGCGAATGGCCGGTGTCATGAGACGCCGTCGCCCTCCGCCGGCACTTCGATGGTCAATCGGACACCTCTGGTAGGCGCGGAGCGAATCTCGACGCTGCCGCCAACAGCCGACGCGCGTTCCCGCATGCCGGCCAGTCCGAGGTGCCCGGGTTCCTCGAGACGCGATGCATCGATGCCCGGTCCTGCATCCGTGATTTCCATCCGCAGCCGTCCCGCCCGTCCGCCGAGAGCGACGCTCACGACCGGCTCGACGGTGTGGCGAGCGAAATTGGAGAGCCCTTCCTGCAGCGCTCGATAGATCACGACTTCGGCGTCGTGCGAGACGATGGGCAGCGTATCCGGCGCCGAGAAATCCACGCGCCGGCCATGGTGAGCCTCGAACTCCGCAATCAGCGAGCGAAGCGCGGGAAGCAGTCCAAGGTCGTCGAGCAGAGCCGGGCGCAGGCCATGCGTCAGGTTTCGAATCCCCAGCATGCTGGTATCTACCAGTTCCATCGCGCGTGTGACACGTTCGCGAAGCGGCGCTTCGACACGTTCCGCGACGCTGCCGAGCTGCATCTTGAGTGACGCCAGTACCTGGGCAGTCTCGTCATGCAGCGCGAGCGAGAGGCGACGCCGTTCTTCCTCATGCTGCTTGACCATCCGGCGCGACAGGTGTTCCAGCTCCGACGTCCTGACCATGAGCCGCTCATTCAACTCGTGGTTCACCAGGAGCAGGATCCCTGCCCCGACGCCGAGGGTGAAGAGTATGTCCAGGTAGTATCCCCAGGGCGTCCACACGCCGCGCGCGCGCAGCAACGGGTAGTCGAGGTGATGCAGCGCCCAGAGGATGAAGGTGCTGGCCAGAACCGTTGCGCCCGCGGAAGGATGTTTGCGGCGGTACCTGAGGAACGTGATTCCGGTGATGAGCGTGGCGCCGCTCAGGAAGGCCACCGCGGGACCGGCAGCGAGCAGGAAACTCTGCAGCTCGTATATCGCGATCCATGACCACACGGGCGGAAAGAGCACGAGCAGCGCATACCAGTGGCGCCACCGTGCGGGCCGGACAAAGACAACCGCCGTCCAGAGCAGCGCCAGCGCGGTCCATCCGGTGATGACCTGATGCCAGTACAGCCAGGTCGGGACCCGCGTGGAGAGAAAACCGCCGATCGCCGCCAGTCGAGCCAGGTAGAATCCCCACGCGACGGCCCACCAGCCGAAATACGGGCGGCGTGTCCGGATCCACAACCCGGCGCACAGCAGGAGTACCAGGAGGGTGATGGTCGCCTGGAGGATGGCGGCGTCGAGTTCTGCCAGGAGCACGGGGTTGCCGCCTAACGCACGAGCACGAGCGCCACCGTGCCCAGGAATTCGTCCTTTTCGCGCGGCCAGTTCTCGGGAGCATCCAGCTCGACACCGTCGATCCGGATGTTGAGTCGGTGCAGTCCCGGCGCGATCCGGTAGTAGCCGCGCCACTCTCCATTCGCCTGGCGGATGAGCGGGACGGGGATCCAGTCTACAAAATCGGCCATCACTTCCACGACTCGCGCGCCGGGCGCCCAGACCCGGACCTCGCGGATATTCGCGGAATCGAGCGCAGGGCCGGTAACCAGCGCCAGACGGAATGAGACCGGGACGTCCGGTGTGCGCGGCCGCGGCGGGGGCGGCAGCGGCGGCCGCCGGACCAACGGCAGGCGACCGTTGGGCAGGCGCAGCGCAAATGCGGCGTAGCGTCCCGAAGGAAGGTTCTGGATGAGATCGGCGGCATAGCTGCCCACGCTGATGGTAGCCCAGGCGTCCACCAGCACGGGCCAGGTCACGGTGACGCCGCCCCAGCCGGTGTTGCCGCGCAGCGCTTCGCCGAGCCGGATACCTAACGAGCTGTTGATGATCCCGCGGCCGGCGAACCACTCGACCTGACCTTCGGTGTCAACGAGCGCGTCACCGGCGCCGAGTTGCATCGGGGTCGTCTTCAGCGAGGCGAACATGCCGCCACGCCGAAACCACGCGCTCGCTTCCCCCATGAACACGGTCTGCCAGAACCGGCCGTCGAAGGCCCGGGCAATCGCCGTCTCGGCGTGCCCGCCGCGGTCGTCTTTCTCGAAGCGAACGCGCGCGCGTCCGGTGAGCGCCGCGGTCGGCATGAACCCGGTCTGGATGGTCGTCGTGGCATCCAGCAGCATCTCGCCTCGCACCGCGGTGAACAGACCCGCGAGCCGAGGGATCACCGGAATGGCCGCCGATCGCTTTGCGCCTTCGAGGCCGCCCTGCATGCTGAAGCGGCCGTCATCGAAGATGGAAATCAGGCTGTAGCCCGCTCGCGAGGAGCGCTCGTTCGCGACCACGACGGCGTCGTAAAGCGTCAGCGCACCCCTCGTCAGGCCGGTCTCGTAACGCACCACCGCGAAACTGGCATCGCGTGTACGAACCGGGGCCTGCGCGTGAGCACCGACCGCGCAGAGCAGGCCAGAAAACAGTGGCGCGGCGAGGTGACTTACCCCGCCGCGCAGCGTGAACCGGCTGATACCGTCAGTGGGTTACGGTGGCGGGCGCTTGTTGTCCTTGCCTCGTGGTGCGGGTGGGCGAGCGCCGGCACCCTGATTGCCGACTGCGGATCCTCGCAGGGAGCCGTTCGCCATCGGATCAGCCGGGCGCGCCGTACCGCGGGTCGAAGGTAATGCCGTGCCCGGAACGATGCCAACAGCAGCGTCGCGCGCGGCACTCATCGCCTCCAGCAACCCTACCGCGCGAGCAACCGTTGCGAGGCCCGGCGGCGTCCCACCGTTGATGTCGCGCTCGATTTCGTCCTGGAGGGCTCCGATCTGTGCTTCCGATGCCGACTCCAGCGCGATATTGACGAGCACGGCCGACGCGGTCTCGGCCGGGACGCCCTTCGAAATCAGGTACGCCATGGTACTGAGGGCCGAGGCGTAGCGCCGCTCGCTCTTGCCGTCGCGGAGCCGCTCGAGCTGTCGTTCGTCGATGCCGGCGCGCAGCGCCTTGGCGCCCGCGTTTACTTCCGCGGCGCTCGCGTTAGGCCCGAGCAGATGGCGGGCCCGCCGGAGGTCTTTGGCCCACCGGCGGACGCCGGTGAGGATGACCTCGGGATTCCCCCTCTTCCGGGTTCCTTCGAGCGCATAGTCGATCAGCGGTTCCGGCTGGAGCCCCTCACGTTCGAGCGAATCGGCAATCGCGGCGACGGAAGCGCGGATTCGCGAGTCGACCTGCCTCTCGATGCGCACGTCGGAGGCAACGACCGTGAACCCCGCGGCGGTAAAGGCCGCGAGAGAAAACGACACCGCCGTCATGCGCCGCTTCATTGAGGCACCTTCGGGCTGACCTTGACCACCGAGTTCGGCGAGCCGAAGTCACTCGAGACCTGTGGCATCGTCGGATCGGTCACGCGCTGCGTGCCGTTCAGGATGTACTGGTATTCGTACACGCCCGGGCGAAGGTGCAACGAAATGGTCCAGACCCCGGGCGACACTTCCATCAATGAGGTCGAGTCGTCGTCCCAGTCGTTGAACTCACCGACCACCGAGATGGACTTCAAGCCCTTCTGGTAGTACGTGAACTGGTGCACGACGAGCGGCTCTTCGCCGGTGTTGGCGACGGGTACAAGGTCGCCGACCCCAATGAGCTGCGTCGCGACCTGCACCTGATCGGGAGCGCGCAGCTGCCAGGCGCCAATCGCAATGACTCCCACCAGCGCCGCAGCCGCGGCAAATGCCGCGATCGGCGACACGCGCACCGTCCACGGACGAACGATCCAGGGCCGGCGCGGCTGACGATCCGGGTGCAGCGGGATCACCTCGGGTGCATTCAGCGCCTCCATGACGCGCTCGTCAAACCGCGGGTCGAGGCGCACGGGGCGCCGCAACTCGTCCGCGATCTGATCGATGAATGGATCCCTGGTTTCTTCAGCCACCTTGCACCTCATGCAGCAGCACTCGCAGCCGCTCACACGCTCGTTTGACCCGCATCTTCAGGGCGGATACACCAACGCCGGTGATCACCGCCATGTCGTCGTACCCCAGTTCCTCGACGTGCTTCAGCAGGAATGCTTCCCGCTGATCCGCATCCAGGCGTTGCAAGGCGCGTTCCAGTTCTTCTCGCCATGCCGCGCGTTCGGCCGGGTGCTCCTCGGAGGCGCCAAGGAGGGCGATGTCGTCGTTGACGAACGTTCGCTCCCGGCGGCCCCGCCGCGTTCCGGCAGTCCGGCAGCGATTGGCCAGGATACGGAAGAACCATGGAGCGAAGCGCTCCGGCTCATCGCATTTGGCTAGCGATCGAAAGGCTCGGACGAAGGCGTCCTGCAATGCCTCTTCCGCGTCCTCCCGACTACCGAGCATTCGTACGGCATACCGCCCGTACTGTGCCCGATATCGCGCCACGATCACTGCGTAGGCCCCGGTGTCTCCAGCCAGGACGCGAGCCACGATCGCGGCATCACTGTCGTTCTGGATAGGTAGACCCCGCGTCTGCGTCATCCGTCAACCTGAGGTTACAGTCCCTTTGTGATACGCACCAGCAATGATAAGTGTAAGCGATTATAGGCCATAGCGTTACAGAAGATTCAATGGCTGCGCTCGCCAGTGCGGACATGGATTGGCGGGTCGTCTGTGGGACACCGACGTCACCCCCAAAGTCACAAACTCACCGTCACGTCCGGTCATCACTCTCGGGCTTTCCTTCGGTCGGATAGAAGCGCTCTCCTCGACGCGCCATCGAAACGAGAAGGTCGCAGGGCGTGAAGCGCGGCGCGAAGCGCGCGCTGAGATCCTCCAAAGCATCAATGACCCTGGACAGCCCAGAAGCATCGATCCAACGGAAGGGCCCGCCACGAAACGGCGGAAACCCGATTCCAAACACTGCGCCAATGTCGCCGTCGCGCGCCGAACGGACAATTCCCTCTTCGAGCGTGCGCGCCGCCTCATTCACCAGCGCAAGCGCACACCGCTGCTGGATTTCGTCCACCGTGAATGGGGAGCGCGTTGGATTCGAGAGGAGCGCGTAAATCGATCCATCGACGGCGCCCTTCTTTCCCTCAGCATCGTATTTGTAGAAGCCGAGTTTCCCCTTGCGGCCGGTGCGGCCCGCGTTCACCACCGCGCGCATGGCCTGAGACGGCGCCATTCGTTCTCCGAAGGCCTGGTGAAGGATCGCCCCGGACTTCGCGGCGATGTCCAGTCCGACCTCGTCGAGCAGCGTAAGCGGACCCACCGGAAAGCCGAACCGCTCCATCGCGTCATCGATCGCTTCAATGGACGCGCCGGCGTCCAGCAGTGCACCCGCTTCGTTGAGGTACGGCGCAAGAATCCGGTTGACGTAGAATCCCGGCGCGTCGTTGACGACGATGACGGTCTTGCCGATGGCGCGTCCCCACGCGACAGCCGTTGCGACGACCTCGGGCCGTGTGCGCGGCGTCGGAATCACCTCGAGCAGCGGCATCCGGTGCACGGGCGAAAAGAAGTGCATGCCCAGCACTCGCTCCGGACGACGCGATGCTTCGGCGATGCGGGCAATCGGGATGGTGCTCGTATTGGTGGCCAGGATCGCGTGCCCGGGCAGGACCTCCTCCACTTCGCGCACGACCGCGTGCTTCACCGCGAGGTCCTCGAACACCGCTTCGATGACGAGGTCGACGCCGTCGAACCCCGAGTAGTCGATGGTTCCACCAAGCAGCGACATCTGGTCGGCCAGTTCCTGCCGCGTGATCTGCTTTCGCGTCAGGCGTTCGCGCAGGATGTCGCGCACCGCGGCGATGCCCTTTCCGACCCGGGCCAGGTCGGCGTCCTTGAGCCGCACCATCGCGCCCTGTTGCACGGCCACCGAGGCGATGCCGGAACCCATGAATCCCGCGCCGAGGATCCCGAGCCGGCTTATCTCGCCAGGATTCCCCGCGCCGGGTGTGCCTTCCTTCTTCAGCGCGCTGGTGGCGAAGAAGAGGAAGATCAGCTCGCGACAGACCGGCGTCATCGCCATTTCGCCAAAGAGCCGCGCTTCCTCGCGGAATCCGTGTTCGCGGCCATGGTATGACGCCGCGACGGCATCGAGCGCGGCGAGCGGCGCCGGATAGTTGCCGCGCGTCTTCCTGAGGACTTCCTCCCGCGCCTTCCGGAATACGACGGACCTGCCTAACGGGTTTTCGTCGAGGAGCAGGTTCTTCATGCCACCCGGGCGCGAGCGCGCATTGCGCTTGCGCGTCCCCGCGGCGAGTTCACGGGCCCGCTGGATGGCGATGTCGCGGAGGATGGACGGATGCACGATGTCGTGCACGAGTCCGGTCTGCAGTGCCTTCCTGGCGCGGATGTTCTTTCCGGTGAGGATCATGTCGAGCGCGGCCTGCAACCCGACGGTGCGTGGGAGCCGTTGCGTTCCGCCGGCGCCGGGGCACAAGCCGATCTGCACCTCGGGCAGCGCGAGCACGGTCTTCGGGTGATCGGTCGCGACGCGCCACGCGCAGGCCAGCGACGCTTCGAGTCCGCCACCCATGCATGCGCCGTGAATGGCCGCCACGACCGGGGTGCGCAGCGCTTCGAGGCGGTCGAGCAGCGCGTGTCCTTCCCGGCTGGCCGATTCCGCCTGGGCGGCGGTTTTCCATTCGAGGAACTCTTCGATGTCAGCGCCGGCAATGAACGTGTCGGGCTTTCCGCTGATGAGCACCGCGGCGCGAAT
>DATCIJ010000113.1:0-50210 GCA_036507855.1 Gemmatimonadaceae bacterium | reverse complement strand
CGCGAGCGAGCGCTCGATCCCGGCCATCAGCTTCTCCCTGGAGCCTCCGGCGCCCTCAATGAGGTCGAGCACCTGACGCGACGCACGCTGCGTCAACGCGTGCAATACATGCAGGGGCGTCAGGTACTCATGCTTCCGCTGTTCAGCAATCGCGCGAGCGTCCAGCAGGATCGCTGACACTTCGGGATTTGCCGTCATTTCGGCGGGCGGTTCAACCATGAGGAAGTCGATCCGGTCCCTGACCGATGACCGCAAGCGGCTCAGGTCTACTCCAGCATCGGCGAGGATCGCCACGGTGAGACCGGCCTGCTTCAGGAGCCCGATGAACAGGTTCTCCTGCCCAACGGCTTTCAGGCCCTTGAGCGCGGCGTCCTGTCTCGCGAACTGGAACGCTTCCTCCACGTGGACAGCCGTTGGCATCACCCGTTTCGCCCGGCGTTCGTCGCGCTCGCGCCGTAGCGTCTCGATATCACGACCGCCGCAGATTTCGAGGATGCGCTGCGCGTTCCGGAGGCCGTGCGGGTTCAACACGGCTTGTTCCGCCGCTTCGCGGGCGGTCATGTAGGGGCGCCAACCCTTGAGGTCCAGATTCGCACCGCGGCTGACGAGATACTCGACCAGCGGCAGCCAGCCATTTCCGACGGCGAGGTGCATCACCGGCTGCCCCCACGGCATGTAGTCAATCGGGAACCCGCGATCGAGCAACACATCGAGAACAGCAAATCGCTGGTTGAACGCGGCGACCAGGAAAGCTTCCCATATGATCTCCTGATCATCCGCAACGGGATTGGATGGCAGGGACATGATCCCGATAGCGGTGAAGTCGGGGCGCACCCGCCTCGCCTCTTCGGTCGGAACACCGCTCGGATCGACGAAACGCTTCACCGCCTCGGCGTCGCCGAGTCCTGCCGAAATCCAGAACCCTTCGCGCGGCTTCACGCGACTGGCGATGAGGTCGACGACCTCCCCGTTCCAGGAACGATAGATCACGTGCTCCAGGACGGAGAAGCCGTTAGGCGGGATCCACTCCGGGTCTGCGCCCAGGTCGAGGAGGCGCTGCATCTCTTCCTTCTTCATCTGCATGTGGCCCAGGACCATCTGGTTCAGCGTTGGCCGCGTGTCGATCCGCGCAGCGAGCCGGTCGAACGCGAGTCGGGTCGCTGGGGTGGGCTCCTTGATCTCTCGCAGGATGACGTTGTACGCCAGTGACGAGTACGATGACGCAGCCGGATCGGGGCGCAGTAACTCTGGATGTGCTTCAGCCAGCCTCTCGACTTCCTCCCAGTTCTCCTCCCTGAGCGCGCGCGAGGCCTTGAACAACGGGGAGTCGTAAGATTCCCATTCGTCAGGCGGGCGTAGCTCAGAGGTCATCACCTCCCAGCTCGGATAGCGGTACATCCGCGCGGTAGCCAGACGCGCGTCGTCGTCCGTGACTTCGGCCGCGAAGATCTGGTCGCTTGTCCGGCCGACAAATCGGGGCACGTAGGCACCGAGCATCTGCGAGGTCCACACGCGCCGATCCTTGTGCTCGACAACTATCGTGCGCGCCCATGACTCGAGTGAGCGGAGCGCTCGACTGGTCTCCCTCACTCCCGACACTTCGTGTCGCGCCAGGGTCTCGAAATACTCGACCAACCTGGGCCAGCTGGTGAACCCGTATTCGCGCGCGATCGTGAATTGCGCGTCGGCGAGCTTGAACTCCTTCGGCTTGCGATCGGCACTGCCCTTCAGTTTCGCGTGAACGCGAGTGAGCGCCTCGGGATTACCACGGCGAATCTGCGCCACAAGCCTCTTCGCCTGCTTGCGCTCAAACTCCAGGCTCGGTCGAGCGGGAAGCGCGCGGACGTCGGATGGGGAATCCGGCGCGGGCCCCTCATGAAGGGGCTGGGTGCTGGACATACGGCCTCCTTTCGTCTGGCCCGTGTCCGCACGGTGGGCCCGAAAAGAGGATGAGTTGTCTGGTGCCTGACTATTGAATCGGACGGGACGATCCCTGCCCGCGGACCGGAGGCGCTCCGACGGCGCCTCCCTCCAACCTATTCCCGTCGGTGCGGTCGTCAACCTCCGAGGCAACGGACAGAGTCGGTCCGTTCAACCGGATGTGACTCGTGATTCGTGACTCGGCAGAACGAACACGCAGCGCCGAGTCACGAGTCACGCATCACGAATCACTGCTCTTCCAGTGCCAGCTCCGGCGCCTCGGGTGACTCCGGCCCACCGGCAGGCTCATCGCCCACATCCTTGTCATCCTCCGGGATAACGCGCGCCACAGCCGTCACGATGTCGCCGCCGTCGAGGTTCACCAGCTTCACGCCCTGCGTGTTGCGACCGGCGACGCGCACCTGCGAGACGGGGGACCGGATGATCATGCCGCCGCGTGTGATGATCATGATCTCATCTTCGGGCAGCACTTCCATCAGCGCCACGACGTCCCCGGTCTTCTCCGTCCGGTTCACCGTCAGGATCCCCTTCCCGCCCCGCCGCTGCACGCGATACTCGTCGATGTGCGTGCACTTGCCGAGGCCTTTCTCTGTAAAGCAGAGCAGCGTGGCGTCGCGCTTGATCACCACCATCCCCACCACGCGGTCGTCGTCGGCCAGCTCGATCCCCTTAACCCCGGTGGTGTCTCGCCCCATCTCGCGGACATCGCTCTCGTGGAATCTGATGGAGAGTCCGTGCCTGGTTGCGATGACCACGTCATTGTTCCCTGACGTCACCGCCACCTCGATCAGCTCGTCCCCCTCCTCGATCTTGATCGCCTTGATCCCGACCGTCCGGACATTGGAGTATTCCGACAGGCGCGTCTTCTTGACCGTGCCTTTCCGTGTGCAGAACAGCAGGAACTCATCGTCCTTGAACTCACGCACGAACACCATCGCCTGGATCTGCGTGTCGGGCGACACGTTGATCAGGTTGACGATCGGCTTGCCTTTCGTGGCGCGGCCCGCCTGAGGAATCTCGTAGACCTTGAGCCAGTAGCACCGGCCGTCGTTCGTGAAGACCAGGATGTAGTCGTGCGTCGAGCCGACATACATCCGCTCCACAAAATCCTCGTCGCGCAGCTCCTGCCCGGTCAGCCCCTTGCCGCCCCGCCGCTGCCTCCGATACGTCGTGATCGAGGTCCGCTTGATGTACCCGGAGTGGGACACGGTCACGACCATGTCCTCCTCCGCGATCAGGTCCTCGATCGTGAAGTCACCCTGGTCGCTGGTGATCTCCGTACGACGCTCATCACCGTACTTCTCGACGACGCGCGTCAGCTCCGACTTCATGAGCGCCATCCGCTTCGGCTTCGACTCGAGCAGGGCGCGAAGGTCCTTGACCGTGCCCCGCACCTCCTTCAGCTCCTCCTCCAGCTTGTCGATCTCGAGGGCAGTGAGCCGCGCCAGACGCATGTTGAGGATCGCCTCGGCCTGCCGCTCGGAAAGCTTGAACCGCTTCTGGAGTTGCGTGCTCGCTGACTCGGGATTCTCCGCCTTGCGGATGACCGCGATCACTTCGTCGATGTGGTCCAGCGCGATCTTCAGACCTTCGAGGATGTGCTCACGCTCGAGCGCCTTGTCGAGCTCGAATTGCGCCCGCCTGACGATGACTTCGTGCCGGTGCAGGATGTAATGCTCGAGTGCCTCCTTGAGGCCCATCACCTTCGGCACGAGCTGGCGGGTGCGCACATCGGGAACGAGCGCCAGCATGATCACGCCGAACGAGGACTGCATCGTCGTGTGCTTGTAGAGCTGGTTGAGCACTACGCGCGGAATGGCGTCGCGCTTGAGCTCGATCACGATGCGCGTCGTGTCGCTGGATTCGTCGCGCAGGTCGCTGATGCCTTCCAGTTTCTTCTCGCGCGTCAGCTCGGCGATGGACTTCACCAGTTCGGCGCGGTTTACCTGGTAGGGAACCTCGGTCACGACGATCTGCGACCGTCCCGTCGATTCCTTTTCCTCGATGACCGCGCGGGCGCGCATCACGATCTTGCCACGGCCCGTTTCCTGGTAATCCTTGATCCCGGCGCGGCCGTAGATGAATCCACCGGTCGGGAAGTCCGGGCCCTTCACCAGCTTCGACACCTCGTCGATCGGCGCGTCCGGATTGTCGATGAGAAGGAGTACGGCCGAAACGATCTCGCGCAGGTTGTGCGGCGGGATGTTGGTCGCCATGCCGACCGCGATGCCTGACGAGCCGTTCACCAGCAGGTTCGGGAAGGCCGCTGGCATGACCCGCGGCTCGGTGAGGTGATCGTCGAAGTTGGGCGCGTAATCGACGGTGTTCTTGTCGATGTCGGCGAGCAGTTCCATCGCGATCGGCATCAGCCTCGCTTCGGTGTACCGATAGGCTGCGGCGCCGTCACCGTCCGGCGATCCGAAGTTTCCCTGCCCGTCGATCAGCGGATAGCGGAGAGAGAAGTCCTGCACCATGCGCACGAGCGCGTCGTAAACCGCCGAATCGCCGTGGGGGTGATACTTGCCGAGCACATCGCCGACGACGGTCGCGGACTTCTTATAGGGGCGACCCGGGACCAGGCCGAGGTCGTTCATCGCGTACAGAATCCGCCGGTGCACCGGCTTGAGACCGTCCCGCACGTCGGGCAACGCGCGGGCGACGATGACGCTCATCGAGTAGTTGATGAACGATTCCTTCACCTCTTCGTCGATGAGCCGCGGGAGGATCCGCTCGCGCTGATTGGGAGCCGTCATTTGTCTGTCTTGGGTTGTTTTTCCCGGCCGTCTCGCGGCCCCCAGAATTTAGTGGATCGGACCCTGTGAATCAATCACGAAGTCGTATTGTAAGTCGTTGTGCGAAGTAGATTTGACGGCGTCGTCGCGGCCGCGATCCAACCAACATTTCAGTGGCCGAAAGATGGGCGTCTATTCGGGGTTTATTCGGGAGTGGGTCGCCGCCTGACCTGGCCGTCGTTCAAACCTGTTTGGCGAACCCTTGAGCACATTCTCCGTGCGCCCTGTCAGCGACCACATACGTTGCGCCCTCAACGCGATTCACCAGTCACTAATCGGCGCATGATGAGATCCTTCATCCGAGTCATCCCCCTGGCGGCGCTCCTGGCGTGCCAACTCGGCACCGCTCCCGAAGCACCGGAGGGCTCGGTCAAGGTCCTCTTCATCGGCAACAGCCTGACGTACGAGAACGACCTGCCGCGCACGGTCTCGCAGCTCGCCCTCTCCGCCGGACTCGCTCCCTGTTATTGCGTCGCGATCGCCTACCCGGACTTCGCGCTCGAGGATCACTGGGATTTCGGGGACGCCGTGACGGCGCTCGAGGATGAGGAGTGGGACTTTGTCGTTATGCAGCAGGGCCCCTCGGCGCTCGCTTCGAGCCGGGCGAATCTCGTGCTCTGGGCCGGGGTCTTTGGGGACCTCATCGACCAGAACGGGGCGCAGTCGGTGATGTACGGGGTATGGCCGCAACTTGATCGGGCCTTCGATTTCCCCAACGTGACGGCATCGTACCGCGAAGCGGCCGACTCGATAGGCGCGCTCTTCGCGCCGGCGGGTGAAGCCTGGCAACTCGCCTGGGCGCAGGACAGCACGCTCCCGCTCTATGCGGCGGACGACTTTCACCCTTCGCCGATGGGGACGTACCTCGCCGCGCTGGTCGTCTTTCAGCGCATCTATGGGCGTTCCCCGGTTGGAGTGCAGCAGTCGGCGGTGGTAAACGGACAGGTCCAACTCTGGCCAGTCCCCATGGTCAGCCTGCTTCAGGAAGCCGCGGCGGCCGCAAATGCTGCCGAGGACGCCCGGATCGTCGCGCCCCGAGAGGCACTCCCTGCGATCGTTCGCGGGCGACAGTAAGTTGGGACTCATCGCCGATCGGAGACACGATGGCAGCGAGTCCAGCGTCCCTGGCCAGGCCGGAGACAAACGACAAGGCTGACGAAAGCACGCGCGGACAACCGTCCATCCTTCATTTCGTGGATGGTCGGCGCCAGCGTGGGACTTCGGATCGAACGGGACCAGTCTCCAATCCGTCTGGTGGACAACTCGCGGGGCGAGTTGTCCTGGCTTCGGCGCACGATCTCGACGACGCCGTCTCATCGGGCGAGCGAGCCTTCGCCGAGTGGTCGTCGTGGTCTGCCCTCAAACGCGCTCGCGTCCTGTTCCGGTTTCGCGAACTGCTGGAGTCTCACGGCGCCGAGCTGGCGGCCATCATCGCCAGCGAGCATGGCAAGGTCCTCAGCGACGCGAGGGGCGAGGTCCAGCGGGGCATCGAGGTGGTGGAATTCGCCTGTGGCATCCCCCACCTGCTCAAGGGCGAATTCTCGCCAGGCGTGTCGACAGGGGTCGACATGTATTCCCTGCGCCAGCCGTTAGGTGTCGTCGCGGGCATTACGCCGTTCAACTTCCCGGCGATGGTGCCCCTGTGGATGCTGGCGCCGGCCATCGCCTGCGGCAACGCCTTCATCCTGAAGCCGTCGGAAAAGGACCCTTCCTGCGCCGTCCGCATGGCGGAGCTGCTCATCGAGGCAGGCGCGCCGCCCGGGGTGCTGAACGTGCTGCACGGCGATGCGGAGACGGTGAACGCGCTGCTCGCGCATTCGTCCATTCAGGCTGTGTCCTTTGTGGGTTCAACGCCCGTCGCGCGCCACGTGTATTCGACCGCGGCCGCGCACGGGAAGCGCGTGCAGGCCATGGGCGGCGCCAAGAACCATCTCGTCGTCATGCCTGACGCGGATCTGGACCAGGCCGTCGACGCGTTGATCGGCGCCGCCTACGGCTCTGCCGGGGAGCGGTGCATGGCGATCTCGGTGGCGGTGGCGGTCGGCGAAAAGACCGCCGCCGCACTCCGCCAGCGCCTGGCCGATCGCGTCAGCGCGTTACGCGTCGGTCCTTCCTCGGCCGCGGGTATGGAAATGGGGCCGCTCGTCACCGCCGCACATCGCGAGCGGGTGACCGGCTACGTGGCGCTCGGCGTCCAGGAGGGGGCGGAACTGGTCGTCGATGGGCGGGGGCTGAAGGTGCCGGGGCACGAGAACGGCTTCTTCCTGGGCGGGTGCCTGTTCGACCGCGTGACGACGTCGATGCGCATCTATCGGGAGGAGATTTTCGGCCCGGTGCTCTGCCTGCTACGAGCGGGCGACTTCAACGAGGCGTTAGGCGTCGTCAACGGCAACGAGTTTGGCAACGGCGCTTCGATCTTCACCCGCGACGGCAACACCGCCCGCGAATTCGCCGACCGGGTCCAGGTGGGGATGGTCGGTGTGAACGTGCCGATACCCGTGCCGCTCGCGTTCTACTCGTTCGGCGGCTGGAAGAACTCCGCGTTCGGCGACCAGAACCAGCACGGGATGGACGGCGTGCGGTTCTTCACGAAGCTGAAGACGGTGACGTCGCGGTGGCCGAACCTGCCGCACGGTCCGGAATTCGTGATGCCCACCTTGAAGTAGGCTTCAGGGTCGAGGCTCGAGGCTCGAGAGAAGTGCCGAGTCACGAGTCACGCGTCACGACTCACTGCAATTCGCGAATGACTCCCGATAACACCTCGACCAGGTGATCGACCTGCCCCTTCTCGATGATGAGCGGGGGTGAGAGCGCGATGATGTCGCCAGTCACCCGAATGAGCAGCCCTTCATTGAAGCAGGCGATCAGCGCATCCAGCCCTCGCGCTCCCGGCTTCCCCTCGCGCGATTCAAGCTCGATGCCCGCGACCAGGCCGATGTTCCGGATGTCGATCACGTGGGGGAGTCCGCGCAGCGAGTGCACGGCGTCTTCCCAGTACGGCGCCAGCTCGGCGGCGCGCTCGAATAGCCCCTCGTCCTTGTAGACCTTCAGCGTGGCCAATCCCGCGGCGCTGGCCAGCGGATGGCCGGAATAGGTGTAGCCGTGGAAGAACTCGATCCCGGCAGGCGTCGCGTTAACGACCGTTTCGTAGATCTCGTGACGGACGCCGACCGCACCCATCGGCACCGCGCCATTCGTCAGGCCCTTGGCTATGGTCATCATGTCCGGCATCACGCCGAAACGCTGTGACGCGAACGCCGCGCCGGTACGACCGAAGCCGGTGATGACCTCGTCGAAGATGAGGAGGATGCCGTGGCGGTCGCAGATCGCGCGCAACCGCTCGAGGTACCCGACCGGAGGCACCAGCACACCTGTCGATCCCGCCACCGGCTCGACGATCACGGCCGCGATCGTCTCGGCTCCGCGCTTCGCGACGATCGTCTCCAGTTCATCCGCCCGCTGGGCACCATGAAGAGGTTGCCCCCGGGAGAAATAGTTCTCAGCAATGCCGTGGGTGTGCGGCAGGTGATCGACTTGCGGCAGCAACTGCGCCGCGAACGCCTCCCTCGTGAACGGAATCCCGCCGACCGAGATGCCGCCGAATCCAACGCCGTGATACGCGCGCTGCCGTCCGACGAATCGAACCCTTTCAGGCTTCCCCCGCGCCCGCCAGTAGGCCAGCGCGATCTTGAGCGCTGAATCCACAGCCTCGGATCCCGAGTTGGCGAAGAAGAGGTGATCGATGTCGCCCGGCATCAGTTTCGCGACTTCGGTGGCGAGCCGGAACGACAGCGGATGCCCCATCTGGAACGCCGGAGCAAAATCCAGGTTCGCGGCGGTTTCCGCGATCGCCCGCACGATCGGCTCGCGGCCGTGACCGGCATTCACACACCACAGTCCCGCCGCGCCATCGAGTATCGATCGGCCATCAACAGACGTGTAGTACATCCCCTGCGACGCGCCGAGCAGCCGCGGCGATTGCTTGAAGGCCTTGTTCGCCGTGAACGGCATCCACAACTCTTCGAGCGAGGTGGGCGCTTCGATCACGAAGTTCTGGGTCGCGGTCATCGAGGTATCTCGCAGTTCAGGTTACTGGCGCTGCACCACCGGCGGGCGCGCGGTCATCTCCCCCGTGTCGCCAGCCGGGATCATCTCCAACTGCTCGGAACCGTCCGTGTTCTCGAGCTCCTTGTCCTCCTCCAGCTCGCGCTCGGCGACGTCCTGCGCGATTGCCTCGCTCTCGGCGCGGAACCGCTGATACCACTCGCGCGTGATCTGGCCAGCGAGGTCGCGATTGCCGAGTCCGAAAGCCAGCGCGAGACCAAAGGCCACCGCGCCAAACAATATCGCGAACGCGGTCGTGACGATTTCAGTGCCGATCCCGAGTTCCTGAAGCGCCATGAAGACGGACAGCATGATGACGCCCAGGCGTCCGACCCGGGCGAGGGTTGGCGCACCCTGTACTGCACCGGCGGATGCCATGATCAGGCCACCGGTGAAACGCCCGAGCACGATACCGGCGATAATGATCACGATCGCCGACATCAGGCTGGGCAGGTATCCGACAAGCTCGGTGAAGACGCCGGTGAGCGACTCGAGACCAAGAGCGGTCGCCGCGACCATGATCACGCCGAACATCATGATCCAGAAGAGCGTCTTGCCGACGACTTTTGTGGGATTGAAGTGAGCGCCGCCGCGCTCCACGGCTTCCATGACGCCGCCGCGCTCGAGCGCCTGATTGAGACGAATGCGATGCAACAGGCGCTCGGCCCCCTGCTCGATCAGCTTGGACAGCAGGTAACCCGCGAACAGGATGACCAGCGCTCCGAGCATGGCCGGAATTACGTCGGCCAATTGCGCGAAGGTCTCCCGCAAGCGCTCGAGGAACGTCAGAGGCTGCTCCTGGGGGATCGGATCCACAGCCGAAATCTACGGGAGCGGAGGCCAGAGGTCAGAGGCCAGAGGCCAGAGACACACGCGTTCCTGGTTCCTCCTCTGGCCTCTGGCCTCTGGCTTCTGGCCTAGTTCCGGGTGCCGCGCTTTCGATCAAACAGCACACTCCGATGGCACGACGGACAAATCAGCCATTCCCTTCGCCTTGCGTACCCGAGCCCGAACGACCCGCCACCCAGGTCCCGCGGCGTGAGCGTCAGGCCGCACCGCGGACACGCTGGCTTCTCGCCGCGGCGGGCCGCCTCGCGGATAGAACGCTCCTCATCGGCCGTGTACTGGCTTGCGTCGGTCACGCCTTCCCGCTCTCCAGCAGCGCGCGGACATCGTCGGGGATCGGAATCGCCTGTCGCGCCTCGTAATCGTAGTAGACCTGCACGGTGCTGCCCTCGGCAACCACGCGCCCGTCCCTGCTGTCGGTGATCCGGAATTGCCAGATCCACGACTTCGTCCGGATCTCTTTCGTGGAGATGTCGATCTCGAGGGGATCGCCGATCATCGCCGGCGAGAGAAACCGGACGGTCGCCTCCGCGACGACAAACGGGGGATCCGGAGGCCGCTTCCACACATCGCGCCACAGCAGGTGCTTCGCCGCCTCGAAATACGACAGGTAGAAGGCGTTGTTGACATGCCCCTTCGTGTCGTAGTCGGAGTAGCGGGTGGCGAGCGGGAATCGCATTCAGGAAATCCTCACGACGACTTTGCCGAAGTGGGCGCCACTGGCCTGCCTGGCCATCGCCTCCGCGCCATTCTCCAGCGAGTGAACCGAGTCGATCACGGGCACCAATCGCCCGGCGACGAATTCTGACACCACGGCATCGTACTCGGCGTCGCTCCCCATCGTCGAGCCCATGAGGGTCCACTGGTTCCAGAACAGGCGCCGCACGTCCGTCTCGACGAGATGACCCGACGTCCCGCCACTGGTCACCAGACGCCCCCTTTTCCCCAACGCACCTAACGACTGACTCCAGGTGGCCGTGCCCACGGTGTCGACCACGACGTCGACGCCCCGCTTGCCCGTTCGCGCGCGTATCTCGCGCCCGATGTCCACATCCTTCCCATGAAGCAACAGCACGTCGGCGCCGAGGGCCCGCGCCCGCTCCAGCTTCTCCGGGGTCCCGGAAGTGACCCAGGTGCGAGCACCGCGCGCCCTGCAAATGGCCAGCGACATCTGCGCGACGCCGCCGCCGATTCCCCAGATCAGGACCTCGTCACCCGGCCCGACGCGCGCGCGCGTGACGCACATCCGCCACGCCGTGAGCGCCGCCATCGAAAACGCCGCGGCCGATTCGGGAGACGTGTCGGACGGGACGGCGCGTACGTTGGCCTCGGGGAGCACCAGGAGTTCCGTCAACGTTCCGGGCCAGTGCTCCCCCAGGACGCCGAATCGCAGGCAGAGGGGATTGTCGCCGGACAGGCAGTATTCGCATGCGCGGCAACTGATGCCGGGGTTGATCATGACCGTGTCGCCGACGCGAACGCTCGCGACAGCGGCACCGACCGCGTCCACGACGCCCATGCCGTCGGCGCCGAGGATCCAGGGAGGGACCAGTTGAACCCCGGGCACTCCCCGAAGCGTCCACAGGTCGATGTGGTTGAGGGCGGCCGCGCGCAGGCGCACGCGAACCTCGTTCTCCACGGTCAGCGAAGGTTCCGCGAGATCGTCGCGAAAACGCAGCTGCTCCAGTCCACCATGCGCGTCGATCGTGAGCGCTCGCACCGCATTCTCCCACGTTATAATTCACCGGCGCCAGCCGGCGCCTCGCTGCGCGCTCGCCTGTTCCCGAAACGTTCCCCGGCATGATCCCGATCAAGGTTCCACCGCTCGGTGAGTCGATCGTCGAGGCCACAGTTTCCCGCTGGCTGAAGCGGGAAGGTGAAGCGGTGGCCGCCGGGGAAACCGTCGTCGAGTTGGAGACCGATAAGGTAACGGTCGAGGTTCCGGCGACAACCAGCGGCGTACTCGTCAGGCGCGCGCACCAGGAAGGCGACGTAGTGGCACTCGGTGCCTTGCTGGGAGAGCTCGACGAGTCGGCCGCCGCCAGGCCGACCACCCCACCGGTGCCGGCGGCGGAACGACCCGCGCCCCCACCCATTGCTCAGCCTCCGACTGCAGCAGCACCCGTATCGCCCGCCGCGGTTCCGGCGAGCGCCCACGTGGCGGAGGCGAGCGTCCGCGCGTCACCGGGTGCACGCCGGCTGGCGACCGATGAGGGCGTTGACCTCACGACCGTACCCGGCACGGGACGCGGAGGAGTGGTCAGCAAGCCCGATGTCGTCGAGTATCTGGATCGCTCGCCGACAACGCCGTCGCCGGTGCCACCGCCTGTGACTCGGGCCGCCGCCGTTTCGCCGGCCCCAGCGCCGGCCCCGGCAACGCCTCGTCCAGCACCTGCGCCGGCCGCTCCGCCGCCGCCGCCGCCCGCGCCGCCCGCGCCGCCCGCACCAGCTGCGGCGCCCCCAGCACCTGCTCCCGTTGCACCGGCGGCGGGCACGCGCGAGACGCGTGAGAAGATGTCCACCCGGCGGAAACGCATCGCCGAGCATCTGCTCGAGTCACAACACGCCACCGCCCACCTCACCACGTTCAACGAAATCGACATGTCGGTGGTGGAATCGTTGCGATCGCGAGTGAAGGAGCGCATCGAAAAGGAACAGGGCGTGCGCCTGTCGTTCATGCCCTTCTTCGTGCGCGTGGCGTGCCTGGCATTGAAGCAGTTCCCGATGGTCAACGCGCGCATCGACGGCGACCACATCGTCTACCACCACTTCGTCAATCTGGGGATTGCGGTTGCCTCCGATGCCGGCCTGGTGGTGCCCAACGTGAAGGACGCGGATCGGAAGGGAATAATCCAGATCGCGCGCGACATCGTGGACCTCGCCAAGAAGGCGCGCGATGGCCGGCTCGTGATGGATGACCTCACAGGCGGAACTTTCACCATCACCAACGGCGGCGTCTTCGGGTCGCTGCTGTCCACACCGATCATAAACTTTCCGCAGGTCGGAATCCTCGGACTGCACAAGATCCAGGATCGACCGGTGGCGGTGGATGGCCGTGTTGAAATCCGCCCGATGATGTATGTGGCGCTGTCCTACGACCACCGGATCATCGACGGACAGCATGCGGTCCTCTTTCTCGTTAGGGTCAAGGAGCTGATGGAGGATCCGGCGCTCATGGTGATCGACTGAGCGCCGGTCACGGCGACGTCACGGGCCGGTTCCAGTCGGGACCGGCCCGTTTTCGCTGGCCTTCACGAGTCCTTAACATCTCCCGGCGCGAAACATCCAACGCACGAGAGGCCGCGGTAAACCTTTTCGGGCGATCCGGCATCAAATGGTTCGACGGCGCAGGGATGAGCGCCTCACGAGTACGCTGACACTTTCCCGAGGCCGGTCCGTAGTGACCGCCGACGGAGCCGACGATGAACACGACGATTGACCTGACAACCCCCGCACAGCGCGCCGAGACCACCAGACAGGACGTGGTCGCCGCGCTCCATGGGTCCTGGCGTGGACGGCTGACGGATACTCGAGGCGAGGCTGGGTCTTTCAACCTCGAGCACGAGGGCGTGGACCACCGTGTGGCCGGACAGGTATCCCTCTTCACCACGCCCACGGGGATCGCGGCCGGCATGCGGCTGCTGGAGGCCGGCGAGCGCGCCTTCGTGGCGCTCATCGGTCCGTATTTCGATCCGATCGAGGGCGCGATGGTCGTGACCGTGCTTGAGGGCACCTGCGAACCGGGTCGGCTTTCCGGCGCCTTCCACACGCGTCGACACAGCTGGCGCGACACGCTGCGCAGCGGACAATTCACCGCGACTCGCGTCGAGCAGATCTCTCGAGCCGCGTAAGGTTGGGGCACCGCGTTCCTACGCGGTGGGGGAGCGGGTGTGGTCGCCTTCGGCGGTCACACCCGCTATTTTTCGCCTCCCCGGCCTCACTCCCGCCCCCACGTGACCGCTTGATGCCGCCTGAGCAGCTAGTCTCAGATGTCGTGATCATCGGAGGCGGTCCCGGTGGCTACGTCGCCGCAATACGGGCCGCCCAGCTTGGACTGCGCACCATCTGCGTCGAATCATCACCGACGCTCGGCGGCACATGCGTCAATGTGGGATGCATTCCGTCGAAGGCGCTGCTGCAGTCGTCCGAGCAGTTCGAGTTCGCCCGGCTCCACGCCCACGAGCACGGCATCGGCTTCGACGGGTTGCGACTCGACCTGCACCAGATGCTCAGGCGGAAGGACGAAGTCGTCGCGCAGAACACGCGCGGCGTCGAATTCCTGTTCCGCAAGCACAAGGTCAACTGGCTCAAGGGCCATGGGACGCTCCTGCCGGGAAACCTCGTGGAGGTCGCGCTGACGGATGAGGCGAAGGTTCAGGTCAAGGCACGGCACGTCATCATTGCCACCGGGTCGGCTCCCGTCGAACTGCCATTCCTCCGGTTCGATGAGCGGAGAATACTGTCGAACATCGGCGCCCTGGTCCTCTCCGAAATTCCATCACACCTGGTTGTGATCGGTGCCGGTGTGGTCGGGCTGGAGCTCGGCTCGGTCTGGAGACGGCTTGGCGCGAAAGTCTCCGTCGTGGAACTGATGCCGGGAATCCTTCCCGGTAACGACGACGATATCGTGAAGGAAGCGGACCGCGTGTTCAGGCGCCAGGGACTCGAGTTTCACACTGGAACGCGGGTGGCGGGCGCCGAAATCGACAGCGACCGCATTACGATTTCACTCGAGCGCGAGAGACAGTCCCGGACTCTGGAGGCAAGTCACGTCCTGGTGGCCGTGGGCCGCAAGCCGCTGCTCTCCGGAATTGATGCCCGGTCGCTGGGACTGGAGCTTGGTGCGCGCGGAGAGATCAAGGTCGACGACCGCATGCGCACCAGACTGCCAGGTGTCTATGCCATTGGTGACGTCACCGGCGGCAAGCTGCTCGCTCACAAGGCGGAGGAAGAGGGCGTTGTCGCCGCCGAGGTGATCGCCGGTCACAAGTCCCGCATGCACTATCACTCGATTCCGTCGATCGTGTACACGTGGCCCGAGATTGCGACCATCGGATTGACCGAGCGCGAGGTGCGTGAGTCCGGCCGTGAGTACAAGACCGGGAAGTTCCCCTTCACGGCCAACGCTCGGGCGCGCACCATCGGCGAGGCATCCGGCTTCGTGAAATTCGTGGCCGACGCGCGGACCGACGAGTTGCTCGGCTGCCACATGATCGGGCCGAACGTATCGGAGCTGATCACCGAGGTCGTTCTGGCATTCGAGTATCGCGGCGCGTCCGAGGACCTCGGGATCACGGTTCACGCGCACCCGACCCTGTCGGAGGCGACCAGGGAGGCGGCGCTCGGCGTCCTGGGACGGGCGATACACATCTAGGTCTACCGATGCGAAAGTCTCGTTCACCAGGATTCGTCGAAGTCTGGAACTCGGATGAGACGGATGCGGCGGATCGGCCATCCTCGGACTTGCCGCCACTCGCTGCGCTGATGGCGTCGGCACTGTGAAGATGATATGGCTCCCGGCACGCCGAGCGATGTTGAGGGCTGGCACGGAGACCCGGGGGGTTGATTGAGGAGGAACTCACCCCTTCCGCGATCGGTGCCTTCTTTGACGTCTCTAACACCCTCGGGTACAGTTTTCTCGAGCACGTCTACGCGTTGGCGCTGGAACGTGAATGGCTCGATCGGGGACATCGCGTTGGCCGGGAGATGTCGGTCAACATCGTCTCCAAAGGGCTCCCCCTCACGTCACAACGGCTCGACTTTGTCGGTTGACGAAAAGTTGATTCTTGATCCGTTCGATTCGGCGGATCCGATTTCCCCAACTCGACGAACCCGCGGTTCGCATTCACTGGCCGCGACACGTGCAAGCGGTGGACCGTGTTCGTCATGAACACCAATTCTGCATCATACCCTAGGAGGCAGGAGACAGGAGACAGGAATCAGGGTATCGACTACAGCGTACCGTCACACCTTACCCGCTCCTGTTCCACGTTGAAGTTTCCTTGACCGCTGTTTCCTGTTTCCTGTCTGCTGTCTCTTCTCCCAATCCCATGTCCGGTTTTGGAAAGTTCTTTCTGCCGGGTCCCACCGAAGTAAAGCCCGAGATCCTGGCCACGATGACGCGGCCGATGATCAGCCACCGTGGATCCGAGATCGAAACCATGGGGGCTCGAATCGACGAGCGCCTGCAGAAAGTTTTCCGGACGACACAGCCCGTGTTTACGGTGACTTCGTCGGCCACCGGCCTGATGGAAGGTGGCGTTCGGAATGCGGTGCGATCACGCCTCCTCTGCCTCGTGAACGGCGCGTTCAGCAAGCGCTTCCACAAGGCGGCCGTCAATTCCGGGATCGCCTGCGACAAGCTCGAGATCGAAATGGGTCGCGCCCATTCGCCTGACATGCTCGCCGACGCCCTCAAGCGTGACCATTACGACGTCGTTTCGGTGGTGCATTCAGAGACGTCGACCGGCGTGCTGAATCCCATCCGCGAACTGGCCCAGGTGGCGCACGCGTCGGGCGACGTGGTCATGGTGATCGACACCGTCTCGAGCATGGCCGCGGCGCCCATCGAGTGCGGGGCTTGGGACCTGGACTACGTCCTCACCGGCTCGCAGAAGGCGCTGGCGCTGCCTCCCGGTCTGGCGTTCTGTACCGCGAACGAGCGCATCATGGAGCGCGCGCAGGCCAGCAAGATTCGCGGACTGTACTTCGACCTGCTGGAAATCCATTCGTCGTGGAAGAAGCACCAGTGCCCCAATACGCCGGCCGTGTCCCTGCTCTTCGCCCTCGACGCACAGCTCGAACGGATCATGGCGGAGGGAATGGAAGCGCGGTGGGCGCGGCACGCCGCGATGGCAAAGCGCACCTGGGATTGGGTTGACGAACAGCGCGGCGCGGGGCGTGACATTCGCGTTCTCGCGCCAGAGGGTTATCGCGCTCCAGGAGTGACGTGTATCTCGGTGCCTGCCGGCCGCACCGGGCCGCAGATCGTTTCCGCCATGAAGGCCAAGGGGTTCGTGATCACCCCTGGCTACGGCGATTTGAAGGACTCCATGATCCGCATCGGGCACATGGGAGAGCACACCGTCGGTGAACTCGATGTGCTGCTGGACACCCTCAATGAAGTGCTCGCGACATGAGCCCCGCACGCTTCAAGGTACTGGTGGCCGACGCCATTTCGCTGGACGGCCTGGCGCCACTGCGCGATGATCCGCGCTTCGAACTCGTGAACAAGCCGGGGTTGAAAGGCGACGATCTGACCAACGCCATCGCCGAGGTCGATGCGGTCCTGGTGCGGAGTGCCACGCGCATCACCCGTGAGTCGCTCGCCCGGGCCGATCGGTTGAAAGCGATCGGCCGCGCCGGAGTCGGTGTCGACACGATTGACGTCGAGGCGGCCACCGAGCGCGGCATCCCCGTGCTGACCGCGCCTGAGGGAAACACGATCTCGGCGGCCGAACTCACCATGGCGCTGTTGCTGGCGCTGGCGCGGAAGGTCCCCGGCGCGGATCGGTCGATGAAGGCCGGCGAGTGGGACAAGAAGAGCTTCACCGGCACCGAGCTGCACGGGAAGACGCTCGGGCTCATCGGCGCCGGACGCATTGGCGGCGAGGTGGCACGCCGGGCGCGCGGATTCGGGATGCGCGTGCTCGTCTACGATCCGTTCCTCAACGCCGAACGCGCCCGAAGCCTCGACGTGGAAACCGCGACGCTGGACGAGGTGATCGACCGCGCCGACGTGATCTCGGTCCACGTGCCGCTGACCGACGCCACGCGGAACCTCATTGGCGAAGCCCAGATCGCGCGCTTGAAGCGGGGCGTCCTGCTGCTGAACGTGGCGCGGGGTGGCGTTGTGGACGAGACGGCGTTGCTGGGCGCGCTCAAGTCAGGCCACGTCGCCGGCGCGGCACTCGATGTCTTCGAGATCGAGCCCCTGCCGGCGGACCATCCGTTCCGTTCGATGCCTAACGTGGTGCTGACGCCGCATCTTGGCGCGTCCACGTCCGAGGCTCAGCACAGCGTGGCGATCGAAATCGCGGGAGCGGTGCGCGCGGCGCTGGCGGACGGAGACCTGTCCCGCGCCGTGAACGCTCCCAGCCTGGGCGGCGTCGATGTGCAGCGCGTGCGGCCCATTCTCGACCTCGCCCAGCGCCTGGGGACCCTCGGCGCGGCGGTGGCGGGAGGTCCGTTGCGCAGTATCGAGGTGAGGTACTCCGGATCGCATCCCAGCGGGTTGCGCGTGATCACGGCGGCAGGGGTGGCCGGCGCCCTCACGCAGGTGTCGGGCGGCGCCGTCAACGTGGTGAACGCCACCCGACTGGCTCAGTCGCGCGGCATCCGCGTCAACCAGATGCAGCAGGAGAGCCCCATTCCCTACACCGAGGTGGTGGAGGTCAGGGTGGCCAGCGACGTGGGGACGGCGCGCGTCTCGGGCGCGCTCCTTGGCGACACCCATGAGCGCATCGTGCGCGTCGACGATTACACCGTCAGCGTCACGCCGCGCGGCACGCTGCTCGTCCTTCGGAATGCCGACTCACCGCAGGTGATCGGCCTGGTCGGAACCGCGCTGGCCCGCGCCGGACATTTCGTCGACGAGTATCAGCAGGCGCGCCGTGATTCCGGTGGCGACGCACTTTCGGTCATCCGGATCGACCGGCCGGCCAGCGACGAAGTCCTCACGGAGCTTCGTGTGCTTCCAGACGTGAGGCAGGTGCAGCAAGTGATTCTGTAGGGACAAGCGACAAGCGGCCAGCGACCAGCGGGGTTACGCCCGGCCCGATGGCTGATCGCTGATCGCTGATCGCTGATCGCTACTTATGGTCTTCCAGGTGCGACGTGCCTCCGTACGATGCACCACCGGGCGCGCTGGTCCGGCGTGAGCACTTCCTGGATGGCATCCATCAGACGCTGTTCGGCCTGACGAACAGCCTCCATCTCATCCTTCACGCTGGCAAGGATCGCGCGAATCTCTTCCGCGCTCGCCCCCGCCTGGTGCGCCTCGCGCGCCTCCTGATGCGCCGCCTTGATGGCGGCCATCTCGTCGGCGATCGATTCCTGGAAGGCCTCCTTCAGCGCCCGGATCTTCGCGATCTGCTCTTCCGTCAGGCGGGGCGGACCGTTCCGGTCGCACACCTTCGGCTTGTGTGTTTCAATCCATGCGCGCTGTTCGGACGTGTAGATGGCCCAGATCGCGTCCTGAAGAGCCGCGAATTCATCCGCCAGTCCCTGCAGGATTTCATGGGCGTCAGCCAGGAGCGCCTGGATCTCCTCACGCGATCCGCCTGAGCGTCGCAGCTGGCGGACCTGCTGTTCGATGCCGCGAAGCGCGGCGAATTCGTCAGCGTTCTCCTGCATGAACGCATCGTGCAGCGCAGCGATCGCGGCCTTTTGCTCCGCCGTCAACTGCAACTCCTCAGGCAAGCGCGCTCCCCCGATTCCACCACCATCCACCACCGCGGCGCTGCTCACCGCGTAGTCCGGTACCAGATCGATCACGTCGCCGTCCAGGAGTGCCAGATCACTGGGCGCGACCGTTTCCGTCGAACACGCGGCCAGGCCGACCAGCCCGATCGCGGCGACTGCAAGGAATGTCCTCCGCATCATCGTCATCACCATTGCGAGTGTGGGCTCCCTCGTGGCGGTCGCGCGCCGCCAGCACGGGAAAGTGACATCGGAATTGTGTGGCGGCGAGTCGTGCGCCCCGGCCGTCCGCACGGAAGAGACGGGGAAGAAACCCGCGCCGTTAAGGAGACACGATCAGGATGGGACACCCCGACACTCTACCCTGTATGCGAAGTGATGTAGGTGTGCAACAACTCAGGGTCGAGGCTCGAGGGTCGAGGCTCGAGAGAACCGAACAGCAGGGGCGCGAAAGTGTCAGCTCCCTGTCCCCCTGGACTGAGCACTTTCCCTCGAGCCTGGAGCCTCGACCCAGCAAATGGAAGCGCCGCCCTTTCGGACGGCGCCAGGTGTTAGGCAGTGTGAGTGGGCTAGTGCCGTTCCAACTTGTTTCGCCAAAGGCTCAGAGACACGAGCCGGCTTGGGACCAACTTGGCGGGAATAGTTGGAACGGCGCTAGCCAGTCACCAGCCGCATGGCCAGCAGGCCGAGTGAGAACGCACCGATTGCCAGGGCGACGATCGTCGCGGGCGAGAGGTGAACGTCCTTCTTCCACCACGGCGCGATGGCCGTCATAAAACTGGTCTCGGGGAGCGACGCCATGATCCGGGCAGCCACGTAGGGCGGAGTCACCACGCGCCGACGGCGCTCGGTTTCCTCGTCCATGCGGCGCCAGAACTCGAGCGACCGCGCCTGATCGCCACGAAGTCCCGTTGGCTCCGGCGTTTCCCCGTCGAGCCAGCGATGGATGTGATCCAACGTTGCGACCGGAGGAAGTGGAACTTCCCGGTCCGCCAATGGGGCACTGCCCTCCCCAGGCTGTTTGCCGCCCTCTCGGGCCGCCTCACCGCGCCGATTCGGCTCGTACATATCATCCAGCTTCACGCGTATTTCTCCTCTAATAGTGCCTGGAGCGCCTCTCGTGCGCGGTGAACACGCATTTTGAGGGCCCCCACCGTTGTGCTCAGCAGGTCTGCCATCTCCTCGTACGACCGACCCTCGACGTGCTTCATGATGAACGCTTCCCGTAACGACACCGGGAGGGTCAGCAACGCACTGTCGAGATCCGATCGCAACTCGGTCAGGTCCAGCTCTTCCTCGGGATTGGCGTACCCGGTTGGCTGATCATCCTCGTCGTAACTGAGATGCGTACGACGAATGTTCTTCAACCAGTCCTTGCACCCGTTGGCCACGATGCGGAACACCCAGGCATCGAACCGTCCTCGCACCTCGGCCAGGTGGCTGTAGGCCTTGATGAAGGACATCTGCAGGATGTCTTCCGCGACGTCGGGGCTTCCGGTCATCCCGAGCGCGTGCCGGAACAGCGGATCTGCGTAACGGTGGATGAGGAGGGAAAAGGCATCTCGGTCGCCCGTTAGCACTCGGGCGATGATTTCCTGATCCGCATCAACCTGGTCTACCTGATCGGCGGGCACCGTCGATTTCACGGCCGGAGCATAACTCCTTCGCCCACCTCTGGATAGTCCTGCTACACCGGGCTGCTGAACGGCATACGTTGTCACGCCGATAAGACGATTCGTGGCCCGCGGCGTAACAGGATCGCCCTTTTGCGGGCGGGGTCAGTGACCCACGACACCGAAGGCTCCCCAGCCGTCCCGGCGAATCAGCTCCCCGTGCTCGTCCAGTCTCGGCGGACGCCTGCGGACGGTGCCCGGCACTGACGGGGCGACGCCCGTGACCAGACTCGCTGGCACATCGGTCAGCGCCTCTCTCACCGTCCTGACGACTCCGCAAGGCACCCCAACCTTTCCCAGCGCGCCTAACCAGTGAATGGTGTCGGCTGTCGCCAGCCGGTCGGCGATCGCGCGGACGACACGCTCACGCTGCGCCAGCCGGCCGGCGTTCGTGTCGAGCGATGCATCACCAGCCAGTCCCTCGAGGCCGAGCGCCCCGCACGCCTGCTTCCATTGGGCGTCGTTTCCAACGGCGATCACGAGCCGGCCGTCCCTCGCCGCAAACAACTGGTAGGGTACGAGGTTGGGATGCGCATTCCCCCAACGGCGAGCGTCGTTCCCACTGACAAGCGCATTCTGCGCGACGTTGATCAGTGCCGCGGTGGCCGAATGCCGCAGCGAGATGTGCAGTTGGCGCGTGGGGGCCGGCAGCGCCTGCCGCGAGCGATCTCGATTGAGCAATGCGCCGAGGATTGCGATGGCCGCGTCCTTCCCGGCGAGGACATCCGCCAGTGCGACGCCCGTCTTCATCGGTTCGCCGGCCGGGTCCCCGGTTATGGACATCCAGCCGCATTCCGCCTGGGCGACAAAGTCATATCCGGGCCGATCGCTGCCGGGGCCGAATCCGGAAATCGTGCACCAGATGAGTCTCGGATTGCGGTGGAGCCAGTCGTCGGCCCGAATGCCGCGGGATGCCAGCGCCCCCTCGCGGAAGTTCTCCAGAACGACATCCGCGTCCCCGATGAGGCGGGCCAGAACGTCCCGATCGCCAGGCAGGTCCAGATCGATCACCATTGAGAGCTTGTTCCGGTTGCAGCACAGGTAGTAAGCGCTCTCTCCCTGTGCGTCGAAGGGAGGCCCCCACCCCCTCGATTCGTCACCTCGGCCCGGTCTTTCGATCTTGATGACGTCGGCACCAAGATCGCCGAGAATCATGGTACAAAGCGGTCCAGCAAGAACACGCGACAAGTCGACGATTCTCACGTTTTTGAGCTCTATTGGCACGAATATGCTCCTTTGGTGGCTCGATACTGATATGATATTCCGCTAGTTTGTCTTCGTTGCCGATGGATCCGAGATACTGCTCGAACATCCTTGCGTATGTCTCAAGTCAGCATATACTTAGCGCCGCGTAAAACCCACGAAAGCCTCGCGACCGGTCCAACCCGGCCTGATCAGGCCCTGAGACTGACCGGCTGAATCCCCCGCGCTTGGCCGACCCCCGCTCGCCCCAATGACCGAATCGGCAAGCCCGAACGACAACGCGCCAGCGTCTGAAGAGCCGGCGCTCACGCCACCCGTACCGCCAAAGCGCAGTCCCGGACATCGCGGTCAGGATGTCCGCGACACCGTCGCGGAACTGGCTGCTCGCGCCCATGAGATCAGTCTCGAGGCCGGCAGCAAGATGTCCGGCGCCCTTCGGGACGTCATTGGGGCGGCGGCCGGTCTCACAGCCTTCGCGGTAGAAAGCGCCCGCGACCTTGTTCAGTACATGGTCAGACGCGGACAGATGACTCAGGAAGAAGCCGATAAGCTCATCCGCGAGGCCGAGGAAGCGAGCTCCAAGCGGGGAAAGGCGACCAAGCCGGACGCCACGCGCAAGTCAGGAAACGAGCAGAAAGCCAAGGCTCCAGCGAAGACCAAGGCGCCCGTGGCGGCGAAGAAGGTGATCGCGAAGAAACCCGCCCTCCCCAGGAAGCCCGCGGCAAAGAAGTAGTCGCAGCGGCTCACGCGCGCGTGTCCGGAGTGCCCCCGCCCGCGTATCGTATGCCCATGGATGCACTCGTTGCCCGCGCCCCGGCCCGCCTCGATTTCGGAGGTGGCTGGACCGATGTCCCTCCCTACAGCGAGGAGCGCGGCGGATGTGTCTGCAACGTGGCCATCGAGCTGCACGCGATCGCCACGGTGCGCGCCAGGGTCGAGCGTGGCGGGGCCGGCAACGGCTCCAGCACTCCCGACAACGCCCTGACCATTGCAGCCGCTCGACGCGCCGCGATGCCGGGCGTCTCCGTGACTGTCCAGGCCGAGTATCCCCTTGGTGCCGGACTCGGAGGATCATCAGCGGCCGGCGTCGCTGTCCTCGGCGCGCTCGCTGCCTGGCGCGGCGAAGAGATCACGCCGTCCAGTCTCGCGGAGGAAAGTCGCCGTCTCGAGGTGGAAGACCTCGGCATCGCCGGCGGTCGACAGGATCATTACGCGGCGGCGATCGGGGGCGCGCTCGGGCTCTGGTTCGGCGGAGAGGTCACGGCCCGGCGCATTCGGATGAGTGATGACCTGATGGCGGCGTTGAACCAGCGATGCATTGTCGCGTACACCGGCCAATCGCGGATCTCGAGCAATACGATCACGGCGGTGATGGACGCCTATCGCGCCCGCGAACCTCACGTGCTCAGCGCGCTTGATCGTATGCGCGACCTGGCCGTCCAGATGGTAGCGGCCCTGGAATCGGCCGATCTGGATGCACTTGGCCAGCTGGTCGGGGAGCACTGGGTCCACCAGCGGGCGTTGCATCCGGCGATCCCCACGCCGCTGATCGATGCGGTGCTCGCTGACGCGGCTGCCGCAGGCGCGATCGGTGGCAAGGCGTTAGGCGCTTCGGGCGGCGGCTGCGTGCTGGCGATCGCCGCCGAGGGGCGTGAGGAAGACGTGCGGCAGGCCATGGCGGCGCGCGCGCAGCCGCTTCCCGTGCGGATGGCGCGGCGCGGATTCCATGTCGTCAGGCGCGCCGGCCCGGTTCCCACGGGCGCCACGGTGTCCGGCGCATGACACCGTCGCCAGGCGACGCCGTCGCGCTCACCCGGTTTCTGGTTCAGATCGATTCGCGAAATCCGGGGCTCGTGCCTGGCGCGCCGGCCGAGGGTGAAGTGGCGCGCGCCCTGGCGGCCGTGCTCCAGGCATGGGGGTTCCGCGTGTCGCTCCAGGAAGTGGTCACCGGGCGGCCGAATGTCGTCGCACGCATCGGGAAGGCCGGCGGCCGGTCCCTGATGTTCAACGGTCACCTGGACGTGGTAGGGGTCGAAGGGATGACGCACGCCCCGTTCGAGGGCGCGACGCTCGATGGACGCCTCTACGGCCGTGGCGCGACCGACATGAAAGGCGGCGTGGCCGCGATGTGCTGTGCCGCGTGGCGCGCGGCGAAGTCCGGTCTGGCGGGGGAGGTCGTGGTCGCGGCGGTCGTGGACGAGGAATGGCAGAGCGAGGGGACCCGGGGGCTCCTCGAGCGCGGCGTCCGCGCCGACGCGTGCATCGTCACCGAGCCAACGCGCCTGGCGATTGCGCCGGCGCACAAGGGCTTCACGTGGACAGAAGTCACGTTCACCGGTCGCGCGGCTCACGGAAGCCGGCATGATGTCGGCGTGGATGCCATCCGCCACGCCGGACTCCTGCTGGCGGAGCTGGACCGCCTGGAGCGCGGGGAACTCGTCAGGCACACGCACCCGCTCCTTGGCCACGCTTCACTGCACGCGGCCGGTGTGTCGGGTGGCAGCGGATGGTCAACCTATCCGGATCGATGTGTCCTGGCGGTGGAGCGCCGCACCGTTCCCGGCGAGTCACCGGACGACGCCGTCGCTGAAATGGAGCAGGCGCTGTCCCGTGTCGCGGCGTCGGCGCCGGCCATGCGGGCGGAGGTGAAGCACGTCTTCTCCCAGTGGCCGAGTGACGTAGCCCCCGAAGCGCCGGTGGTTCGGGCGCTGGCGGCCGCCATCGGCAGCGTTGGCGAGCGCGTGAAGATCGAAGGGCTCTCGGCGTGGACCGATGCGGCCCTGCTCAACGCCGCCGGGGTACCGGCGATCTGCTTCGGTCCCGGCGACATCTCGCTGGCGCATTCAGCGACTGAGTGGGTCGCCGAGGATGAGCTCTCACGCGCGACGTTGGTCCTGGAACGCCTGGCGCTGGATTGGTGTAGAGCGGCCTGAGTGGCTCACCTGACGCCCAGTGAATACGACCGCCTCGAGAGGGCCGTGATGGACGGCCGGCGGATTGCGCTCGTCAGGCAGGGTCGTGAGATCGTGGTCATTCCGTTGCGCTTGTTCATGCGTGGTGGCCGCGAAGTGATCGAGGCCCGCCATCCGACCACGGGCGACCTCATCACGCGCGTGATCGAGGACCTGGATGCCGTGGAGGTCCTTGGATGACGAAGTCGCGAGTCAACGAAGCGCTGGTCGCGATCTTTGCCGACGAGTCCTGCCTTGGCAACGGGCGGGATGGAGAGAATCCGGGCGGAGTCGGCGTCCTCCTCGAATTCAAACAGCGCGAATCGGCCCCAGTCGTCAGGCGCGATCTCTGGGTCTCGGAACCGGCAACGACCAACAACCGCATGGCGCTCCGCTCGGTCATCGAGTCCATGACGGCGCTCGGACGGAAGGGCCGCCGGTTCCAGGTCAGCTTTACTACGGATTCGCGGTACATCGTCGATGGCATGACCCAATGGGTGCATGACTGGGCAAGGCGCGGATGGACCAGGAAGAGTGGCGCGATCGAAAACCTGGAGCTGTGGCGTCAGGCAGTTGATGCGGCGGCGGCGCACGCGGTGTGCTGGCGGTGGGTGCGTGGCCACGCCGGACACGCGCAGAACGAATACGCAAACGACCTCGCGGTACGCGCCGCGGCAACGCAGTCGTCCTCGGGTGGCCTTGTGGAGTCCGGATTCGACGCCTGGTTCGCGGAACGCGCCGCGGCGAGAAAGCCCATGGCCCTGGAGCCGTTCCCGGACCCGGCCGTTTTCCGGGCTTCGAGAACGTTACCGGCGCCTCACCCGGCGAGTCCCTGAAATAGTCCCCCAAGGAGGTTGCTGTCATGGGGAAGCTTCTCGTGCTGGCTGTCGCGATTGCCGCTGGATATGCCATCGGATACCGCGACGCCCGCAGTCACTCGGAACACATCGCCACGCGCGCCGTCAATCAGGTGCGCGTGCTGTTTGGCGCGACACCGACCAATGACGTGGACGCAGTCATGACCCGGATCGAGGGCAAGAATTGATGGATGAACTGGACAGGATGTTCCGGCGACTCGTTCACAACGTCCGGGCGGGATTTCCAGATCTCCTCACCCGGCCGTTCGAAGTAACGGCACTGCACCAGCACCTGATTCCCTATCGCCTCAATCGCGGAGAGCTTGCCATCGATACCGCGGAGGAATACGAGCTCACGTTGATGCGACTCCTGTCGGGGGCCCGCGGACTGCTCAACGGCGATCCCGACATGCAGTCGGCATTACGTGCCGAACTCGAATCCCCGAATCCCGACCTGTCCCTGTTCCGGGCCTGGGGAACATCGTCAGTCTCGTTTGCCGCGACGGCGATTCGAGCGCTGGACGGCCAATCACCACCCGTGGTCCGCAGTCCCAGCCCGGCGTCGCCGACTCGTCAGGCGGAGATGGCTGGTCGCGCCACGCTTGAATTGCCGGCCTCGGGCGCGGCACCCGTTGCGTCAGCGGTCGCGACGGCGCGAGCGCCGAAGGCGGCCGGGTCGGTCGCCACAGCACAGGCGCCAAAGGCAGCCGCGCCTCGACCAGCAGCGCAGGCGCCAAAGGCTGCTGGACCCGGCGCCACGTCGGTGGCTGCGAAGCCCGCCGCTCCTGTGGCACCAGTTCCTGTTGCCGTCGCGCGGGCGCATGGCACGGGCTGCCGCTACTGCGGCGGGGAACTCCCCGAGGGACGCGAAACGCACTTCTGTCCGCATTGCGGCCAGAACCTGTCGATAAAGCAGTGTCCGGCCTGCAGCACGGAACTCGAGGTCGAGTGGCAATACTGCATAACCTGCGGGCGGCAGGCGGAATAGCCTCGGACGCGATGCGGCGCGGCCGGGGAGCGTTCATATTCCGGATGGACCCGCTGTCGCCACAACATGTCAACCGATCCTCCCGCACCGGCGGAACCGCCGGGTGGTTCGTTAGCCCCGCTCGACCGTGCCGCGCTCGAACGTGTTCTGGCGCGAGCGACCGAGCTTCAGGCGCGTCTGGCCGATGCGCCCGACGAGCTGACCGAGAATCAATTGCTCGAACTGGGCAGCGAGGTCGGGATCTCGTCGGACCATCTGCGGCAGGCACTGGCGGAAGAGCGAACGCGCGTGGTGCTGCCGGAGGAGTCCGGCGTCGTGGGGTCCTGGTTCGGCTCAACAGTGGCCGCAGCGTCGCGCGTGGTGCCGGGTACCCCCGCTGAAGTTCTCGCGCTGATCGATTCCTGGATGCAGCGCCAGGAGCTGCTGCGAATCAGACGACGGATCGGCGAGCGCCTCACCTGGGAGGCACGCCGGGATTTCGCGGGAACTGTTCAGGCGAGCTTCAACCTTGGCGGACGGCCGTACGCCCTCACTCCCGCCACCGAAGTCGGCGCGACCGTAGTGGCGGTCGATGCCGGGCGCGTGCTGGTGCGGCTCGATGCGGACTTCACGCCGAGCCGGGTTCGCAATGTGCGGTGGGCCGGCGTGACGGCGGGGCTTGGAGTCACGTCGGGCGCCAGCGTGGTTGCACTCGCTTCCATGTCCGGCGAACCGGGTGCGTTGGTTATCGGAGCGGTCGTCGGCAGCATATGGACCGCGCTGGCCGGACTGGGTGCCACGGCGATAGCGCGTGCGCAACGGCGGAAGGTGGCGCGCGGTCAACTGGCGCTGGAGCAGATCCTCGACCGGCTCGAGCACGGGGAGATGCGCTCGCCCAGGTCGTCACTCATGGACTTCCTCTCCTCGGTGCGGTAATGGCCGGCGGCGTGAAGCTGGGCCCGGCGGGCATCTTGATGATGCTCGTCATCGGGGTGGCTTCGCCCGGACTGCTGCGTTCACAGGCCGGTTCCGTTGCCGCGACTCCAGCGGCTCGCGTCACCGGAATCGTGTACGACTCGATGGCAATGCGGCCCCTCAACGGAGCCGTGGTCCAGCTGGCGCTGGTGCCCGCGCCCCGCACGATCTCCGCGGTGCGGTCGATCGTGACGGATTCGCTCGGTCACTTCGAATACCCCGCCGTCCCGCCGGGCACGTACCTCCTCGGGTTCCAGCACGTGGCGGTCGACTCGTTAGGTCTCCGCGGACCGCTGCAGCGCATCGACGTGCGAACGGCATCGACCGTGCGCGCCGCCATGGCTGTCCCGTCGATGCGGTCGATCATCCGGACCGTCTGCGGGCGTGAGGGAACCAAGGACTCCCTGGCGGTGCTGCTTGGGAGCGTGCGCCACTCCCGATCGGATACTCCCCTGCCGGGGGCCTTTGTGTCGCTGCGGTGGGGGGAAGTGATCCTCGAACGGGACGGCAGCATGCAGCGTTCTACACCGATCGTGGACTCGTTCGCCAATGACGAGGGGTGGTTCACCGCCTGCGTACCCGGCGGCGTGCCGATGACAGTGCGCGCCTCGTACGACACGGACCTGTCGGGAAACGTGGAGCTGGGGGTGGCAGCGCATGCCGTGCTCCGTCGGGACATCTATGTGGGTGCTGCTCAAGCCGAAGTCCGCGCCGCCGACACAACGGCCTCCGGGCGTGCCAGAGAGGAACGGATCGTGGAGCGCGGCCGCGGCGAGCTGCGGGGCGTGGTGCGCGCGCTGGATGGAGGCCCGATCGAGGGGGCGCGGGTGGCGCTGCTGAGCGGCGTGGGTGAGGCCCGGACGAACGGTCGCGGCGAATTCGTGCTCCAGGGACTGCCCTTTGGATCGCACACCGTTGAAGCACGCGCGATCGGTTTCGTCCCGGGGCAGGAGATCGCGGACATCGTCGAGTTCCGGGGGGGCGTCACGGAGTTCGTACTGTTCGATGTGTCGGCGTACCTGCTGGACACGGTGCGCGTCGCCGCGTTGCGGCGGCTCGATGCCTCGGCGCGGGAGGGGTTCGAACGCCGCCGGAAGTCGGGATCCGGTTACTTCATCGACGAGGCACAGATCGACTCCATGCGCGCGATGAGTTTCCGGGACCAGGTGCGCCGGCTGCCCGGCATCCGGTTCCGCCGTGGCACCCGGCTCGATGACAGCTGGGAGGAACACGTGGAGTTCATGAGCGGTCAAGGCGAGCCGTGCATCCCGATGATCTACCTGAATGGCGCGCAACTCGTCCACGGAAAGGTCGACCTCGACGCGATCATCAATCCTTTAACGGTGCGTCGCATCGAGGCGTATTTTCGCGGCGTGGCGATCCCCGCGGAGTTCGCATCGAGCCAGACGTGCGGGGTGCTCGCCATCTGGACCGAGACCCGGCGGCGAAACTGACCGCGAGTATCCGCGTTCCGTCCGCCCTTGTGCGGCGCCGTTCACGGTCCATCTTGCGGGCGCCATGAACTATTCCGAAGACACACCCGTCACCACCAGAGCACCTAACGAATCGCTCGCCCTCATGCTTGGCGGCGGCGGCGCGCGCGGCGCCTACCAGGCCGGCGTGCTGCGGGCGATCGCCCGGCGCTATCCAACGCTGCGTCTTCCCATTCTCACCGGAATCTCCGCCGGCGCCGTGAACACGACGTTCCTCGCCGCGCAGGCGGCGCCGCTGCCGGAAGCGACGGAACAGCTGGTGCGTCTCTGGCTCAGCCTGACCCCGGACCAGGTCTACAACGTCCACACGCTGCCGCTGCTGGGCAACGTGGGGCGCTGGGGGATGCGGCTGGTCGGCGGCGGCCACGCCGGCAAGGAGCCGACGAAGGGCCTGCTCGACACTGCCCCGCTGAGGCGCTTCCTTGAACGCGCGCTGCCGCGCGACGCCGACGGCGCCCTGCCGGGAATTCAGCACAACATCCGCACCGGCCGACTCGACGCCGTCGCGCTCTCGGCCACGAGCTACACGACGGGACAGTCCGTGACGTGGGTCCAGGGACGCGACGTCACCCTCTGGCAGCGACCACAGCGCCGCAGCGAACTGGCATCCATCACGGTGGAGCACGTGATGGCATCGAGTGCGCTCCCCATGCTCTTCCCGGCGGTGCGCATCGGAACCGAATGGTATGGCGATGGCGGCGTGCGCCTAACGGCACCGCTCTCGCCGGCGCTTCACCTCGGCGCCACGCGCATCCTGACCATCGCCACCCGGTATTCACGGTCCCGCGAAGAGGCCGACCGCCCGCTGACCGACGGTTATCCGCCTCCGGCACAGGTCCTCAGCGTCCTGTACAACGCCATCTTCCTGGACCTGATCGACGAAGACATCATGCGGCTCGAACGAATGAACCGCATGCTCGACGATATGCCGCCTTCGGATCGGGAGGGGATGCGGCTCGTGGAGATTCTCGTGCTACGCCCCTCGCGTGACCTGGGAAAGCTGGCCGGCGAGTTCGAGCCACGGCTCCCGCGCGTGTTCAGATACCTCACTCGGGGTCTCGGCACTCGCCGGACCACCAGTCCGGATATCCTCAGCCTGCTGATGTTCCAGGCCGATTACCTCCGACGGTTGGTCGAGCTGGGCGAGGGAGATGTGGAAGCCAACAAGGACCGGATCGACGCGTTCCTGGGTCAGCCAGTGTCGCTGTAGCGCCTGCGCGACGGATCGCCGGGTTGTGCGACAGGCGTTTTCCCGAAGGCCCGCATTGGGAGACCTCCGAGCCGTCGGCCCAAGTCGTTGTCTCGCGGCGCTTTGCCATGGCGACCCCGCAGCGCCCCCGGGTTCGGCATGGACAGTGCTTGTGTGACGTGCAGCACGCCGGCCCAGTTCAAGCTTTGTGGTAGCCCGCCCGCTCTCCACATCGCGCCGGAGGAATCCGGGGCTGGGTTCGGCGAGCACACTTTCAGTTCTGCAGCGCGACCCCCTTCCGCGCTGCCGTAACGGGCCGGGGCCACAGACCCCGGCCCGTTTCTCTTTTCCTGTGCGAGCGCCTTGATTAGCGTGACCCCCGGTTCGTCAGGTCAGGCCGACACGAAACCCGAACCAGAGATCGTGAGCACTCGACTCGATCCCGAGGAAGCGCTGGCCGCCCCGCTGTATGTCGTGGCTCTGGTGCTCATCCTCATCCCCGCGGTGGATTTCCTGCTCAGCGTTCCGGCTCCGCAGCCCTCGAGCGTCCAGTGGCGCTTTGCCGCTGTCGGCCTGCTCTCGGGATACATGCTTACCCCGATCCTGGGATTGTCGCTGGCGCTCGTGATCTCGGCGGTCGGCAAGCAGGTCGCCATGCAGCGCGCGCTCGTGATCACCTGCCTGACGCTGGCTCTAGTCCTTTTCGGACTTTGCGCGGCCTTCATGCTCGACGTGATTCAGTTGCGCGCGTCCGTACCTGTGGATGGACGTCCCGCGTTCGAGAGCGCGTGGAGCCGGGCGATCATCAAGCACCTGCTTTCGGCTGTTACGCTCGCGTACCTCGGCTGGCGTGCTCGTCGGATACTGCCCGCGCGCGGCCGGCGTCGTGAGCCGAAGCCGGTCATTGTTGTTTCGAAGTGACGTTCGGACATCGCTGACCGCCGACTGTTGCGCCAGGAAGGGGACTCGTCCCTTCGTCACTTGCCTCCCGGGATTGCTGCCGCAATACTGACGTTGTGGCAGCGTTGAGCGCTGTCCGTCCGGGAGGTCAAGAATGCTGTTCGCGCGGCTCCTCGAATCACAACGTGCCGCGGTAGCGATTGAAGCCATGCTCGAGGGCGCAGGAGTAAGTGCGCTCGTGCACGGCTTGCTGATTGGCGGCTGGCTGTTCCTGAATCGGGACGTCCAGCGCGTCACTCCGGAGCCGGACTCCGCCTTCACGCCGGTCCAGTGGCTGGTCCCGAAAGATCGCATTCCGGGCCGGCCGCAGCGCGAAACCGTGACGTGGACGACGTTGGCCGCGAGGACCGGCGAAGGTTTCCAGGAGGACGCCAGGGAGCGACAACGCGACGAGCGGCGCGTCGAGATGGTTCTGCCCGACGGGAAGGCCGAAGAGACCGAGGCGGCGGCGAAGAACGAGGAGGCACAGCCCCCGATTGCCCTGGGCGATTCGATCATGACGGAGTTCATGGTCGACAGCGCGGTCGTGCGGTACGAGGACGGCGCGGCTCCGACGTATCCCGAATCAATGCTGCGCAGGCGGATCGAGGGTTCGGTGATCGTGCAGTACGTGGTAGACACACTCGGGCACGCGGATACGCTCACGTTTCGCGTCATTTCCGCGACGCACGCCGACTTTGCGCGGGCGGTGAAGACCACACTCCCGCGAATGCGCTTTCGCCCGGCGATCATGGCGAACCGACTGGTGCCGCAACTGGTGCAGCAGCCATTCGCATTCAGGATCCAGGACAGCACGGTGCGCGCCAAGCCGCCGGGTGATCGGGGAGACTCGCCGCGGGCCCGCTAGTGCCGTTCCAACCTGTTTCGCCAAAGGCTCAGAGACACGAGGCCGGCTGGGAACCAACTTTGCGCGAATAGTTGGAACGGCACTAGCGGTTGCCGAGCGTCACCAGGTCCAAGTAGGACGACCAGCCCTGGCTCTCGCGACGCGCGAAGTCGTCGAGGGATTGCACCAACTGCGTGCTGTAGTGTCGCGGCCGGTTCAACGGATGCGACTGGCCGAAGCCGCCGCCGAAGAATGATCGAATGATCACCGAACGTTCATCGCGCGGCAGTCGCGAAGCGTTGGCCGCGAAATTCGCGAAGGAGCCATCGCGCCAGATGTACATCTCGACGTTTGACACATAGAGCGCGGAGACGCGCTCGCCGCGCGCGGCCGCTTCCCGGCCGATGGCGGGGAGGGCGGTGGATCCGGCGAGATTGCCGACGACGGGAATGACGCGGTTGCGTGCCTCCAGCCCTCTCACGAACCGCCATCCTTCCTCATTCGCCAGGTAACTCGCCTGGTTGCCTTCGAGGTCCCGCTCGAGGATCAGCTCGCGCAGGGTCGGATAGTAGTATCGCGGCGAGCGCCCGGTGCTCGTGAAGCGGAGGTCGAGGCCGTACTGAATGAACTCGCCATGAAAGCGCCGTATGGTTGCCGTGTCGGCGAGTGAAAGCGGAACGCCGTATCGCCGCATTGTGACCAGGAGGGAATCGGTTTCACTGGCCGTGGAATCGACGGGGAGACTGTCGACGGCAGCGAGGATCGACTCGATGGGAGAACCATCCCAGCGACGAGCGTCGGGAGGCACGACGCGGCCCGTCCACCGGCTGAGGAACTCGAACCGGTTGCTCGACCGCTCGAAAAGCGCCTTGAACATCAGGTGCATGAGCAGGTTTTCGCGCCGGATGTCGATCATGAACGCCACGCGGGGGCGGATCGCGGCGATGTAGGAGAAGCTCTGGTCGGGCCCGACGCCGATGTACGCACCGCCGCTCACCCGGCCGGCTCGCAGTTGACTTACGGCATGCAGGTATGACGTTTCGTTCGAGATGAGGTTGTCCGAGTCGAAGTACCCGGGCGCTTCCGACAGCCGGGCAACCGTTCCCGCGAAAGACGTATCGTCGCGGACGGTTATGACCTGAACGCCACGCGTGGCGACGCCCCGCGCGAGTCCGACTCCGGACACCGCGAGGAGCCCGCAGGCGACCAGCAATCCGCGCGCCGCGCCTAACGTGATGCCGGGATTCGCCATCGCTCCCTCCGGGTGCCGCCGCCGTCGTGGCGGTTCTTCGCCCCAATGGGTCACCCTATTCGCGCACCGCATCCGGGGCAAGTGAGGCCTGACGGCGCGCGCGCCGGGGAATTCAGCAGCCCATTCCAACGGCCATTAGCTTTCGGACGTCTTTCTCCCGTCATACCGCTCACCATTCGCCGACACGTCTCATGTACTTTCGCGAGCCTCGCATCTCGGTCCTGGCGCGACCCGCGTTTTCGGAGCCCGATCACCTCCGCGTCCAGTGGATTGGCGAGAGCAGTGACGGTGAGCGCCTGGCGGAGTTCGCGGGACGGCTGTGCTACATGAGTCAGCGAAACCCCGCCAGCCGGTCGACGGCGGATTACCTCGAGAACATCAAGAAACAGGCGCATGGCAGCGTCCTGGAGCACGCGAACTATTCCCTGCTGCTCGAGGGCGTCAGCCGCTCGCTCACGCACGAGCTGGTGCGGCATCGTGCTGGGTTCGCCTATTCGCAGTTGAGCCAACGGTACGTCGACGAGTCGGTTGCCGATTTCGTGGTGCCACCAGCCATCATCGGCGATGAGGCACTGGAAGCGCGGTGGCAGACCCAGATGGAGGACGCGCAACGGACTTACGTCGCCCTGGTCGAGCAGCTGATGGAGCGTTACGCCTGGGTTGCGGACCGGGTCCATCGGCGCAAGATGGCGCGCGAGGCTGCCCGCGGAGTGCTGCCCAACTCGACCGAGACGAAGATCGTCGTCACCGCCAATGTGCGGGCCTGGCGGACCATGCTCGAGTTGCGCGCCGGTGAGGGAGCCGAGCTCGAAATCCGTCGCCTTGCCGTGGCCGTGATCCGCATCCTGAAGAACGAAGCGCCGGCGTTCTTCTCCGACTTCGAGGTGTACGAAGGGGCCGACCGTCGTGAGGCAGGGCGATCCAGTTACCACAAGGTGTAGATGACGACGCATTCGCGTCTCATGGCCCGGCGGCCAGAGGAGTGAATCCCTCCGCATCGTTCGCACGGATCCGCTGCCGCATGCTCGCGTGCCTGCTGTTCGCGGTCTCATGTAGCGACTCCGATCCGGGCGGCCCCATCGATGGATCGGTCCTGACGCTGGATGTCGTGCCCGCAAACGCGTGGCTGAGCCCCGGCGCAACGCTCCAGTTGGAAGCAACCGCAAGGGACTCCACGGGTGCGGTCACCAACCGTGCGGTAACCTGGTCCTCGTCAGACTCGCGAATTGTCTCGGTCTCGGCATCGGGCACGGCGCGTGCCGTCGCCGCGGGCAGCGCCACGATCGTGGCCGAAGCGGGCGGCGTGGAGACTGAGACCTTCATTACGGTGACGACGGCTGGCGCTCCGGCGACGTGGAGCATCGAGCACGAGGGGGTAACCGACGCGTCGATTCTTGGCGTGTGGGCCGATGCTGCAACTCCGCTCGCGATCGTCGCCGGTCAGGCGGGCGTCATCATGGAGTCGACCGACGGCGAGTGGCAGCTCCTGCGGATGCCGACCGAGGAATCCTTCACCGGTGTCTGGGGATCGAGCGCGACGAATGTATTCGCCGTGGGGACCGGCGGCATGATCTACCGTCGCTCGGCGGCTGGCTGGAACGCGATGCAGAGTCCGACCACCATGACGCTGCTCGATGTGTGGGGCCGTTCGGCAACCGAGGTCTACGCCGCCGGCGTCGACGGCACGGTGTTGCGCTGGAATGGCGCCACCTGGACGGTCCTGACCACCGCACGCGGCTGGGAGCTATGGGGGATCTGGGGCGCCGCGCCTAACGATGTCTGGTTCGTGGGGCAGAACGGGCTGATCGTGCACTACGACGGCGTAACGTTCACCGAGGTCGCCTCGCCGACCGGCCTGCTCCTGCTCGGGCTCTGGGGAACGAGCGCCTCGGATATCTGGGCGGTGGGCATCAACGGCACCATGCTCCACTACGATGGTAACGAATGGGTGGAGCTGGCCCCGGTGACGTCGCGAAATCTCTTCGGGATCTGGGGACGCGGCCCGGGCGACGCGTACGCGGTGGGGAATACCGGCCTCATACTGCGATTGACCGGCAGTACCTGGTCACCGGTCCAGAACGTGGGATCCGGCGAGAACCTCCGCGGACTCTGGGGCGACAACGCCGGGCGCATCGTCACGGCCGGGTGGGACGGAACCGCGATCCGTGGGGCCGGAAATGCCTGGACGACTGAGACGACGTCGCCGGTCCTGTTGACAGTGTGGGGAGTTGATGGCGGACCGGTCTGGGCAGCTGGAGCCGGTGGTGTCCTGTTCAGGCGAGGCAGCACGGGTTGGGTACAGGAGCCAATGCCTCCCTCCCACCCCCTGTACGGCCTGCACGGCAGCGGCGCGAACAACGTCTACGCGGTGGGTGACACGGGAACGATCCTGCACTACGACGGGGGCGCGTGGACGCCGGAGCAGAGTCCGCGGTCGGTGCTGCTGCGATCGGTATGGGCCGCCGGCCCTGAACTCACCTACATCGTGGGCGAATTCGGGACGATCCTGATTTCGACGTCGATCGGCTGGGGCCTGATGGCGAGTCCGACAACGGGGTTCCTGCGGCACGTATGGGGATTGTCCGCTGGAGATGTCTACGCCGTAGGGGACTCAGGGGTCGTGCTGGCCTTCGATGGCAGCCGGTGGAGCAGGATGACCACGCCCACCGGACAGCTGCTCCGCGGCATCTGGGGCAGTGGCCCCAGCGATCTCTTCGCCGTTGGAGAGGCGGGCACGATCATTCGCTACGACGGCGTGCGTTGGTACCAGATGCCGAGTCCCACGACGAAGGCGCTCCGCACGGTGTGGGGGACCGGGCCGACCGACGTGTTCGCCGCGGGCGAAGATGGCGTTCTCCTGCACTTCGACGGCGCAGCCTGGACCACGGTCGCTTCACCAACGGACCGGCTGCTGATCCAGCTCTGGGGCGCACCCGGGACGCAGAGTGTGTATGCGGTTGGGCTTGTGACGACGGTGTTGAGGGGAGTGAGGCAGCAAGCGATGAGCGACGAGCGATGAGCAATCTCTGAAGATTCTCGTCGCTCGTCGCTCGTCGCTCGTGGCTACACCTCAGCCAACTCCTCCTCCTTCTTTTCCTTCGCCGACTCCTCGATCACCTTGCTCGCGGCCTCGGGTGGCATCTGTTCATATCCATGGAACCGCCGCGTGAATGTTCCGCGGCCATGGGTCATGGAATTGAGGTCCGTCCCGTAAAGGTGGAGTTCGGCCTGCGGGGCATGGCCTCGCACGACCGTCCCGCCACCGTTCGCCGACTCGGTGCCAAGGATCTGGCCGCGTCGGGACGACAGATTGCCCATTACGTCGCCGAGGTACTCGTCAGGCGTTGTGACGACGACCTCGTCGATGGGCTCGAGCAACACCGGTTTGCACCTGGGCGCGACCGACTTGAACGCCTGGATCCCGGCCATCTTGAACGACATTTCGTTCGAGTCGACCGAATGGTACGAGCCGTCGAACAGCGAGACCTCGAAGTCGACCATGGGATATCCGGCCAGAACGCCGCGGACGGCGGATTCCTGGATTCCCTTGTCCACCGCCGGGATGAACTTCGAAGGGATGACGCCCCCGACGATCTCGTCAACGAACTTGTATCCGCTGCCGCGCGGCAGGGGCTTCATTCGCACCCAGCAGTCACCGAACTGGCCGCGTCCGCCCGTCTGTTTCTTGTGGCGGCCCTGCCCTTCTCCCTTCCCAAGGAGCGTTTCGCGATAGGCAATGCGCGGACGCCCGAGTTCGGCCGACACGCCGTACTTCCTCTTCAGGCGCGCCATGGCGACTTCGAGGTGTCGCTCGCCAAGCCCTGAAATGATCGTCTGGTGCGTCTCAGAGTTGTAATGCGTTTCGAACGTCGGGTCCTCGTCGTGCAGTCTGTGCAGGCCGAATTGCAGCTTTTCTTCATCGTGCCGCGCGGTTGCGTGCACCGAGAACTGGACCAGCGGTTCAGGGAAATGGATCTGCGGCAGCCGGACGGGATGGTCTCTGGTTGACAGCGTATCGTTAGTATGGGTGTTCCGTAGCTTCGCGACACAGCCGATGTCTCCGGCAGAAAGCGCCGGTAGCTCTATCCGATCCTTCCCCTGCGCGATGGAGAGGTGTCCGAGCTTTTCGACCCCGTCACGCGTGGCGTTGAAGACCTCCTGGCCGGCCAGGACCCGTCCGGAGAAGATGCGGAAGAACGACACGTCTCCGATGTGCGGTTCGGAATGGGTCTTGAAGACCAGCGCCGCGAATGAATTTGTGTCGACGGCGTGGATTTCGACGGTTCCGGATCCCACCGCCCCCTTGAACGCGTGCAGCTCCTCCATCTCGAAGGCTGATGGCATGAGCTGCACGAGTTCAGTCAGTAGGGAGGTGATGCCGATCACGTGGTCGGCCGAAACGCAGAAGAGCGGGAAGAGATCGCCGCGCTTCATCGCTTCCTTCATCCCCTGGATGGCCTCGTCACGACCGATTTCGGCGCCCTCGAGGTAGCGCTCGAGCATCCCGTCGTCGGTGGCGGATATGGCCTCGATCAGTTCCTGATAGTACCGCTGGACCGTGTCCTGCTCGGAATCGGGGATTTCCGTTTCTTCGTACTCGCCGGAGCGCGTGCCGACCTTGTAGACGTATGCCCTACGCGTGAAGAGGTTGATCACTCCTCGAAAGCCCGGGCCTGCGCCGATCGGGATCTCCACCGGGACAACCTTGGCGGTGAGGCGGTCTTTCACCTGCTGGTAGGTCCGTTCGAAATTCGCGTGCTCCTTGTCCATCAGGCTGACCACGAACAGGACCGGATCCTTCGATGCCATCGCCGCGGCAAACATCTTCTCTGTGCCGACCTCGACGCCGGCGGTGGCGGAAACCAGGCAGAGAGCGCCGTCAGCAGCGGATAGCCCGGCGATTGCGTCGCCCTGGAAGTCGAGGTAGCCGGGGGTGTCAATGAGATTGACCTTCACACCCTGCCACTCGGCGAACGCGCATGAAACGTTGATTGAATAACCCCGCTCGATTTCCTCGGGGGTGTGGTCGGTCAGGGTAGTGCCATCCTTGATGGTGCCCCGCCGTTTGCTGGAGCCGGACACGAAAGCCAGGGCATCGACGAGACTCGTCTTGCCGCTGGCTCCGTGTCCAACTACCGCCACATTTCGGATTTCCCCCGCTTTGTATTCCTTCATGCTTCGATCCTCGCTGAAGTCGTCTCTGAGGGTAGCCTGTTCCCCGGCAACCGGCGCGTCAAGTAGACACGATTCGCGCTGTCAGGCGAACAGGGAGGTGCGATTTCGGGAGATGCGATTTCGCTGTCAGGCGAACACGGATGACGCTGGAACGGCGGATTACAGCCGATCAGGCAGCCAATCTGGGGCCCCTCCACACCCCATCCCGGATCTGAAACCGCGCGTTTCTGCGAGATCCGTGTTCGTTCTACGGCGTCGATCCAGAAAAAGCGAGGGCCCGTGAGCGAAATACCCACGGGCCCGGCAGTCGGACAGATGTGGATCGTTGTGCTCAGTCTCCTTCGTTGTCGAACGTGTAACCGTCGGACTGCCGGTAGTGCTCGAGCAGCGAGTCGCGTCGCGCTCCGGCGCCCGTCGGCAGGATCGAGTATGACGTCAGCGTGAAACTGATCGCCCGTCGGGCTCCTTCTGGCCAGTCCGGCATGGACAGGCCCGCGACCAACCGACCAATGGTCGCCCCACACTCCTGCAACAACTGATTCGCCGTTTCCCGGATGACATCGGGCGCAATCGACACGTCGCGGGTGACGAGCTGTCCAGTACGCTCATCCCGCCACGCCGCATCCCCAACCGCCCCCCGCTCCGGCCATAGCCCGAGGTGGCGAATCACGTCCACGCGCTCCATCGTCTCGCGCCGCGACTCCATGGCCGCCGCCAACGCCATTGCCAACGACTCCGACGTGGCTTCGCCGTAGAGCGTCACCACATCCCGTGTTGGCCTTTCGGAGTTGAGCGGACTTGGCACGGAGTTCACGTGAGCCAGAACGGTGGAGTACTCGGACATCTCCTCGAGCATGACGAGGACATCCATCTCCTCCAGCCCCCCCTTTGTGTTGGCGTCCGATCCTCGAGTTCGCGGTGCGCCGGTGTGCGCGCCGTCGATCGCCCGAGTCGGACTCCCCTTTGCGTAGACCCCACCTGCACGTGATTGGACACAAATGGAAAGTGGACGTTCCAACCGCGTCGCCACGCCGCTGGCAGGCGGCGCATGGTCCCCGTCCCGGGTCCCGGGTCCCGGGTCGCGGGTCGGTCAGTCTGTGCTGGCGAGTGCGCGCCCGGTCACAAGACCCACAGTCATGAGCGCAACGCAAAGCGCCGCCTGGATGCCGGGAAGCCCTGCGAATCTCACGGCCCCCATCGCGGCGGGTATCAGAAAGCGCGCGATGAGTGCCGCGCCGGCTCCGATCAGAAGCGCCACGAGAGCGGTGCGCGCAAACGTTCTCTTGTTCGCCAGTGCGGCGAAGGCGATCCCCCAGAGAACCATCCAGCCGACGTGAGCAGCGATGCCTGCCGCCGAACGCATGAACCCTGATGGGTCCGTCACGCCAAAGCCTCGCATGACCTGCGTGCCGAGCGAAACAAAGGGCCCGGACCAATCGCCGTGACGAATGCCGAACCCGACTATCGCGCCGGCGGTTGCGGCCGCCGATACCAACCCGGCGCGGACTCCGGCGCGGATCCGAGATGAGAGCACGCGGGAAAGGAAGCCGCGCAGCCGGATCCACTCAAGGGACCATCCGATTCTGGAATCGAACCGCTTTTGGCAATACAGAATCAGCCGACCGGTTGTCCGCGAGCGAAACGGACTTGATAATACGTGCGGATGAACAGACAGCCGACCTTTCGAACCGCGCGGATCCTCGTTGTCGAGGATGCGCCTGACGTCCTCAGTGTTCTCGAGCGCACGCTATCCGATAACGGGTACAGCGTGGGCACCGCGACAGACGGCGAGGCTGGACTTGCGTCAGCGCTGGATCAGCGCCCCGATCTGCTGATCCTCGACATCGGGTTGCCACTCAAGGACGGGTACGAGGTCGCGCGGGAATTGAGGTCGCGCGGGTACACCGCGCCGATTCTCATGCTGACGGCGCGTGACACGGTCTCGGACAAGGTGGAAGGCCTGGACGCCGGGGCGGATGATTACCTGGCCAAGCCGTTCAGCTACGACGAACTGCTGGCCCGGGTGCGCGCACTATTGCGTCGCTCAGCGCTCCGCGCCGATCAGTCCATGCTGAAGGTGGCCGACCTGGTCATGGATCCGTTTTCTCGCGACGTACGTCGGGGAAACCGGGAGATCAGCCTCACGCAGAAGGAGTACGCTCTGCTCGAGTACCTCGCGCGTCACGCCGGACGGGCGGTTACCCGCGAGCAGATTTCCCAGCATGTCTGGAAGCAGGAGTTCGATCCCACCACGAACATCGTGGACGTCTACATCAACTACGTCAGGAAGAAGGTGGACGTGGAGGGAGAGGCCAACCTGGTGCAGACGGTACGCGGTGTCGGGTACATGCTGCAGAACGTCGCCCAGACCGCCGGGAGGCCTTAACGGTCAGGGGCGGGCACCCGTCTCCCAGTCACGCTTCGGGACGGAGGGTAGCCATGCGTCGAGCAGGTTCGCTGGTGGTGACGACGGCCGTCGTGCTGGCGGGAACGGCATGGTCGGTCGACTCGCTTTCTGGAGCGGTCGGGCGCGCCGTCGCCGGCTATCGCGAACTCACGACTCGTGAGCAGGCAGCGCACGTCCTGAACCGACTGGCATTCGGACCGCGACCCGGGGACGTCGATCGCGTGGCGGCCATGGGCGTCGACCGCTGGATCGAGCAGCAGCTTCGACCGGATCGGATCCCTGATCAGGAAGGGGAACGACTCATGGCGGCCTTTCCCGCGATGCGCCGATCCGCGGGTGAGTTGCTCCGCGACTATCCGCCGCGGGCCGCGCAGCAACTGCAGGCGCGTCTTCGCGGCGACACGGTGCTCACTCGCGCCGACAGCATGGAGATCCGGCGCGAGGCGCAGCGCAATCGGGAATTCGTGAACGACCTGCTCTCGGCCAAGGTCGCCCGCGCTGTCGTGAGCGAGCGTCAACTGGCCGGGGTAATGACTGACTTCTGGGAGAATCACTTCAACGTATTCATCGGCAAGGGACAGCTTCGCTACTACCTCCCCGAGTACGCCGAGCGCACGATCCGACCGCACGCCCTCGGGCGGTTCAGGGACCTGTTGGGGGCCGTCGCGAAGAGTCCAGCCATGCTGATCTACCTGGACAACGCGCAGTCAGTGGCCGACAGCGGTCAACCGACGTTGGGCCAGCAGGGCGGGTTTGGACGGGGGCGCGTCCGCACAGCCATCGTGAATCGTCGAATGCAGCGGATGGACTCGGCGCAGCGAGCCGCCATCGAGCAGCTGCAGCAGCGGCGTCCACGCGGACTCAATGAGAATTATGCTCGTGAGTTGCTGGAGCTGCACACGCTTGGTGTGGACGGCGGTTACACGCAGCAGGATGTGATCGAGGTCGCTCGGGCGTTGACCGGGTGGGGCATCAACCCTCCGCGTCAGGGAGGCGATGGTTTCGTCTTCCGTGCCCAGGCGCATGACGCCGGAGCCAAGGTCGTGCTTGGCCACCGCCTGAAGGCTGGTCGTGGTCTCGAGGACGGCGAAGAGGTGCTCGACATCGTGAGCCGGCATCCGTCGACCGCGTTGTTCATCAGCCGGAAGCTCGCCGTTCGCCTGGTGGGCGATGACCCGCCTGACGATCTGGTCGAGCGCGCCGCGGCGACGTTTACGCGGACCGATGGCGACATTCGCGAAGTCGTGCGGGTGATCGTCACGTCGCCCGAGTTCTTCTCCCGCGCGGCGTACCGTTCCAAGGTGAAGTCTCCATTCGAGGTCGCCGTGAGTGCGTTGCGGGCTCTGGGGGCGCGCGCCGACACGACGCCTTTCTCGGCCGGGCTCGTGGGGCGGCTGGGACAGCCGTTGTATGGACACCAGGCGCCTAACGGCTGGCCGGAAACCGGCGCCGCGTGGATCAACACCGGCGCCATCCTGAACCGGATCAACCTCGGCATCCTGGTGGCGAGCGGCCGGGTGCCCGGCGCGCCCCTGCGCGGCTGGCCGCCGTTCGCGGACCTGGCGCGCGCCCCACGCGGGGCACAGGTCGACGCGGTCATCGAGTCGTTCCTTGCTGGTCGAGCGTCGCCGGAAACGCGCGAGATCCTGGCGAGCGGCAACAACCCATTGATGGAGCGGGCGACCGCGGACTCGATGAGGCTCGACGTCGGGGCCGCGAGTGACCCGGCCATGGGTGCTGGCAGGGGAAGGGGCATGGGAAGACAGGGTGGATTTCAGCGGCTTCCGCAGCTCACGGGGCTGGCCCAGGTCATCGGCCTGGCGCTCGGTAGCCCGGAATTTCAGCGGAAGTAGCGGCGGACCAGGGCGGCATTCGGGGGAATCGTCATGCATCGCAGAGTCTTCGTGAAGGACGGCGCGCTGGCGCTGGTGACCCTGGGGCTGAGCCCGAGCTTCCTCAGGCGGGCCACCTTCGCTGCCGAACTTCGTGGCGCGCGGAAGGGGAAGATTCTCGTTTGCCTGTTCCAGCGGGGCGCCGCGGACGGACTCAACATGGTCGTCCCTCATGGTGAGCCCGCTTATTACTCGGCGCGGCCCAACATCGCGATTCCACGCCCGCGGTCCGGCGCCGCCGACGCGGCGATCGACCTCGATGGCTTCTTCGGACTTCATCCCGCGCTGGAACCTTTGGCGCGGCTCTATCGCGATGGGTTGCTCGCGCCGATTCACGCGGTCGGCAGCCCGAGCGCCACGCGATCGCATTTCGACGCGCAGGATTACATGGAGTCGGGCACACCCGACCGGAAATCGACGCAGGACGGGTGGCTGAACCGCTATCTCGCGGTCAAGGGAACATGCCAGGAGTGCGCGTCGGCCGAGGCTTCGCCGTTCCGTGCGGTATCGATGACGCCGCAGACGCCGCGCATCCTCGAGGGACCGGCTGCGGCGGTGGCGATGAACTCACTCGGCGAATTCACGATGAGAGGCGCCGGCAACTCCGCGGAGCGGCTCGAGGCTTTGTATCGCACGGGAGAGGCTGATCTCGTTCACGGTGCTGGACGAGACATGTTCGAGGCCATCAGGCTCCTTCAGTCGGCGAATCCGCAGCGCTATCAGCCGGAGCATGGCGCGGAGTACCCGCGCTCCCAATTCGGGCAGCGCCTGCGTGAAATCGCCCAGCTGATCAAGTCGGGCGTGGGCATCGAAGTGGCGTTCGCCGATGTCGGCGGTTGGGACACGCACGTCAATCAGGGCGCAGCGACCGGTCAGCTCGCCGCCCGACTGACCGATTTCTCGCGGTCGGTGGAGGCGCTGGTAACGGACCTGGGCGATCGGATGCAGGACGTGCTCATCCTGACCATGTCGGAGTTTGGCCGGATGGTGCGTCAGAACGGAAACGGCGGGACCGATCACGGCCATGCCGGTGCGATGTTCGTGATCGGTGGTGGCGTGCGCGGGGGGAAGGTGCATGGCGCGTGGCCCGGACTGGAGCGCGAGCAACTCTACGAGGGGCGTGACCTCGCCCTCACGACTGACTTCCGCGCGGTCTTCGCGGACGTCCTGTCGAAGCACCTCGGCGCAACGAATCTTGCCCCGGTCTTTCCGGGATACGACGGAAAGGCGTTCTCCCTGTTCTGAGAGTTCGTTCGACTGGTGCCGTTCCAGCTATTCTCGCCAAGTGGTTCAATGCGAACCCATACCTTCGAGCGTTCGGTGAAACAAGTTGGAACGGCACTAGGCGGCTGAGGCGTTGGATCCGCAGAGCGGAGTAGCCGTCAGGCCGCCCGCGCGGAGATCCGGGTGCTCGATCAGCGCCGCGATGCCGGCGACTCCGGCCGGCTCTGACACCAGGCCGGTTTCGGCAAGGACGAGCTCCATGGCGCGGCGCATCGCGTCCTCGCTGACCAGCACGACGTCATCGACCACCGGAGCCAGGTAGTCCAGCGCCTCGGGTATCGGCACGCGGACGGCGATGCCGTCGGCAATCGTCTTCGCTTCCTTTGTCTCGACCACGCGCCCCAGGCGCAGCGAATCGCGCATCGCGGGAGCGCCGGCGGCGCAGACGCCGATGATCCTCGTCGCCGGGGACGCGTGCCTGATCCAGGCCCCCATCCCGCCCAGCAGCGCGCCGTTGCCTAACGGGATGACCGCCGCGGCGATCGGTTCGGGCCACGATAGCAGCTCGACGGCGATCGAGCCGGCGCCCTCCGCGATCGCCGGCTCCCGTCCGTCCTCGACGAACGTCGTTCCCTCACGCCGGGCGTGCTCACGGGCGTGCGCCTTGGCATCGTCGAAGTCGCGGCCCGCGAGGTGGACGTTCGCCCCCAGTTCCCGCATGCGCGCGACCTTCAGCGGATTGGCCGACTCGGCGGCGAAGACGTCGAGCGCGACGCCGCGAGCCCGGGCCGCGTAGGCGAGACCCTGTCCGAAATTGCCCGCCGACGCCGTGACCAGCCTGCGCGGGAGTGGATGCGCGGTGCGGAGGTAGAAGTCGGTTCCGCGTCCCTTGAATGAGCGAATCGGGTTGACCGTTTCCACCTTCAGCAACACCCTGGCGCCGATGCGGTGACCGAGGGCGTCGGCCTCGTACTGCGGAGTGGCTCGAAAGACTGGATCGATGTCGCGCGCGGCACGCGCGATCGCATCGAGGTCGAGGTGGCGATTCAATGTGTGGTCGTCGCGGAAGGAGCGGACAAACTGCTCGCGCGCGACCGACTGCTCAACCTCGCGGTCTACGGCCGGCCCCGGCCCCAGCGCTTCAGGATGCGCGCCAGGCGATCCGCGATCTCATCGTCCAGGCCCGCGATCCAGCTGGGGAACCCGGGGCTCGCGTGTTCCTCGCACAGCGCGCTCGGCTCCGTCCCGACACGGAACCACTCACGCGCGGCCATCGGGCAGTAGTCTCCGGCGACGGCGCCGGTTTGCGGGTCGATCGTCACGGACACAAGTCCATCCGGAACGTCCCAATCGCGCCCCCGCTCCCGCCAGCCATCCCGGTAGAAGCGGACCCACGCCGGGGCAGCCATTCGCGCGCCGCTCGCCGCATTGCCCAGGGAACGGGGGGAGTCATACCCGAACCAGAATCCGGCAACGAGGACAGGCGTGTAGCCGACAAACCAGGTGTCCGCCCCTTCGTTCGTGGTCCCGGTCTTCCCCGCGATGGCTCCCTCGATGCCCATGGCGCGCACGACATTCCCCGTGCCGCCATCGATCACGCCCCGGAGCATCGATGTCATCTGGAAGGCATCGCGCGGGTCCATCGCCGGCGACAGTTGCGGCTCCGACGACCAGAGGAGCGTGCCATCCAGGCGCTCGATCCGCCTGACGAGCCGCGGCGTGACCCGAACTCCCCCGTTGGCAAACGGAGCGTACGCGGTCACGAGCTCGAGCGGCGTCACCTCCATGGCGCCGAGGGCGACCGACGGCACGGCCTTCAATGGGCTGACGATGCCATTGGCTCGTGCCGCCGAAACGACATTCCCCTCGCCGACGGCCCTGCTGATTCGAACGGTCACCGAATTCGACGAACGCATCAGCGCGCGCCGCATCGTCATCTGGCCATCGTACTCGTCACCGTAGTTCGCCGGTCTCCACAGGTCGCCGTTCCCCTGGTCCACGAACACCGGCGCATCTTCGAACACGGTGGCCGGCGTCAGGCCGGCGGATAGCGCGGCCGCGTAGACGAAAGGCTTGAAGGCCGAACCGGCCTGCCGGCGCGACCGCACCGCCCTGTTGAAGGCGCCGCGCACGTGCGTGCGGCCGCCGACGATCGCGCGGATGTCGCCCGATCTGGGGTCGATGGCGACCATGGCACCCTGCACCACACTCGCATCAGGATCGTCCTCGTCAGGCCACCACCCGGTGGCCTCGCGTTCGATTTCCAGTGCCCGGCGCTCCACCGTCCGTTGCGCAATGCGTTGCGCGACCGCATCGAGGGTGGTGTGCACCACCACCTCGGTGCGTGGCTCACCCCGTTCGCGAAGCACCGAATCGACCAGTGCTCGTATGATGTCGAGGGCGTAGGACTCCGGAGGCTCCGGCGGTCGCCACGCCGCACGCGCCCGTGGAAGCGCCGAACGTTGCGCCCGATCGAACGCGGATGCGGACAGGTAGCCCTGCTCATGCATCAGCGCGAGAACCAGGTTACGACGTGCAATCGCCCTTCCCGGATTGCGGCGGGGCGTGTACACCGACGGTCCCTTGGGCAGCGCGGCCAGCATCGCCCCCTCGGCGACATTCAGATCGCGCACGCGCTTGCCGAAGAGATCGCGCGACGCGCCCTCGACACCGTACACGCCGTTCCCGAGGTAGATGGCGTTGAGATACAGCTCGAGAATCTGATCCTTGGTGAGCGCGTCCTCGATCAGCCGCGCCACACGAAGCTCGAGAAACTTCCTGCCCAGGCTCCTGCTGCCCGTGGCGCGATTGGCGAGATACGTGTTACGCGCCACCTGCATCGTGATCGTGGAGAATCCCTCGCGAAAACGAAGGGTCATCGTATTGCGAACGATCGCGCGCCCGACGCCGCGCCAATCGATTCCTTCGTGCCGATAGAACCGCCGATCCTCGGTCGCGATGAAGGCGCGCCGCACGTGAACCGGCACGACGGACAACGGAACGTTCACCCGGCGGACAGTGGTCAGGCGTCCCATCGGCTTCCCGAACCTGTCCAGCACTCGTCCGCCCTCCGGTGGCCGAAAAGTGCGGATGGCAGTCGCACTGGGGCATCCGTCGAACCCGCATGTCAGCAGCCAGGCATCGAGCACGAGCATGAACGTGAGCGCCGAGCCCAAAGCCGTCGTCAGGCGCCAGTGGCGGCGCATCCATTGCCGCGGCGGGTCATTCATGTCCGCGCGCAGATACCGTTTCGCAACGGTCATGCCTTCCAGGAACCGGACGTGGAGGGGCAGCACTGGAATCAGCGAGGCACCGGGGCGTCCGACAGGGCGCCGTGTGAGGGTAGTACTGAACCTTAGATACGGAACACCCGTCCCAGAGTTTCCTTGGTCCTTCGGCTGCGTACGGCTCGTCCCAACGCACCCTTCCGCGGAAGGTCCATCGACCGCTCAGAATCGCCAGCCGCGGAGCGCGCCCAGCGCCGTGGAAACCGCATCACGTTGTGCGGGCTCGGTCGTCTTTTCAAGCAGGCGTTCGTAGGTGTCGATGGCGAAGTCGAGCATTCCGTAATCGTGCTCGGCGCCCGCGACAGACGCCGCGTTGTCGGCGACGGCCGCCAAGGCGAGGTTGTCACCGGGAAAACGTTCGCTGACCTGCTGCCAGCGCCGAACGCGACTGCGGGGATCGGATTCTGATAGCGCCCAGAGGTGCCACGCTCCGCGGTTGCCGGGATCCGCGGCAAATGCCTTCGTGGCGAGTTCACCAACGACTTCCGGACCGCGCCCCTGCAACCAGTATGTATTGGCGAGTATGACCAGGGCCCGCGCGTTGTCCGGCTGCGCCTCAACCACGGCCTCGTAGATCGGCGCGATGATTTCCGGTTCATCGCGCTGCGACTCCGCAGCGGCAATCAGGGCATCGGGCGTCGAGGCAGCTATGAGCGCGGCGAGCCGTTCCCGAAGCGCCGCGATATTCGCCGTTGCACTGTACTCGGCCGCGAGGCGCGCGAGCTGTGCCTTCAGGTCCGAGCCCGAGGGCACAGTCGCTTGGGTTTGGGCGGGGGGTCCAGGCATGTCGGGAACTGTAATGCCAATGGCATTGGTGACGCAGGGCACGGCCGCCCGTACGGCGGCGCCGTGCGTATCCCGGTTCAGCAATGATGCTTGCGCGAAGGCGGGCTCCGTGCGATACTCGTACAACGGTCGGCGACCTGTTTGGTTGTGCGGACCGCGCGAGGCTCGGGTGAGTGGCACCCCGACGGGATCGGCGTGACACGCCTGGCCATCGCTGGACTGAGTTGAACGTCGCCGGTATCGCGTGTGGACTCCGCGCCACGCGGCGGCTCCCGAAACGTCGTGCGAACAGGCACGATCTTTCCCGCTCCACCACAGTATCCGAACTCGTCGCGCGCCGTTGGCGCGCGTGCACGCGCAAATCCGCGTTCACGCGCAGTTGATTCGGGGTGCCTCAGCAGGTTCGCCGCATTCGAAGGCGTTTTGTACACATCAACCAACACTCTCTCGACGACATGAACGAACGTCGCCGCCCCGGTCGCCGGGGCCGCCGTCCGAGTCCCCGACGGCCAGCCGCAGATCCTAACGCCGAAGCCAGCCCGTACCGGTCCACCGAAGAGGGTGAATCCCCCGAGACGTCGACAAACGTCGAGCCCACCGGGAGTGCGAGCGAAGGCGCCTCACCCGAAGCTCCATTGAACGGCGATGGACCGCCTGACGCCCCGGTTGCGGAAAGTCCATCGGCCACCGCTCCGATTGCTGAGGGAGAGGTGAGTCCCCCATCGGCGCCGGCGCCCTCGAGCAATCGGCGCGAGTACCAGGCCGGCGGGCAGCAGTTCAACCGTCACGAGGGCGACTACCAGAACAACCGAAACGGCCGCCGTCATCGGCGTCACCGCGGACGTGGCCGGCGCGGCGCGAGCGAACCGCAGGCTCCGCCGGCTCCGGTCGTCGCCGACAGCGAGACCGTCGGATGGTTCGATCCATCGCGGGACGGCGGATTCATCCGCCGCGCTGCCAACAGTTACCTCGCTGACCCCGCCGATGCGTGGGTGCCATCGCATGTCGTCAGGCAGGCCGGCCTCCGGCAAGGCGACCTGGTCGTCGCAACGAGCGGTCGGGACCACCGGCACCGGCACGTAATGGTCGAGGTCATATCGATCAATGGTGTCCCGTTTGCCGAGCTCCCCAAGCGGCCAGACTTCCAGTCTCTCACGGCGACGTATCCGGAGAAGCGCCTGACGATGGAGACCGGACGCCCGGCGAAGGGCGGCCCGGAGCTGACGCGGCGGTGCATCGACCTCATGGCGCCGATCGGCTATGGCCAGCGGGCGCTGATCGTGGCGCCGGCGCGGGCCGGCAAGACGATGCTGCTCCATGCGCTGACCGAAGGGATCGCACTCAACCATCCGAACGCGACCCTGCTGATCCTGCTGGTCGACGAGCGTCCGGAGGAAGTGAGCGAGGCAATTTCGTGGGGCGTGGGGGAAGTGATCGCGTCGAGCTTCGACCAGCCGGCATCCAGGCACGTCGAGGTGTGCGAGATGGTCATGGAACACGCGCGACGCCAGGTGGAGATGGGCAAGGACGTCGTGATCGTGCTCGATTCGCTCACGCGCATGGCCCGGGCGCACAACACCGCCGAACGTGGAACGGGGAGAACGCTTTCGGGCGGTCTCGACACATCGGCGATGGCGAAGCCGAAGGCGTTCTTCGGATCGGCGCGCTCCGTCGCTCCCCGCGATGGCGGCGGGAGCCTGACGATCATCTCCACCGCGCTGGTGGAAACGGGATCACGGATGGACGACGTGATCTTCGAGGAGTTCAAGGGCACCGGCAACTGCGAGATCAAGCTCGATCGGTCGCTCGCGGAGAAGCGGATCTTCCCCGCCTTTGACATCGCCGCCAGTGGAACGCGCCGCGAAGAAAAGCTCTATCGGCCGGATCAGCTCGAGGCGGTCTACACGCTGCGCCGTGGCTTGCAGCAAATGCCTCCACAGGCCGCGATGGAGTGGATGATCAAGCGGATCGCGGGGACGCAGAATAACGA
>DATCIJ010000112.1:0-40797 GCA_036507855.1 Gemmatimonadaceae bacterium | reverse complement strand
GGCTGCAACGATCACCTCGTGCTCACCCGCCCCGACGTGATCCGCGAGATCCACGAGTCGTTCCTGGCGGCGGGCTGCGATGTTCTGGAAACATGCACGTTCCAGTCGACGCCGCGCCGCCTCGCGGAGTGGGGAATACTCGAGAAAGTGCGTGACATCAACGTCGCCGCCGCCAGGCTCGCGCGCGAAGTCGCGGATCGTTATGCGACACCCGAACGTCCACGTTTTGTGGCGGGTTCCATCGGTCCGACGGGGCTTCTACCGTCAAGCAGCGACCCCGTACTCTCCGCCACGACGTTCGGCGAGCTGTCGGATCAGTACTACCAGCAGGCGAAGTACCTCGTCGAAGGGGGCGTTGATGTCCTCCTGATCGAGACGGCGCAGGACATCCTCGAGGTGAAGGCGGCGCTGGCCGGTTTCGAGCGTCTTTTCACGGAACTTGGCCGCCGCGTGCCGGTGCAGGCCCAGGTCACGCTGGACACCAGCGGTCGCATGCTGCTGGGTACCGACATCGCCGCCGCAATGACGACGCTCGAGTCCCTGCGCGTCGATGTTCTGGGACTGAACTGCTCGACGGGACCGGAACACATGCGCGAGCCGATCCGGTTTCTCACCGAACACGCGTCGCGCCCCGTGTCCTGCATCCCTAACGCGGGCCTGCCACTGAACACGGGCACGGGTGACGCGGTCTACCCGCTCGAGCCGGAACCGATGGCCATGATGCTCGCCGAGTTCGTGCGCGATTTCGGCGTGCGGATTGTCGGCGGGTGCTGCGGGACGACGGCGGAGCATCTCAAGGCTGTGTGTCGGGAGATAGATGCACTCGGCGCGAGGTCAGAGGTCAGAAGTCCGAGGTCCGAGGTCGCTGGCAACGACTCACGACTCATGATTCACGATTCACCTGGTCAGTTCCAGGTCACGAGTCACGAGTCACGAAAAGCCCGGCACGCCGTTCCGCGACTCTCCTCAGCGATGCGGGCAATCACCATGCACCAGGATCCGCCACCGCTGCTGGTGGGTGAGCGGGTGAACTCGCAGGGCTCGCGAAAGGTCAAGCGCCTGCTGCTCGCCGATGACTACGACGGCATCCTCGACGTGGCGCGGGAACAATCGGAGTCAGGCGCCCACGTCCTCGACGTGTGCGTGGCGCTGACCGAGCGAGCGGACGAAGCCGACCAGATGGCGAAGGTGGTCAAACTCCTGTCGATGAGCGTCGAGACGCCGCTGATGATCGACTCCACCGAGGCCGCTGTGATCGACGCGGCACTGGAGCACGCGCCCGGTCGCGCGATCATCAACTCCATCAACATGGAGAATGGCCGCAAGCGCATCGACGCCGTGGTGCCCCTCGCGAAGAAACACGGGGCGGCGCTGGTTGCCCTGACCATCGATGAGATCGGGATGGCCAGGACGCGCGACCGCAAACTCGAGATCGCCCGCAAGATCCACGACATCGTCGTGCACGAATACGGCCTGGCACCGGGCGACCTGGTCTTCGACGCGCTGACATTCACCCTCGCGACCGGCGACGCTGAATGGATCGATTCGGCGCGGGAAACGATCGAAGGCATCCGGCTCATCAAGCGCGAACTGCCGGGTGTGTTCACGATTCTTGGCGTATCGAACGTCAGTTTCGGACTGACTCCCGCCGCGAGGTCGGTTCTCAACTCGGTGTTCCTTCACCATTGCGTGCAGGCCGGGCTCGACGCCGCCATCGTGAATCCCGCGCATGTCACGCCGTACGCCGAGATACCGCCTGACGAGCGAGAGCTCGCTGACGACCTGGTATTCAACAAGCGACCCGATGCGCTCCAGCGGTACATCGAGCACTTCCAGGCGGCGGGCGGAGGGAGTGGAACAGCGGACATCACCCGCGAAGACCCGACCCTCGGTATGACGCCCGACCAGCGGGTGCACTGGATGATCGTGCACCGCAAGAAGGAGGGGATCGAAGAGGCCCTCGATGCGGCCGGCGTTCGGGAACAGCCGGTCCGCGTCCTCAACGAGGTTCTCCTGCCGGCGATGAAGGAAGTCGGTGACAAGTTCGGCGCCGGCGAGTTGATCCTTCCCTTCGTGCTGCAGTCGGCCGAGGTGATGAAGAAGGCCGTGAAACACCTCGAGCGATTCCTGGAACGCAGCGAGGGCTACACGAAGGGGCGCGTCGTGCTCGCCACGGTATATGGCGACGTGCATGACATCGGGAAGTCGCTCGTCAACACGATTCTCTCCAACAACGGCTACACCGTGTACGACCTCGGCAAGCAGGTGCCGGTGAACACGATCATCGACAAGGCCATCGAGGTGAACGCCGACGCCATCGGCCTTTCGGCGCTGCTGGTGTCCACGTCGAAGCAGATGCCGATCTGCGTTCAGGAGCTCGACAAGCGCGGATTGAACGTTCCCGTCCTCATTGGTGGAGCGGCCATCAATCGCCGCTTCGGAAGGCGGACGATGTTCGTTGAGGGCGAGCGGGCGTACGCGCCCGGAGTCTTCTACTGCAAGGACGCGTTCGAGGGCCTGGACACGGTCGAGGCGCTGATGGACCTGTCTAACCGCGAGTCGCTCGTCCGCAAGCTGGTGGATGAAGCGCGACGCGACGTCTTCCTGCACTCGGCCGTCGGCAAGGAGGCCATGGGTGGGAGCACGGACACCGGCCGGAGCGCCGTCTCCACGGCGCACAAGGTACCGGCTCCTCCGGCGTGGGGAATAAGGGTCCTTCGCGACATTCCACTCCATGAGGTGCTCGACCTGCTGGATCTGGATGAACTGTTCCGCCTGCAGTGGGGCGGACGGGGCTCGGGCGAATCGTTCGAAACGTCCGTTCGCGAGATGTTCAGACCCACGCTCGCGCGACTGCGTGAGGACGCCACGCGAAATGGCTGGGTGAAGCCACAGGCGGTGTACGGCTTCTTCCCCGTTCAGTCGGACGGAAACACGGTCATCGTGTACGACCCGGCCGCGCTGGAAAGCGACGGTGGCGCGCTCAGGGAAGTCGCGCGGCTCACATTCCCCAGACAGGAGGGGCGCGACCGCCTGTGCCTCGCCGACTACTTCCGTGCCGTCGATTCGGGGGAGGTCGACGTCATGCCCCTGCAGGTGGTCACCGTCGGTGATGCCGCCAGCAGGCGCTTCGACGAACTCCAGGCGGCGGGTGAGTACGCCGAGGCGTATTTCGTGCACGGTCTGGCCGTGGAGGCTGCCGAGGCGGTCGCCGAATGGCTCCACCGGCGCATCCGCGCCGAACTCGGCGTGCCGGTGGGGCGTGGCAAACGGTACTCCTGGGGGTACGGCGCCTGTCCCGACCTCGACGACCACGCGGTCGTCTTCCGCCTGCTCCCGGCCCAGGATGCGTTAGGCATGACGCTGACCACCGCCTTCCAGCTCGTCCCCGAGCAGAGCACGGCGGCGATGATCGTGCATCACCCCGAAGCGAAATACTACTCGATCCGGGGCGAAGGACCCGCCGGTGAGGTCAGAGCGCCGAACGCCGGGCTCCGAGGGGTGCCGGCCAACGCCGTGTCGCGAGAAACCGGTCAGTGACGACCCGCGCCATTCTCCTCGAACGGCTTCTGGATCCCGAGAGCGTCGTCGTCTTCGACGGCGCCATGGGCACGATGCTGTACGCGCGAGGCGTCTTCATCAACCAGTGCTACGACGAGTTGAACACGCGCGCGCCGGATCTCGTGCGCGCCGTGCACGCCGAATACGCGCAGGCCGGGGCCGAGGTCCTGGAGACGAACACCTTCGGCGCCAACCGTGTGAAGCTGGCGCAGTATGGCCTCGAAGCGCAGACCGGTGACTTCAACCGCGCCGCGGCACGGCTGGCGCGTGACGTCGCCGGCGAGCACTGCCTCGTGGCCGGGGCCGTCGGCCCGTTAGGCGTCCGGCTCGAGCCATACGGCCCCACCAGCCACGACGAGGCCCGCACCGTGTTCGCCGAACAGATGGTCGCGCTGAAGGAAGGCGGCGCCGACCTCTTTGTCGTGGAGACGTTCGGAGACCTGGAGGAGATCGGGCAGGCCGTGCGCGCGGCGCGCGACGTGGATCCCCTCATGCCGGTGGTAGCCCAGATGACCATCGGAACCGACGGGCGCACGCCGTTCGGTGCCTCGCCGGAGGATGTGGCCAGCTGGCTCGACGGCCTGAGCGTCGACGTGATCGGCCTTAACTGCTCGGTGGGGCCACAGGGCATCCTCGAGGGCATCGAGCGCATGGTCCACGTCACGCGGCGCAAGCTGAGCGCGCAGCCTAACGCCGGCATGCCCCGGGAAGTGGGCGGGCGCGCCATGTACATGGCCAGCGCCGAATACATGGCCACCTACGCCAGGCACCTTGTTCAGGCCGGCGCGAAGATCGTTGGCGGCTGTTGCGGAACCACACCCGAACACATTCGCGCCATCGCCAACGGCGTGCGGCCCATGGCACCACGGCTCGGGAGGCAGAAGCCACTTTCTGCATCTGCCGAGTCGCGAGTCACGAGTCACGAGACACGAGAGGCCCAGTCACCAGTCACCGTCCAGGAATCACGAGCGGTCGAGCCGGTTCCGTTCGCCGAGCGATCCAGGTTTGCGGCGAAGATCGCCGCCCAGCAGTTCGTGACGTCCGTCGAGATCGTGCCGCCACGCGGCGTCAACGCCGACAAGATGCTCGCCGACGTGGCGTTACTGCGCGATGCCGGAGTCGACGCCGTCAATGTCCCGGACGGCCCGCGTGCCCAGAGCCGCATGGGCGCCATGATGACGAGCCTGCTGATCGAGCAGCGCGTTGGGATCGAGACGGTGACGCACTACTGCTGCCGCGATCGAAACCTCCTCGGCATGCTCAGCGACCTGCTGGGCGCCGCCGCCGTCGGATTGCGCAACATCCTCCTCATCACCGGCGACCCGCCCAAGATGGGGCCCTATCCCGATGCCACAGCGGTCTTCGACATCGACTCCATCGGATTGACGAACCTCGTCCGGAACCTGAACCACGGACTCGATCCGGGCGGAAACCCCATCGGTGAGCCAACGCGTTATGCAATCGGAGTGGGATGCAACCCGGCCGCCCTCGATCCGGCGGTTGAGCTCAAGCGGTTCATGTACAAGGTCGAGGCGGGCGCCGAGTTCGCGGTGACGCAGCCGGTCTTCGACGTGGCGCAGCTCGAGCGCTTTCTCCGCGAGATCGACGGCGTCCGAATCCCCATCGTCGCCGGTATCTGGCCCCTGGTCTCGGCGCGCAACGCCGAGTTCCTCGCCAACGAGGTTCCAGGCGTGGTGGTGCCCGAAGCAGTCCTGCAGCGGATGCGAAAGGCCAACGACCGGTCGCGGGAGCATGCCGTGGCGGAGGGGATTGCCATCGCGCGGGAAATGCTGGCCCAGGTGCGCGACACGGTGAATGGGGTGCAGGTGGCGGCCCCGTTCGGCAAGGTCGACTTGGCGCTCCAGGTCTTTGCGCCAACGGCGTAATTCATTCGGGGACAAGCGTTTACCCGATACCGTGGTTGGTCGTCATCACTGGGCGGCCGCTGAAAGCTCGACACGCTCCCATATTCCACGGACGCCGATCCCGAACCGTGGTTCCTCGATTCGTTAGGCCAGCCCTCACCAAGCACAACGCCAACGGATGATCCTGTTCGCAATCGCCTTGGTGGCGTTTGGGCTCCTCGCCCTGGCATGGATTGTCTATCCTGCGGCCATGTGGCTGCGGGGGGGCGGACGCAAGCGCTGGGGCGCGACGATCGCGGAGCGCGAGCCAACAGAACGAGTCACGGTGGTTGTCGCAACGCGCGACGATCCCGGATTCGCGCTCGAACGGGTACGGAACCTGCACGCCACCAGTTATCCGGCAAACCTCTTTCGCATACTGATAGCGGTGGACGTCACGTCTGTGCACCAACCCGAAGCGTACCGAGCTGCCCTGCTCGGCCTCGCCGAGGTCGTCCCCGGTGACGCACCCGGCGGAAAGGCGGCCACCCTCAACGCCGCGGTACGGGCCGCCGGCGACGCGGGCGTTCTGGTGTTCGCCGACGTCGGCCAGGAATTCAATGCGGACGCCATCCGGCTACTCGTCGAGGCGCTCCGCGATGGGCGCCTTGGCGCGGTCACCGGCCGATACACCCACGCCCGCACCGACGACCTCATGTCGGCATACGCCACCCTCGAAGCCGTGATTCGCGCCGGCCAGGCCGCGGGTCGCAGCGTCGTGTCCGCATCAGGTTCGATCCTCGCCATGCGCCCGGCATTCTGGCGTGAATTGCCGGCCGGGCTCATTTGCGACGACTTGTTCACCGGGCTGTCCGTCGTCAGGCAGGGATCGCGCGTGGGCTTCTGCCCCCAGGCAATCGCATACGATCCGCGTGTGTTCTCACGCGATCAGCAATTCACGCGGCGGGTCCGCACGCTGACGGGACTGATTCAGTATTGCGTCGTTCAACCCCGCGCGCTGGCACCATGGAGTAATCCGGTCTGGGTGCACTTCTTCGTCCACAAACTTCTCCGGCTGTTGACGCCGATTCTCCTCGCGATCGGGGTGATAGCGCTTGGCGCATGGCTCGTTCCGCGCGCGCCGCGAGAGACCCTGGGCATCGCGGGAGCGCTCGCGGTCGCGGCCACCGTCGTCTGGCTGGTGGCGCCCGCCAGGTTCCGGCGCGCGCGGGACCAGGTTCTCTGGGCGCTTCGTTTGATGCTCGTTCCGGTCATGGCCATCTCCAACGGCCTCCGCGGCCGGTGGACGGTCTGGACTCCCACGTCGCAGGTCCGGGCTGACCTGCGCACCGGCGCCTGACGATGTGCGGCTTCTGCGGCATCGCCATTCCCCGGGGATCGACGCGCCGGCTCGACCGCGACCTCGTCGAGCGCATGAACAACACCATTGCGCACCGGGGTCCCGACGGCGACGGAATCTTCCTGCAGGATGGCATTGGCCTCGGCCATCGACGCCTGAGCATTATCGATCCCGCGCTTGGCGCCCAGCCGATGTCGGTGCGGAATGGCGAAGTGGTGATGGTCTACAACGGAGAGGTCTACAACCATCCCACGCTGATGCCGGAACTGCAATCCGCCGGCGTCCGTTACCGGACCCACTGCGACACCGAGACGATCCTTCATCTGTACGAGCGCGAGGGCCGCGAGATGCCCAGGCGTCTTCGCGGGATGTTCGCGTTGGCGATCTGGGACGGGCGGTCGAGGGAACTCCTGCTCGCGCGCGACCGGTTCGGCGTGAAGCCGCTGTACTACGTCCACACCGCGGACGGCGCGCTCTACTTTGCATCGGAGATCAAGGCGCTCCTGGCGGCCGACGCGGTGCGCGCAACGCTCAACCTGCGCGCGTTTCCCGACTATCTCGCCAATCACGGGACGTGCGGCGACGACACGCTCTTCGAGGGCGTGAAGCGCCTCCCGCCCGGACGCACACTCGTCTGGCGCGACGGTTCCATCCGGATCGACCGGTACTGGTCTTTGAGCTTCAACCCGGCGGCGATCGACCGGCGTCCGGATCGCGTGCTGATCGACGAGTACCGCGAGCGCTTCCGCGAGTCGGTCCGCCTCCGGCTCATGGCGGACGTCCCGTTAGGCATGTTCCTGTCCGGCGGCATCGACTCGGCCTCCATCACGGCAATGATGAGCACGCTTGTCGACGACCCGATCATGACATTCTCGGTTGCCTTCGCCGAGCGGGAAGCGAACGAACTGGCCTACGCCCGCCTGGTCGCGACGCGCTACCGCACCGATCACCACGAGGTGGTCGTCACGCCCGCGGAGTTCTTCGGCGCGCTGCCCACGCTCGTGTGGCACGAAGACGAACCCATCGCCCATCCCTCGAGCATCGCGTTGAACTTCGTGTCGCGCCTCGCGGCGGAACGGGTCAAGGTCGTGCTCACTGGCGAGGGAAGCGATGAAACGCTCGGCGGATACGGGCGCTATCGGTACACGGTCTGGAACATGGCCCTTGGTCGCGCCGCGCAGGGACTGACCGGCGCGCTCGCGCGGCGCCTGGGCAGCGCGCTCGTGGAACAGCTCCCGCGCGACTCACGCTGGCAGGCCAGACTGCGCCGCACGGCGCTGAGCCGGCCGGCGACGCTCGACGATCTCTATTTCGACAACTTCGCGGTCTTCGACCGCCGCGCGATTCGCGCCCTGCTCTCGCCAGCGCACCGGGATTCGCTCGGCGCGATCGATCCGTACGCCGTCGCGCACGACCTGCTGCGCACCACCGACGCCGGGTCCGTGCTCAACCAGCTCCTCTACGTTGACCTGTTCACGTACCTGCACGAGCTGTTGATGAAGCAGGACCAGATGAGCATGGCAGCGTCGATCGAGAGCCGGGTCCCGTTCCTCGACCATCCGCTCGTGGAATTCACCGCCACGCTTCCCGAACGCCTCAAGCTGCGAGGCCGCACCACGAAGTACATCCTCCGCGAGGCCATGCGGGACTTCCTGCCGGCCGAGATCCTGTCCCGCGGCAAGATGGGCTTCCCCGTTCCCATCGGACGGTGGTTCCGCGAGGCCTATCGCGGGATCGTCGACGAGTTCGTGCTCGGCGAGCGCGCCGCCGGTCGCGACCTGTTCGACGCGCAGACCGTCCGAACGCTGGTGAACGAACACGCCGCGGGCGCGCGGGATCATGCCGAGCGCCTGTGGGCCCTCGTCAACGTCGAGATCTGGCACCGGATCTTCATAGACGGCGAGTCGCCGGACGACGTCGGGGTTGCCGCGCCCGCACTGGCCGCCGCGCGTTAGGTGCACCTGCTCTGGGTCAAGACCGAGTTGCTCCACCCGATCGACAAGGGTGGACGCATACGCACGTACAACATGCTCCGCGCGCTCAAGCGCCGTCACCGGGTCACGTATCTCACGCTGGACAACGGGACCGCGGCCCCGGACGCGGCCGAGTCGGCGCTGGAATACTGTCATGAACTGATCCGCGTCCCCTTCGATGAGGCGCGGCGCCGGTCACCACGATTCTGGTTCGAGCTGCTGGCCAACGTTGCATCGCCGCTTCCGTACGCGATCGCGAAGTACCGCTCGGACCGTCTGCGGAACGAAATCCTGGGCGCCGTCCGCGCTCGCGGGATCGACGTGGTGGTGTGTGATTTCCTCGCACCCAGCCAGAATGTCCCCGACGGCCTGCCCTGCCCGACCGTTCTCTTCCAGCACAACGTCGAGGCGGCGATCTGGAGACGGCACGCGGACGTCCGCGTGAATCCGCTCGCCCGAGCCTACTTTCGCGAGCAGTGGCGCCGCATGGAACGGTTCGAGCGCCGGGAGTGCCGCCGGTTCAGCCGTGTCGTGGCGGTATCCCGCGCCGACGCGGAAACCATCGAACGCGACTACGGTGTGACCGGCGTTTCCGACGTTCCCACGGGCGTCGATGTCGAGTACTTCCGTTCGGCCGGTCGTGCGGAGCCGGAAGCGCACAACCTGGTCTTTACGGGTTCGATGGACTGGCTCCCAAACGAGGACGGCATTGTCTGGTTCGTGGACGAGGTCCTTCCTCGCATTCATGCGCAGGTGCCTGACGTCACGCTGACCGTGGTTGGCAGGAATCCGCCGCAGCGGATTCAGGCGCTGGCCGCTCGCGACAAGCGTCTTCGCGTGACGGGATCCGTTCCGGATGTCCGGCCGTTCATGGAGCGCGCGGCGGTTTTTGTCGTTCCGCTGCGCGTGGGCGGCGGAACCCGGCTGAAGATCTTCGAGGCGCTCGCGATGGAGCGCCCGCTGGTTTCGACGACCATTGGCGCCGAGGGCCTCCCACTCCAGCACGGAGTGCACGCCCTGATCGCCGACGGCGCGGACCGGTTCGCGGACGCCGTGGTCAGACTCCTGTCAGACCGCCAACTGGCGGCAACGTTGGCGCGGGATGGAGCCGCATACGTGCGATCGCGGTTCGGCTGGGATCATGCCGCCGAAGAATTCATCGACCTGATTTCGACACCCCGGACCCCCGAATAGCGAGCGATCGCCGTCATTAGCGATTCATCGCAACCCGTGGTATCGTGACGTCGTTGGGCGCCCGATCCCGTCACGCCGACACCGCAGAGGACACCGAATGCCAGAACCGCAGTACCACCTTGCCGAGTTGGAGATCGCGCTCGACCCGACGCGCCCTGAGCACATTCTGCCAGTGCTGTCGTCGTCTCGCGTCGGCGTCGTGGACGTGGGCTGCGGAATAGGACAGCTATTCGTCGCGAAGGGCGATGAGGTTCCACCCGGCGTGCCGCGCTACGGGTTCGACGTCGACCCGACGGTGATCGCCTACGCGAAAGGGCGATGGCCCGAACGCGCGGAGTTCGGCGTCGCGCCCGCGGAACAGCTTCCGCTTCCAGGTGGTTCGGTGGACTTCTACGTGTCGAGAGTGACAATTCCGCTGACGAATATTCCAGAAGCGCTCCAGGAAGCCGCGCGCGTTCTCGTCCCCGGAGGGCGACTGTGGATCACGCTGCATCCGATTTCGATGATCTTCGGACAGATCGGCAGAGCCGTGCGCAGAGGCCGCGTGAAGGAGTTGATCATGCGCTCCATCGTCCTCATGAACGGCCTGGCGTTTCATATCTTCGGTACCGGCCGTCGCATCCTGGGAATCCGCGATTCCTGGCAGAGCAGGACGCGAATGAGGCGCGAGCTCGACAAGGGATTCAAGGATGTCCGCGTCACCACGAACGGACGTCACTTCCTCATCGAGGCAACCCGTCGATGATGAGCCGCAGAGCACCGTGAACCAGGTCGATCGTCTTTCCCCATCCGGGCCGCTCACGGAACTCACCGCTGACGAAGGTCCTGTTCAGGATGCCGTCGCGAGGACGAGCCCATCCCGCACCCGTCGAGCATCGCGCTGAACTTTGTGTCGCGGCTCGCCGCGGAACGGGTAAAGGTCGTGCTCACGGGCGAAGGCACCGACGAAACGCTCGGCGGCTGCGGGCGCTACCGATATACGGTCTGGAACATGACACTCGGCCGCGTGGCCGAGGGACTCACCGGCTCGATGGGCCGTCGCCTGGGCAGCGCGATGGTGGACCGGCTGCCGCAGGGGTCCCGCTGGCGGTCACGACTCCGCCACACCGCGCTCAGCCGCCCCGCGACCCTCGACGATCTCTACTGCGACAATTTTGCCGTCTTTGATCGCCAGGCCGTCCGCGCCCTCCTGTCTGGGCGCTGGTCAACGTCGAGATCTGGCACCGCACCTTCATCGACAGCGAGTCGCCAGAACATGTTGGCGTCCACGCGCCTGCCATGGCGGTGCCGCGTTAGGCCCATCGCGTCCCCGGGACTGGCTTTCGTGGCGGAAGCTCTCGATGTACGTTGCCTCCTTGCCGGCGCATCACATCCCGTTCCTTGCCTTGAGCTGCTCATGTCCGTTAGCCAGATCAGCACCGCTCGTGCCTGTGCGGCGGCCCTGAGAGACAGCGGTGAGTACTGAGTCGGGTTCTCCTGGATCAGTGGCCCGATGGCTGCGGGTCCTGAGGATTATGGCGGCCAGCGCCCGCAACCGGCTCAAGTTCAGTCTCGGCAGCATCGACAGCTTCAGTGGATCGACGACTCACAAGCGCAGCGTCGCTCACGCGGTTCAGTACCAGAATCAGATCTATGATGACTGCGTAAGGTACGGAGCGCTGACTCCGGACCGGATTCGCGAGCGCGTCGTGGTCGAGCTGGGCCCCGGAGACAATATCGGCGCACTCCTCCGCTTCATTGCCGCGGGCGCGCGGAACGTGGTGGGAGCGGATCGGTTCTACTCGACACATGATATCGAGCACGAGCGGAAGATCTACATCGCGCTGCGCGCCACGTTGTCGGATGAGGAACGAAGAAGGTTCGATGATGCGGTTCAGCTCGAACCGACGCTCCACTTCAATCCTGAGCGGGTTTCCTATGTCTACGGCAAGGGTGCTCAGGACATCGACGCGGTGGTGCCTCCTCAGTCGGTTGACCTGGTCGTCTCGCGTGGTGTCCTGCAGGAGGTCTACGACATCGATCGCGCTTTCGCCGCCATGGACCGGATCCTCCGGCCAGGCGGCGTCATGATCCACAAGATCGACTTGCGGGACTACGGGATGTTTTCATCCCTCGGTTACCACCCGCGGGAGTTCCTCACCATTCCCAACTGGGCCTATTGGTGGATGGCGTACAACACCGACAAGCCAAATCGGCGCATGCTCAACTACTACCGCGAGAAGATGGTATCGATGAAGTATGACGCGGAGTTCTATATCACGGGCGTGGTGAGCAATCCCTACCTTGCGGTGCAGCCGGAGATCATCCCGCACACGAAGGCCCTCGTTAAGGGGGTGGATTACACCGACGAGCATCAGCGCCTGATCGACACGATCCGTCCAAGGCTCCAGCCCGACTTCCGCAGTCTGCGTGACGACGAACTGATTGCCGCCGCCACGATGATGGTGGGTCGCAAGCCAGCGTAACGCAAAGCGGTGGCGGGGTTCGTCAGGGAACAATGACGCAAGCAGTAGCCTGGTACACCGTCGCCCGGAGAATCAGACCGCTGGCCTGCGGTCGTCGTTACCACCGGGTGGCTCCCGTCAGTGCGTCGAATCTGGACTCGTTCCGCGCAACTATTATTCCCGGCGCCGAACCTCTGCTCTCTCGGGGATCTGTGATGATCGTCAACGTCAATGAACGCACCGGCATGAAGGAATCTGCTGACGCGAGCAATGCACTCTTCGTGAAGGACGGATTCGAGGCGTCAGGCCCGCGCCCTGACGATCACCTCCCCGGCGTTTCCGCCGGGCGCTTCGCCGGGTGCAGTGCGGTGATGGGCATCACTGCAATGGCGCAGTCCAGAGGGTGGCAGGTCGATGCCATCACGGCTCCACGATCGCCGTACGAGCGCTATGACGAGCGACATCTCGACTCGCTGCCCGCCGGCACGCGGGTCTTCAGCCTCGAGATGTCGTCGGCCGGGTTGGTCGATGTACCGCTCCGACTATTCCGCGCATTCAACGGACTCAGGCTCGACGAGCAAACTGGAAGCGCGGGCCAGGTTTCGGGAAGGCAGGCGCAATCCTCCAGCGATCCGGTCGTAACCGAGATGGGCCGCGCCGTTCGCGAATTCAGGGACTTCGCGCGTTGGCATCGCTGGGGGCGTGCCGCCGTCAATCTTGTGCTGCAGCAGGACGCGAGGAATTCGATCCCGTCGAAGGTCTTGACTGCGTGCAGTTTCCCGCCACTGTCCTTGCCCTCTGTCATCCGGGCGATGCGACGCGCCGGCTTCTGGAGGGCACTGGTGCCTTCATCGTTGTACCCGACGGCGCCGCTGGAATCGCAGACGCTATTGGCGCTTCATATGAGAATTGGCGGAGCGGGATTCGCCCTGAACCACTGAATCGCGATGGACGCTTCGACCGAAGCCGTCAGGTCCAGCGCCTGGTCGAGGCCATCGAAGGCCTCAGGTCGCGGTCGAGCGTCTGAGGCCGTTGCGTCTGAGAAAGCGCAGTGGAGGCCATCAGGAACGCAGTCCCGGCTGCGTGAAGGAGTCGACCAGCAGGCCCTCGCGAAGCGGACCCACGTGGCCGGTGGACAGCTTCTCTTCGGGGTCGGCGGATGCCGTGTGGCGGTCGGAGTATATGCGAGCGTGGTTCCATGAGCGCCACTCAATGCATGTTCTGGACTTCGCCGGACGGTGTGGCCCGACTATCGTTTGATCATGACCCACGACCAGGGGACCGCGCTCGACGCCAACACGCGATACCGCCTGGGCGAGCTGGAGATCGCCCTTGATCCGTCGCGCCCCGAGTATTGCCAGCCTGTCCTGTCGTCGTCCCGCGTCGGCGTGGTGGACGTGGGTTGCGGCATGGGCCAGTTATTCGTGGCGAGGGCCGACGGAGGTCAGGCGCACGGTGGTTCTCCTGAACGGCCTGTCGTTTCATCTTTTCGGTACCAGCCGGCGATTTCTCGGCATTCGGGACTCGTGGCAGAGCGCGTCGCGCATGAAGCGCGAACCCGGGAAGGCCTTCACCGAGATCCGCGTTACCACCGGCCGCCATTTCCTCATCGAAGCGACTCGCCGCTGACGACCCCGTCGTGACTCACGTCGATAGAATCCACGCGCCGGCGGCAGCCGGACCCCTAACGAGTCTCACTCCTGACGAGCGGCTGTTCCAGGAGGTGGTGGCCAAGTTTGCCGAGGCGGAAGTCCGTCCTCGCGTGGCGCGGATGGAGAAGGATGCGCATCTCGACCCGGCGCTGATTCGATCAGCATTCGAACTCGGACTCATGGGCATCGAGATCGGCGAAGAATACGGTGGCGCCGCCGGCAGCATGATGATGGTGACGCTCGCGGTTGAGGCCATCAGCCGCGTCGACGCCTCCTCGGCAATCATCGTGGACGTCCAGAACACGCTCGTGAACTATCCCATCTCGCGCTACGGCAGTGACGCGCAGAAGGAGCACTACCTCGGCAAGCTCACGAAAGACGTCGTTGGCGCGTATGCGCTCTCCGAGCCGGGCTCCGGGTCCGACGCGTTCGGGCTGGCAACGCGCGCCGAACGCCGTGGTGATCACTGGATCCTCACGGGCCGCAAGATGTGGATCACCAATGGCGCCGAGGCCGGGATCTTCGTGATCTTCGCCAACGCCGATCCCGCCGCCGGGCACCGTGGCATCACCGCGTTCGTCGTCGAGCGCGGCTTCAAGGGTTTCGCCGTCGGCCGCAAGGAGGACAAGCTCGGGATTCGCGCGTCGAGCACGACCGAACTGATCCTCGACGGCTGCGAGGTTCCCGCGGAAAACGTCCTCGGCCCGGTCGGTCAGGGGTATCGCATCGCCATCGACACGCTGAATGGCGGGCGCATCGGCATTGGCGCGCAGATGATCGGCGTGGCGCGGGGTGCGCTCGACGCCACCATTGCGTACGTCAAAGAGCGGCAGCAGTTCGGAAAGAGCGTCGCGGAGTTCCAGGGGGTCCAGTTCCAGCTGGCGCAGGCGGCCACGGAACTCGAGGCAGCGCGGCTCATGGTTTACAACGCCGCCCGCCTCCGCGACGCGGGACACGACGTCCAGAAGGAAGGCGCCATGGCCAAGCTCTTTTCGTCCCAGGTCTGCGAGCGGGTGACGTCGCTCTGCGTCGAACTCTTCGGCGGGTACGGGTACACGAAAGACTTTCCCGTCGAGAAGTTTTATCGGGACGCCAAGATCGGCACGATCTACGAAGGCACGTCGAACATGCAGTTGCAGACCATCGCCAAACAGCTTCTCAAGTAGCCCACACGTTCATCCCGGAGTATCGGTGAGAATCCCGGTCGTTTCGCTGTTTCTCCTCGCCGCTGCGTCGTCAGCCGGCGCCGCCCAGATCACGGCTCAGGAATACGCGCAGCGCCGTTCCACGCTCGCGTCGCGTCTCCCGGACGGAGTGTTCATCGTTCGCGGCGCCGAGTCGCCCGTGCAGGACTACCTGTCGTTCTACCAGTCGACCGGCATGCTCTACCTGACCGGGTATCGGGAACCCGATGCTGCCCTCATCCTGAACAAGCGCGGGACGGATGAAGCGTGGACGCTTTACGTCCAGATCAAGATCCCGGCGCAGGAAGTCTGGTCCGGCCGACGGTACGGTCCTGATTCCGCGTCCCGAGCGACCGGCCTGCCGACGCGTCCGATCACCGAGTTCGAGCCAATGGTGGACTCGCTGCTGCGTGCGTCACCGCGGCTGTCATTCCACGCCGACCTGGCTGAGGGCGGTGACACGCTCAACAACGACAATCGCTTCATCGACAACCTTCGTCGCCAGCACTCCGGCCTCCAGGTCTCCGAGGCCAACAGCATCGTGACGGCCATGCGCTCGAAGAAGAGCATGGCGGAGCTGGACCTCATTCAGCGCGCCGCGGCCATCAGCATGGAGGCGCACGCCGAGGCGGCGCGCGCGCTCGAACCCGGGATGAATGAGTTCGAGATCCAGGCGTTGATCGAGTACACGTTCCGCCGCTATGGCGCGGACCGCCCCGCCTACGCGTCCATCGTCGGCTCCGGGCCAAACAGCACGGTCCTCCACTACAATCGCGACGATCGCTACATGAAGGCGGGCGACCTGCTCCTGATCGATGCCGCCGCCTCGTTCGGTGGCTACGCTGCTGACGTGACCCGCACCCTCCCGGTGAGTGGCCGGTTCACGCCGGAGCAGCGTGAGGTCTACCAGATCGTGCGGGACGCACAGGCCGCGGCGGAACGCGTCGCCAAGCCCGGCGCTGCCTGGCGAGACGTGAGCCGCGCGGCATCGACGGTCATCTCCGAAGGGCTGGCCCGCCTGGGCCTCATCGAGTCGCCAACCGCCACGTATGAGTGCGGCAACGAGCAGCGCCCCCGACAGTGTTCGCAGGCCTCACTCTACTACATGCACGGCCTTGGCCACGGCATCGGACTCGCGGTACACGATCCGGACCAGAAGGACCGCGACGGCGTCGGAGTGGGCAGCGCGTACAGCATCGAGCCCGGCATTTACGTCCGTCAGGAACTGCTCGACATCATCCCGAAGGCCGGCAACGAAGCGCTGCTGGCGAAGATCGCTCCGGCGGTGCGCAAGTACGCCAACACCGGCGTTCGGATCGAGGACGACTACATCGTTACCGAGGACGGCGTGAAGTGGGTGTCCTGCGTGGCGCGTGAGGCCGATGAGGTCGAAGCACTCATGCGTGAGCCCGTCCGCGGGCCGGCCGTTCGCGACGCGGAACGGATCGCCTGGTACGGCGCGACCGTTGTCGACGCGCGAGTCGCGAAACCTAACGCTGCCCCCACGCCGAAGGCCTGCAATCCGAAGATGTGATGACCCGGCCCGCTGCCCGCGACCCGCTGCCCGCTCACCGCATATGATCGAACCACTACTCGGAGATCTGCGCCGTATCTACGAGGGAAACGCCTGGCACGGCCCGTCCGTCCTGGAGGCTCTCAGCGACGTGTCGGCACTGCAGGCGGCGGCACGTCCTCTCCCGAATTCCCATTCGATCTACGAGCTGACGCATCACATCGCCGCCTGGATCGGCGAAACGACATCCCGTCTCCAGGGGAAGCCTCCGGGAAACCCCGCCGACGGCGACTTCCCGTCGCGTGCAACAACGGTTGACCAGGCCGCCTGGGCCGAGGTGCGCGCTCGCCTGGCGCGCCGTCAGGCTGAACTCATGGAGACGGTCGCCGGATTCGATCCCGCTCGCCTCGACCAAGCGTTCGACCCGAAGAATCGGAACGATGTCTCGGGCCCGGTCTCCTATCGCGCGCTATTGAGTGGCCTCGCGCAGCACAGCGCGTATCACGCGGGCCAGATCGTGTTGCTCAGGAAGGCGCTCGAGTCCTCGGAGTAACGGGTACCGGGGACTTGGTACCGGCTCGGATCTCCAGTCCCCAGTACCCGGTACCCAGTCCCCAATCACGACCCCGACGTTTCGCCTTTCAGTAGACCCGCCCTGATCCGCAGGGCTTTCGGGGAGGCATTCCGGTCGAACACGATCGTTTCGACCGTGTGCAGACGGTTCCTCACCGGAAGGATCAGCGTGCGCTCCTCGCCCTCTCGGCGCACCACCAGCGGCACCGTTTCCCCATCGCTCCGCGCATAACGAGCGCGGTAGCGCGCTCCGAAGTCCGGGTCCGACACCGCGATGTCGCCGACGCGCACCAGATAATCGCCGACCTGCACGCCGGCGACGCGCGCCGCGCCTTCCGGCTCGACCTCCATCACCTTCACGCCGCCGGAGTCGACGTTCGTCGAGACACCAATCCACGGCTGACGAATCGAGTCCACGTTCAGTCGCAGCCCGGCGAGCGGCAGCACGGTCGACCACGGGAACGGTTCTCGTCCATCGACATAACGGGTGTTGAAGTCCGCGAACGACCGGCCGCCAGCGGCGCGCGTGACGGCACCCCACCAATCCTGCGACGTGAATCCCCGCCCGGCCTTGAACGTCGACTGGTACACGTCGCGCATCACGGTGTCGAGCGACCGCGCGTTGTTGCTGGCGTCGCGGATCATGATGTCGAGCATGAAGCCAGCCAGGGATCCCTTCGGATAGTAGATGTATTGCGTGCCGTCCGTCGGCCGCGTCCACGACGAGAGCGACGCGTCCTCGAGCGCCACCGTCGGCGCCTCGGCCACCTCGCCGATCTTGCCGGTCACCAGGCGGAGAAGATGCGCCGAGTCGATTACGCCGCCGCGCAACTGCACGAGATCGGCATAGTAGTCGGTGACTCCCTCGCTCACCCACAACCACGTGGTCGGCTGCGGCCGGTCATAGCGGTACGGCGTCATGTCCGCCGGACGCATTCGCTTCACGTTCCAGAGATGGAAGATCTCGTGCGCGGTGATCGATGGGAAAAACTCATGGTCGATGATGAACGGCGAGTAGATCCCCACGTGCGAGTTCTGGTGCTCGAGCGCCGACGCCCCGCCCGTCGACGAATCAAAGACCATGAGGTTGTCATAGCTGCGCACCGGCATTTCGCCAAACACCTTCACCATCGGTGGCACCATCTTCTTCACGGCATCCCAGAACTTCTCGCGGGCCGCGCCGCTCAGGATCCCACGCGGATACGTCACCGTGCGGAACATGGTCTCGCCCACCAGCGCGCTGTCGACGTCGAGCGGCCCGATGAAGAACGGCATGTCCACCAGGTCGTGGTAGTTGCGCGCCGTCCACGTGCGCGGCGCGGCGCCTGGCGTCATGCCCGTGGCCACGAGCCAGTTCGCTTCCGTGCTGACGGTGACCGTCGCCGGGAAATCCGTGGGGCGACCCTCGGGATATGGCATCACGTTCGTCCCGTTGAAGAACGCGAAGTCGAGCGTCGACCACGCCATCGCGTTGTCCATCGAGTCGGCGGTATACGAAAATGACAGCGACAGGGTGCGCGAGCCGTTGGGCACCACTCGCCACGTGTCTGGATCGGCCTTGTCCCAGCGCGGCGTGCCACCTTCGCCGGTCACGGTGAAGCCGGTCACCTTCCGCACGAAGTCGGAGATTTCGTAGGCGCCAGGCGTCCACGCCGGCAAAGAAAGCAGTACCGGGTCATTGCCGGCCACGCTGAATGTCATGGAAACCCGCAGGCTGCGGGTCTTCGCCGTCGACTGATCGAACGTGACGGCGTACCGTACATTCGTAATTGGCGCCGAAACCGGCGCCGCCGGCGCCCGCTCGGTGCGCTGCGCCAAAGCAGTCCTCGACGGCGACAACGACGCGGCCGCGATCGCCGCAAGCAGGACAAGCGGAAGGATTTGACGATTCAAGTGCACTGGGTGGTTGAGAGCCGAAGTCTAGCACGAGTGCGGTGCCTCGACCGCATGGCGGATTGCACCATTGATTGATGGCGTCGCCATCGTGCATACTCGACACCGCCCGAAACGCCTCGCTCATCCCATCATGACGACCCGTCGCCTCGCCCTCGCACTCATCCTGACGGCCCTTCCCGCCGTCACGCCGCGCCTCGTGACCGCGCAGGCGGCCGACCTCATCGTCACGAATGCCCGCATCTACACGGTCGACGAGAACCGGCCCATCGTAGAGGCCATGGCCATTCGTGACGGGCGCGTCGTGGCCGCGGGACCGCAGCGCGGCATCATGACGCTGCGCGGTCCGAACACCCAGGTGCTCGACCTGAACGGACGAACAGTGATCCCGGGCATGATCGACGCGCACGTGCACCTGCTCAACCTGGGCAACTCCCTGCGCAACGTAGACCTCGTCGGCACGACCTCCTACGTTGAGGTGGTGTCACGCGTCGCCGCGCGGGCAAAGGAGACGCCGGCCGGAGCGTGGATCCTGGGTCGCGGCTGGGATCAGAACGACTGGGGTGACACCCGATTCCCGACGCACGACGCGCTTTCTCGCGCGGTGCCCAACCACCCCGTGGTGCTCACCAGAATCGACGGCCACGCGACGCTGGCAAATGCGGCCGCGATGCGAGCCGCCGGAGTCAATGCGCAGACGCAGGACCCGTCAGGTGGTCGCCTCGAGCGCGCAGCCGACGGAACGCCGACCGGCGTCCTTGTCGACGCCGCCATGGGTCTCGTGAACCGCCACGTGCCGCCTGCCACGAAGGAACAGACGAAGACGGCCGTGCAGGCCGCCATCGCAGAGATGAACCGATGGGGCCTTACCAGCGTCCACGACGCCGGTGTCGGCCGCGCGACCATCGACCTGTACGAGGAAGTCGCTCGGGAGGGACGCTTCAACATTCGCGACTACGTCATGGTCGCGAACAACGACGAGGCCATCAACCACTTCCTCCAGCGCGGGCCACAGTCCGGCCTCTATGACGGCCGCCTCTGGATCAAGGCGATCAAGATCTCCGCCGATGGCGCGCTGGGGTCCCGTGGGGCCGCACTCATCGAACCGTACGCCGACGATCCGAAGAACACTGGACTGTCGCTCGTCCCGCCCGGACGCGTTCGCGACGTCTCGGTGAAGGCGCTCCGCGGCGGTTTCCAGGTGAACGTGCACGCCATCGGCGACCGCGCCAATCGTACGGTGCTCGATGAATTCGCCGAGGCCCTCACGCTGGTTCCCTTCGCCGACCATCGGTTCCGCATCGAGCACGCCCAGATCATTCACCCCGATGACGTGCCGCGATTCGCGCAGCTTGGCGTCATTCCGTCCATGCAGGCCAGTCACCAGACGAGCGACATGTACTGGGCCGTGAACCGTCTCGGCCCCACGCGCGTGCTGGGCGCCTACGCCTGGCGCTCGTTGCTCAACACCGGCGTCATCATCGCCAACGGAAGCGACCTGCCCGTTGAGCGAACCAACCCGCTCATCTCGTTCATGGCATCGGTCTCGCGACAGGATGCGCGCGGTTGGCCAGCCGGCGGCTGGTATCCCGAGCAACGGATGACACGCGACGAAGCGTTGAAGTCGATGACCATCTGGGCGGCATTCGCCGGCTTCATGGAAGAAGAAGTCGGATCGCTCGCACCGGGAAAGCTGGCGGACTTCGTGGTGCTCGATCAGGACATCATGCGCGTGCCACCGGAATTGATCCTTGGAACGAATGTGCTGGCCACGTACCTCGGCGGTCGCGCGGTCTTCCAGAAGCCGATTCAGTGACTCCGCTCCGCGCGATTCGCATTGCGATGATGGGTGGGGTGCTCCTGTTCGGGGGCGTATCGTGGTTCCTCACACGGACCCCGGACTGGGCGGCGCCTGACCCCACACTGGTTGACCAGCTTTCCGGAATCGCGCGGATCGCCTGGGTCGCGGTCGGCGTGGGGCTCGTCGTTCTGTTCCTGAAGTTCCGGGACACAGAGAATCCGGCTCGAGCCAGCACGGTGGCAATCGTCGCCTGGACGCTCGGTGAGACACTGGCGCTGTTCGGTGGCGCGATCTTCTTCCTGACCGCGTATGCCGGCTGGTACGTCGCCGGTGTTACCGCTCTGACGCTGGCATTTGTCGCCTTCCCACCGCCGGTGAATCGCTGATGCGCGTGGCGGCCCTGCTGCCGGCCGCGACCGACATCGTGATCGCACTCGGCGCCGGTGACCAGCTGGTGGCGGTGACGCACGCCTGCACGTTGCCATCTCGGCTGACAGAGATTCCGAGAGTGACGCGCAGCAGGGTCACCGCCACCGGCGCTTCGGGCATCGACACGCAAGTCAGCGATCTGTCGTCCGCGGGAGCGCCGCTCTTCGAGCTCGACGAAGCACTGCTCAGCGCGCAGCGTCCCGATGTCGTCCTCACGCAGTCCGTCTGCGATGTCTGCGCCGTTCGTGAAGGAGACGCGAGAGCGGCGGCGTCCAGAATGCGTCCGCCGCCGAGGGTCGCCACTCTCGGCGCCAACAGCGTGGAGGGGGTCTTCACCGACATCGTCACTGTCGGGAGCGCGCTCGACGTCCAGGATGAGTCCGAGGAACTCGTGGCCGGAATGAAGAACCGGGTCGGGCTGATTCATCGGCGACTCAAGGCACAGAAGGCGCCGAGACCCAGCGTGTTGGTGCTGGAGTGGACCGAACCCGCATTCAGCGCCGGCCACTGGGTGCCCGATATGGTGCGGCGCGCCGGCGGTCATGAACTGCTCGGCAAGAGCGGCGAGGCTTCTCAACGCATCGGCAGGGCTGAAATCCTCAGCAGCAAACCAGAGGTCGTCGTGATCGCGCCATGCGGGTACGACCTCGAAGCGACCGTGCGCGAGACGAAGGCACTGGCCGGGAACGAAGCGTTCACCTGGATGCGCTCGATGCGGGTGTGGGCGATTGACGCGAATCGCCTGACGTCGAGCCCCGGCCCCGGCGTTGTTCACGGAATTGAAGTACTGGCGAGGATTCTTCATCCAGCGCTGTTCGGCAATCCCTCGCCCCGTGACGCCCTTCAGGTTTTGCCCTGACGCATCGGGTTCAGTGTGTGCCCTTGCTCCGAACCCTGACCTCCGACCTCGGACCTCCAACGCATGCTTTCCACCGAGTCAGTCACATTCCTCAAGAAACTCCTCGACGCTCCCGGACCCAGCGGGTTCGAGTCCCCAGCCGCGCGAGTCTGGCAGGAAGAGGCGCGCAAACTCTCGGCTGTCACGAATGACGTGGCCGGAAACAGCGTCGCCATCGTCAACGGCGGTGCGCCGGTCACGGTGATGCTCGCGGGCCACATCGACGAGATCGGGGTCATTGTCACGTGGATCGACGATGAAGGATTCGCGTGGATCGGGCCGATCGGCGGATGGGATCCGCAGGTGCTCGTTGGCCAGCGGATACGCTTCGTGGGGCAGGACGGCGACGTGATTGGCGTGGTCGGACGGAAGCCGATACACCTCATCAAGCGCGAGGATCGGGACAAGCCCGTCAAGTTCGAGGACCTTTGGGTGGACATCGGGGCGGCCTCGCGAGCCGAAGCCGAGGAGCGACTTGCCGTGGGCGACCCTGGCGTCATTGACACGCGGGTGATCGAACTGCCTAACGGCCGTCTCGCCTCGCGCGCCATCGACGATCGGATTGGCGCCTTTGTGGTCCTCGAAGCCCTGCGGCGCTACCGCGAGCGCCCCGGGGTTGGCGCCGTCGCCGCGGTGGCGACGACACAGGAGGAGATTGGATTCCACGGCGGTGGCGCGCTGATCGCCGCGGGCCGCCTCGGACCCACCATGGCCATCGCGGTCGATGTCACTCACGCCACTGACCACCCAACGGCCGAGAAGAAGGACTCCGGCGATCATCGCATCGGCGGGGGCCCGGTCCTTTCGAGGGGTTCCGTCATTTCTCCGGTGGCGTTCCGGATCCTTCGCGACGCCGCCAGGCGCCTCGAGATGCCTTTCAGCGTCGAGGCCGCGGGCCGGGGAACCAGTACGGACGCCGACTTCATCCATCTCGCCCGGGAAGGGATCGCCACGGCGCTCGTTTCAATTCCCAACCGCTACATGCATTCGCCGAGCGAACTCGTGAGCCTCGAGGACATCGACCGCGCGGCGACGCTGATCGCCGAGGCCTGTCGGTCGGTCACTCCGGAGACCGATTTCACGAATCGTTAGGTCATCCTGCTGCGCTTTGCGCTTTGCGCGTTGCGCTGGATCACGCGCTCATCCGGCCAGCCGCCTGCTCGACCGCCGCGCGAATCTCGCGATCGCGATCGGACAGAAGGCTCTGCAGGGCCTGGCGCGCCGAGGGCGTTCCAGCTTCAGCCAGCGCCTCAATGGCGCGCAGGCGGAGCGCAGCCGGCTTTCGCACCAGCATGCCGCCGGCTTCAGCCGCGCGGACCAGCCTGGCCACGCCGTCTTCCGTCGGCACCGCCCCGAGGGCAGAGAAGAGCGCGGCCTGGACGTCGAGATCCTGCTCGTGGTCGAGGGCCTCGATGATCCATGGAACCGCCCGTGGATTCCGCGCCGAGGCAATCGCCTGCACGGCCTGCACTCTCACGTCCGGCGACGTGTCATGGAGGCCCTGCAGCAATGCCAGGAGCGCTCGCGAGGTCCCCAGCTTGCCCAGCGCAACCGCCGCGGCTCGACGAACCCGAGAATCGCGGTGCGCCATGAGCTCCGCCAGGCGCCGGTCGGCTTCCGTGTGACCCAATTCACCAATCAGCGCCGCCGCGTTTCGAACGACGTACCACCGATCATCACTCAGAAGGTGGAGCACGGAGTGTACAGCCGCCGGGCACTGCTGGAGCGCGTCCAGATAGGCTCGGCGTTCCCCGGCTGCTTCGCTGACGATCAGGTTGTCGATCAGCACGTCCGCGCCGGTCTCTCCGGCTTGTGTCAGCAATCGCGTGCATGTGTCACGCAGTTCGCGCTGAGACGGAATGAGGCGCGCCACGCCCTGGAGGATCGTCGGACGCTGGAGGCGACGAATCCCCATCAGGAACGCGCGCTTCTCGTCGCCATCGTGCAGCCGTTCATGATGCAGGTGCAGGCGGTCCAGCACGTGCACGACATCTTCCCACCGGTTCTGACCCGCGAGGTCCTCAGCGGCGCGGGTCACGTCCTCCACAATGGTCGACGCGCCGGTCGAGTCGACGGCCCGATCAAGCCGCTCCAGCATGTCGCCTACCGTTTCATCGCGGCCCGCGACGCGCATGAGCTGCGCCTGCATCATTAACTGCGACTCCTTGGCGGCGCGGGCGATCGCGGCGGCACGCTCAGTGCGCCCAGGAGGCACCGGCGGTTTCCCCGACACGGCCATCTCGGAGTGCGGCGTTCGCCGCGGGCTGGCAACGGCGGGGAGCAGGCCGGGTGTCGGCTGCCTCACGAATCCTGACACACCGAGATGCGTCGTAACGCCAGTGAGAAAGAGGTTCAGGACTTTCTCGTCAAATTCCGCGCCCTCATCGTCGTGGATGGGATCCGATGCGAGCGCTTTCGCCATATCCAGGACTTCCCGCACCGGCACGGCCGCCTCGAACTCCAGCATGCGCACCGAGTGCGCCGCCATGCGAGCCGCCAGCTCACGGACACCGGCCGCTTCTTCCATCTCGTCATCCTGAAGGCCAGCCATTGCAAACGAAACGTCCCGCAGCACCACCGACTGCGGCTGCGCCGACAGCTGCATCAATGACCGGCGGAGTTCCTCCTTCTGTCCATCCTGCTCGTTAGGCCGATGGACCAGCAACCACACCAATCGCGAAAAGTGTGTGACAAACGGCGAAACGTCTTCCATGGAATGGGGAGCGGGTGATGGCGTACTGCCTGATGACAGGAGACGCGCCACACCCGCCCTGGGAAACGCCCGCGCGGGCCGCTGACCGCTCAGTTCTTTGTGACCGTCGGCCCTTCGATGTGAATATCCAGGTTGTGGCTCGCCCTGAGCCCGAACACGCCGTCCGTAGAGACCAGCTTTCCCGGACCAATCACGTCCGCAGCGGCCGCGGAAAAGACCTCTGTTCCGTTCACCGAGCATCCGACCCGGCCGCCCTTCACCCACATCGCGATTTCGTCGGTCGCGCCGCGTTCTCCCATTTTCGAGGCGACCGCATTCGTCGTCTTGCCGAGCAGGGTGTGCGTGTCGCCGCCATCACGATGCCGCACCATCACGTTCCCGGTGCCGAACACGACGCAATACAGGTAGTTCTGCTTCGGTCCATTCAGGTCGGATCCACCGATGAAGACACCGTACGATTCCTCGTGCGTCGACGTGCTCTGCGGCGTCTTCGTCATCCGCGCCTTGACCGTGTAGTCGCCGGTCGCCTTGTGCTCGCTATTCCAGACTATTGCGTGCGGTCCGCCGGTCAGGTGATAGCCTGTCCCCATCTGGACGAACTTCACGTCGGCTATCTTCTGTTCCGCACGGTCCGTTCGACCCTGCCACCCTTTTACCTGGATTCCTGCGCCTCCGACGGCACGATCAGGGTCCGCCTGCGCCGCACCGGCCTGGGCAGCGAACACCAGGGCGATCACGCCAAAAACCGCTTGTCGCATTACGCCTCCTTCGCCTGTAAAGTCCTGCGCGAAGATACCCGGACGCGACATCGGTCGGCCAGCGGAGCCCCAGCCGCCCGGCGATTCGATTCCCCGCCACACACATTGCCCAGCCCGATGACGCCTCCAATTCCTCCCCCGGTCGCCTCTGGACGCACGGTCACCACCGCCGTTCCGCTGTACTGGTGTGCTTATGGCCCCGAGGCCGCGCCCAGAATCCTGGTCCTCCACGGCGGTCCGGGAGCCCACCACGACTATCTGCTCCCGCAGTTCCTGCGACTCAGCGGCCGTCATCGGTTGATCTTCTACGATCAGCGAGGCGGAGGGCAGTCGCGCGAGACCGGCGCCGATCCGGTTGGTTGGCAGCACCATGTCCAGGACTTGTCGCACGTCGTCCGCGAGCTTCACGTCGAGCCGCTGACGATCCTTGGCTACTCGTGGGGAGGCCTGCTCGCGCTGCTTTACGCCATCGAGTCACACCGGCATGGCGACCTCCCGACGCCAAAACGCATGGTGATCGTGGACCCCGCACCCCTCTCACGCCCTTTCCGGCAAGCCTTCGAGGATGAATTCGCCCGACGGCAGCGGAGCGAGGCGATTCGCGAGCTTCGTGAGGACCTGGCCGAATCCGGGTTGCGTGAGCGCGATCCGGATGCCTGGCGCAAGCGCCAGTTCGAGCTGGGCGTGGCGCCTTACTTCGCCCAACCGCAGTCGGCGGCGGACCTGACTCCCTTTCGAGTGACGGCCAAGGTCCAGCAGTCCGTCTGGGAGAGTCTCGGCGACTTCGACGTCATCCCCGACCTGGGAAACCTGCAGATCCCGTCGTTCTTCATCTATGGGCGGCATGACCCGATCCCGCTCGAGTCGACCGAGCGCGCGGCTGGTGCCCTGAGAGCTCGGTTGCTCGTCCTAGAACGAAGCGGACACGTACCGTACGTGGAACAACCTGACGCGCTCTTCGGAGCCATCGAGCAGTACCTCGCGGAAACGACCTGACCATCAGGTGGCACGATGCCGAACATCACAGAGGATGACGAGGAGCTGTTCGTCACCACGACCGACATCGACGGGCACACGTACAGCGTGACAGTGCGAGTCGACTTCGACGGAATCGAGCACGTTGGACATCTCCTGTTCCGTGACTCGGAGTGGGAAGAGGATGAAGGGATCCGCGACCACGGTACCATCCCGGGGCGCACGCGGGAGGACATTCGGGACGCCGCGCGCGCACTGAGCAATCACGACCTCACTCTCCGGCACCGCCGCGCTGTTTCCGAACGCCGCCGTTACAGCGGACTCCGCCAGTTGACGCAGGAAGTCCTGGCGCAGATTCGCTACCTGAACAAGGTGGCCACCTCCATGCGGGCGGGCCTCCTGGATGTCGACGAGGCCGCGACCGAGATCGCCAATACGGAACAGCGGCTCCACGACATGGTTGGGCAACTGCGGGTTTACGCCGGCGTGCCAAACTGAGCGCGCGGAGCGTCGGGCTATATTGAAGGCGAAGGCTATGGGCGAAGGGCAATCAGCACACCCTTTGCCCTTTGCGTTTTGCCCTCTGCCCTCGCACCATGGATCCGCAGGTCGCCGCACATCGGCTGAATGAAATCGCGTTGCTCCTTGAGGTCCGCGGCGAAAACCCGTTCAAGTCCCGGGCCTTTGCGACCGCTGCCCGCACCGTTCAGGGCCTCGAGGACGAAGACATCGCGCCACTGGTACGTTCGAAGGCGATCGCTGATCTGCCCGGGATAGGATCGACGACCTTCGCGGTACTCGCCGATCTCGTCGAGACGGGCGATTCCGAGTACCTCGATCAGTTGCGGGAAACGACGCCCGAAGGGTTGGTCGAAATGCTCCGCATCCCGGGACTCGGTCCAGCCAGGATCCATCGCATTCACACGGGACTCGGCCTCGAAACCGTCGCCGATCTCGAAGCCGCCGCGCGCGACGGCCGCGTTGCCAGCCTCTCCGGCTTCGGTGAGAAGACCGCCGCGAAGATCCTGCGCGGCATCGCCGTACTTCGAGAGACGTCCGGACAATTGCTCCATTCGGTCGCGGCGGCGGAAGGAAACCGCCTCCGGCGAACCATCGGGAAACTCGTCGGCGTTACGCGCATTGAAATCGCCGGTTCGCTGCGTCGCACCGCCGAAATCGTACGCGACATTGACCTCGTCGCCGGCTGTTCGGGAGCGATACCCGACGTGTCGACCGCTGTCACGAGGGTTCCCGGTGTGCAGGAGGTGATCGGCGGCAGCGGACCATCTCTCACGCTCCGCCTGATCAATGGCGTGCGTGCCGACCTCCACTGCGTGGCCGACGCGTCGTTTCCCATCGCGCTCTGGCGAGCCATCGGGAGCAAGGAACACTGCGACCTGGTGATCGATCGGCTTCGTGCGCGGGGTTTCGCCATTCGCGAAGACCGGCTTCTTGACGCCCAGGGCAAGGTCGTTGCCGACGCCGACGAAGAGACCCTGTACCGGAGCGCCGGCCTGGCCTGGGTTCCCCCGGAGCTGCGCGAGAATCGTGGTGAGGTGGAGGCCGCGACGGATGGAACGCTCCCGGCGCTGATTGCACTGGAGGACCTTCGCGGCGCACTGCATTGCCATTCGAACTACTCGGACGGGACGACGACTATCCTGCAAATGGCCCAGGCGGCGCAGGCCCGCGGCTGGTCTTACCTGGGCATTTCGGACCACTCGCAATCGGCTTCATACGCCGGCGGTCTCGATCGCGATGCCGTCCTTCGCCAGCATGATGAGATCGACCGGCTGAACCAGGACTTCGACGGGTTCCGCGTCCTGAAGGGCATCGAGGCCGACATTCTTGCCGATGGAACCGTCGACTATGCCGACGATCTGCTCGACCGCTTCGATTACGTGATAGGCTCGGTTCACTCCCGGTTCAGCATGGGCATGACGCAAATGACCGAGCGAATCCTCAAGGCGATGAACGACCCGCGCCTGACGATTGTCGGCCATCCAACGGGTCGATTGCTGCTGGCCCGCGAACCGTTTTCCATCAACATGGATGCCATCATGGAGTTCGCCGCTGAGCAAGGTGTCGCGCTCGAGCTGAATTGCGATCCACACCGCCTCGATCTCGATTGGCGCTGGCTTCAGATCGCACGAAAGCGCGGCGTGACGATCGAGGTGGGCCCTGACGCCCACTCACCGGATGGACTGTCGTACCTCGATTTCGGGATCTGCATCGCCCGGAAGGGGTGGCTGGAAGCCGGCGACGTTCTGAACACGCGGGGCGCCGACGATGTCCTGCGATTTGCGCGGTCACGTCGGGAGGCGGGGGAGGTGCGCGCCGCTCGAAATGGCTCGTAAGGGGCAGGGGCCGCGGCAGCCTCTATCGCAGCGCCGGCCAAAAGCGGCTCGGCGCGACAAGGCCGCGACGCCACGCACTCGGCCGGGCCCCCCAACATCAAAGATGCGCCGGTCCAACAAAAAAGTCGCAATCCCCACCACGCGTAAGGCAGCAAAAAAACGCGCCAAGACGACGCGCCGAGTTGATCCGGCGCGGCTTCGAGCGCACGCGACCGAGGTGTTCGAAGGGCTATCGACACTCTACCCCGACGCCCACTGCGAGCTGGACTATCAGAACGCGTTTCAACTCCTCGTGGCGACCATCCTGAGCGCGCAGTGCACCGATCGGCGTGTCAACATGGTCACGCCGGTGTTGTTCCAGAGGTACCCGGCCCCGTCGGCGCTCGCGGCGGCACGGCAGGAGGATGTCGAGGAGATCATCCGCAGCACGGGCTTCTTCCGCAACAAGGCCCGGAACCTGATTGCCATGGCCGGCGCCGTCGTCGGACGGCACGGCGGCCAGGTGCCGGCCTCCATGGAGGATCTTGTTCGACTCCCGGGCGTCGGACGAAAGACCGCCAACGTGGTCCTCGGAAACGCCTGCGGGATCCACGAGGGTGTCGTCGTCGATACGCACGTCCAGCGACTCGCGGCGCGGCTGGGCCTAACGAATGAAACCGACCCCGAAAAGATCGAGCGCGTGCTGATGGAGCTGTTCGAGCGGGATCGCTGGACGCTCCTTTCTCACCTGCTCATCTGGCACGGTCGCCGCGTCTGCGATGCCCGGCGGCCGCGCTGCAGCGAGTGCGTGCTCGCGGAAATCTGCCCCAGCGCCAACCTCGCCTGAGGGTCATTTTCTCCCTTGAGGTCCGCGGGCTAGATTGTCCCCGCCGCCGGCGGGTTCCGCCGGCGGGTCACACGGTCCCATTCCCCGCCGTCGATGAAAAAAGCAACGCTGGTTACGTCCAAGGGCACTCTGGTAGCGGAGCTGTACGACAACGAGGCTCCGAATACCGTGGCCAATTTCGAGAAGCTCGCGAACAGCGGGTACTATGATGGGACGCGATTTCACCGCGTGATCCCCGATTTCGTGGTCCAGGGCGGGGATCCGTATTCAAGAGGCGGAGAGCACGCGAAAGGCCCCGTCGGAACCGGCGGTCCGGGCTACAAGATCAAGTGCGAGACCGCCGGCAACCCGCACAAGCACGCCGTTGGCGCGCTTTCCATGGCCCATGCCGGCAAGGACACTGGCGGCAGCCAGTTCTTCGTCGTGCTGAATGAGGCCAATTCACGCCACCTCAACGGGGTCCACACCGTCTTCGGTCGCGTTACCGAGGGACTCGACGTCATCCCGCTGATCCGGCAGAATGATGAACTGACATCCGCACGCGTTGCCTGACCCTCTCCCTCAAGCCTGAAATGTCGGAACTCGAACCTTCGGATAAGCGCACGGCCTTCGTCGGGATGATCGTCACCAGCATCATCCTCTTCGTGTTTGCCTTCACGATCGTCAAGCTGACCAACGCGAAGTTCGAGGGAAGCGAGGCGCACGCCGAGTCGTCGAAGTAACGGGGGACGCCGACCGCGGCACCGGCCGGGACCCAGATGACCAAGGCTCCTCCCCTCGAGCCACCGCTCTGCGTCGACCTGGACGGCACCCTGATAGAGGGCGACACGCTGGTGATGTCGGTCCGGTATCTCGCGCGTCGGTCACCGTGGACGCTCCTTGCTCTTCCCTTCCTCCTCCTGAGGGGGGGGCGCCCGGCCCTCAAGGCTTACATCGCCAGGCGATACGTGCCTGACCCGGCCAGCCTGGTCTTTCGTCCAGAGGTGCTGGCTTTCCTCCAGGAGGAACGAACCCGAGGACGACGGATCATCCTCACGACCGCCGCTCATCGATTGGTCGCTGAGGCCGTCGTGGCCCATCTCGGGCTCTTCGATGGCATGGTCGCCACCGACGGGGGAACGAACGCGAAGGGGAGGCAGAAGGCGGTACAAATCCGCAAATCATTGGGATGCAATGAGTTCGACTACATCGGCGACAGCACGGCCGACCTGCCGATCTTCCAGGAAGCGCGGGTGAGCTATCTGGTCGCCCCCACGCCTTCCCTCAGCATCGCGGCTCGACGGTTGGGACGAATCGCGAGGGAGTTTCACACCACCCGCGGAGCCGACAGTCCGCGGAAGTGACGGCGCTCAGTTGCAGCCGGGCAAGAGGGTGTAGTTTTGCGGGTTACGAAGGCGTCGCCGGCATCGCGACGCCCCTACCCAGCCACTCCTCGCCGGAACAGGACTGATGCTCTCCCGATCGGAAGCGCTCGAGTTGATGCAGGAGTACACCGCCAGTGATTCGCTGCGGAAGCACATGCTGGCGGTCGAAGGGGCCATGCGGGCGTACGCGGAGCGCTTTGGTGAGGACGTCGAGGAATGGGGGCTGGCCGGGCTCCTGCATGATTTCGACTACGAGCGCTGGCCTAACGAGTCCCACTCGCCGGACCACGAACACCCGTCAGAGGGTGTCCGGATCCTGCGCGAACGCGGGGTTCAGGAGCCGGTGCTCCGGGCCATCCTCGGCCACGCCACTTACACGGGCGTGCCACGCGAGACGCTGATGGCCAAGGCGTTGTTCGCCATCGACGAACTGACCGGCCTCATCACCGCCACTGCCTTGGTCCGTCCGTCGCGCAGCCTTAACGACATGGACGTTCGCTCTGTCCAAAAGAAGATGAAGGACAAGGCATTCGCCCGGGGCTGCAATCGCGAGGACATCGTTTCAGGTGCTGCGGCACTCGGAATCGACCTCCCGGAGCACATCCAGTTCGTGCTCGATGCCATGCGGTCGCGGTCCGACTTGCTGGGCCTCGGCGGCCTTGCGCCGACACCGGCGTGAGCGAGCCCACCATCAACGATTCACCCCACGAGCGCGTTCTGAGGAGGACACCACGCAACCCAATCGTGACCGCCATTGCCCTCCCTGTCAGCCCGGATGCCCTTGGGGCGCCGGCTCGCGCACGCGCCGTGTCTGCTGACACGCCGCGCGAGCGCGAGCATGCGCTGGTCATCGCGGCACAGCGCGGGGAGACCGAGGCGTTCGCGGAGCTGGTGCGCCTGCATCAGCGGCGGGCTTACGCGGTGGCTCGGGCAATCGTGCTCACGCACGAGGACGCGGAGGACGCGGTTCAGGAGGGTTTTCTCCACGCCTATCGCGCGCTGGATCGCTTTCTGCCTGACCAGGCGTTCGGTGCGTGGCTGCATCGCATCGTGGCGAACGCCGCGCTCGACATCACACGTCGCAAGAAAGTCCGCGACGCCGATGCCCTCGCCGACACCATCGCATCGCCGTTTCGCGATCCCGGCGAGGCCGATGAACTGCGGCGGCGGCTGCGCCGCGCACTGACCACGCTGGGCGAACGCCAACGCGCCGTGATCGTCCTGCATGACATTGAAGGATTCAAGCACTCGGAGATCGGACGTATGCTCGGCATCCCGGAAGGGACGGCCCGGTCCGACCTTCACCACGCTCGGGCGCGGCTGCGCCAGGAACTGGGTCCAGTCAGGAGCCACTTATGAACATCGTGCACGACGACGACCGCGATCCTCGCGACGACGAGTTGCACGCCGCATTGCGCGTCGAGTACAGCCGGCCGGCTGATACCTCGTATTGGACCTTCCTCGAGCGCCGCATCATGGCGCGCATCACGGCGGAGGGCACGCGCGAATGGTGGTCGTACTTCACCGAGTGGAGCCGTGCCGGCCTGGCAGCCGCCGCGCTCGCATTACTGGTCGCGGGCGTTGCCGCCTGGCAGACCCGGAAAGCCCAGGATCTTGTCGCGTGGCATGAGCTGCTCGAATCCCCGAGCGAAATGCCGATGATCGAGTCCGCCGGCGGCGAGCGTGCCAGCCGGCGCGAGGCCACCCTGCGCTATCTCATCACGCGCTAGGAGCGCGCGACATGCAACCGTCCAAGAATCTCGCCATCACCTTTCTCCTCGGCGCCGTCGTGGTCGGCGGCGCGCTGGGGTTCACCGCGGATCGCGTCATGCTGCGCGAACGCATCGCCCGGCGCGAATCCGACCGCGGCGCGCTCGCCGATCGTTTGCAGCTCGACGCCTCGCAGCGCGCACGTCTCGATTCCATCATCGACGACCGGCACAAGCGGTACGAGGTCATCATGTCGACCGTGCGCCCGGCGCTCGATTCGGTCAAGCGCCGCGCCCGCGACGAGATCCGCCTCATGCTCACTCCTGCGCAGCGCGCCGAGTTCGAGAAGGTGCTCGCGGATGTGAGCGCCAACACCAAGACTCGCGACGACGATAACTGATGCGTTACTTCTATTTGTTGGCCGCGCTCCTTCCGGCGGCGCTTTCGGCACAGGTGGCTCAGAGTTCCGTCCGCCCCATCACGCTGAGCGAAGCGATCGAGCTCGCCCGGCGGAACGCGCCGCAGACCATTGCGGCACGGAATGCGATCAACGCCAACGAAGCCACGGTCCGCACCCGGCTTTCCGCCTTCCTTCCGACGCTGAGCGGGAGCATGTCCTCGGGATGGAACGCCGGACAGGTGTTCGACAGCAAGGGCGACATCGTCAACCGCAATAACGTCACGCCCTGGAGCTGGAGCCGGAGGCTCTCGGCAAACTGGGTGTTGTTCGACGGCGGAGACCGGAACTTCCAGCTCAGGGTGGCCAGGGCAAACGTGGCCGCTGCCGAAGCCAATGAAGTCGCCGCCGAGTTTTCGATCGCGTATTCGGTCTCGCAGCAGTACTACGCCGCGCTGGCGGCTCGGGAAAGCCGCGCAGCCGCAGTGACGGCCCTCGCCGAGGCAGAGCAGAACCTCCGCGCAGCGAACGCGAGAGTCGCCGCCGGAGCAGCAACGCGGTCCGACTCCCTCCGCGCCATCATCGCCGTGGGCAACCAGCAGCTCGCCGTGCTCAGCGCTGAGAACGACCTGCAGAACGCCAACGCCGCCCTGACACGGCTGGTGGGGGTCGCTTTCACCGTCACTGCCGCCGAAACCGACACCGTTCTGACGCCGGTCGCTGCGGACAGCGCCGAACTCGTGCAATTCCTCGGAACCTCACCCGCGCTCCGATCAGCACAGGCCAGCGTCACAGCGGCCAGCGCCTCCGTGAGATCGACGCGGACCGATTACTTACCCACGCTCTCGACGAGCTACGGAATCACCAACAACATGTCCGACTCGAGCTTCCAGATCTGGCAGGGACGGACGCTGCAGAACAAGTCGTTCGGGCTTTCGATGAGCGTCCCGATCTTCAACGGGCTGGCGCGCGAGGAGACCGTGCAGCGCGCCAAGATCACCGAAATGAATGCCCGCGCTTCCCTTCGTGATGCGGAACTCCTCGCACAGCAGCAACTGGTCCAGTACGTCGGCCAGCTGCGGTTGGCGCAGGCGCGCATCGCCATCCAGCAGGCGTCGCTGGTCGCCGCGCTGGAAGATCTCCGCGTGCAGCAGCAGCGCTACCAGCTCGGCGCTTCCACCCAACTGGAACTGCTCACGACACAGACCCAGCTGAACAGCGCCCGGTTCAACCTCGTGAATGCCCGCTATCAGGTGCGCATTGCCAAGGCGCAGCTGGAGCAGCTGCTCGGGCGCGAGATCAGGTAACCAACGACTTACACCCTACCGTGAACACTTCGATGCCTACCACCGTCCGCCCTGATGCGGCGCATTGCCGCCGGGGCCGGTCGCGACTGGTGCTTGCCCTTTTGCTGGCCTCCGTCGCCTGCCGTCGTGAGAAAGAGCAGACCATTCCCGTCGAGACGGCGGCCGTTGCGCGCCGCACCATCGTCTCCGAGGCGACTGCCTCGGGACTGGTCGAACCGATCAACGTCATCGAGGTGAAGTCGAAGTCCTCGGGACAGATCACCGAGATGACCGTCGAGACCGGATCCCTGGTCACCAAGGGCCAGTTGCTGATCCAGCTCGACCCGCGCGACGTCAACCAGCAATTGGCCCAGGCCGAGGCCGATCTCACGGCGGCGCAGGCCAAGCTCGCCGTGTCGAAGGCGCAGAAAGAGCGCAACGACAAGATGTTCGCGGACAAGATCATCACGGCGCAGGAGTACGAGGCCTCGCAGCTCGACTACGCGAACTCCGTGGCAGCCGAGATCCGGTCCCGGTCCGCCGTCGACATCGCCAAGCAGCGCGTCGAGGAGGCGGTCGTGTCCGCGCCGGTTGCCGGCACGATCATCGAGAAGCCCGTCTCGTTAGGCCAGGTCATCGCGTCAGCGACGAACAGCGCCAGCGGAGGGACCATCCTCCTCAAGATGGCCGACCTCACCAAGGTCAGGGTGCGCGCGTTGTTCAATGAGACCGACATCGGCGCGGTCATCCCCGGCCAGCCGGCCACCGTCACGGTGGACGCGTTCCCGGACCGTCCATTCGGCGGCACCGTCGAGAAGATCGAGCCGTCGGCGGTGGTGCAGTCATCGGTCACGATGTTCCCGGTGCTCGTCACACTCGACAACCGTGAAGGCTTGCTGAAGCCCGGCATGAACGGCGAAGTCACCGTCCTCGTCGAACGGCGCGAGGACGTCCTGTCGGTTCCGAACGATGCCGTCCGCCAGACGCGCGAGGCCGCGTCGACGGCGAAGCTGGTCGGACTCGATCCGGACAGCGTGGTCGCGGCCGTGCAGGAGCAGATGCGTGCGATGGGTGGGGGCGGCATGGGACTGCCTAACGGCAACGGGAACGGAAATGGCAACAGCGCCAACGGCAACAGCGGGCGTGGTGGCCGCGGTGGCACGGGCGTCGAGTCCCGTGGCGATGTCGACGTGGCGTTGATCCAGAGCGGCGCCCAAGGAGGGCGCCAGGGATTCCAGCTGCCTGACGTTACAGACGCCGACTGCCAGCGAGTGCGCGATGCGTTCGCCAAGGCGCCGATGGCGCAGACGACCCTGCAGGGACTACGGACTCGTGTACAGGGCGGCGAGATCGACATGCAACGGTCGCGCGCGATCTCCGATTCCATCTACAAGTCCATCGGTCTGGATGGCTTGGTCGCCCGCGCGTGCCAGGCACGCGATCGCCAGGGCGGTACGGAAGGTCGCACCGGGCGGGGCGGCGGCACTGCCGGCGGCGCGAACACGCCAGGCGCTGCCGTGCCAGTCGCGAGCGGTGGCGAGAACCCCGCCGCGTCTGGCCGGCGCGGCGGGCGCCGTGGTGCCAGCAACGCGGCGGCCCTGCTGGCAGGCATGGATGTCCCGGTAAGCCAGGCATCGCCACGGCGCCAGACGGCGCGTCCCGCGCTCGTCTATGTCGCGTCAGGCAACTCATTCGTCCCGCGCGTGATTCGCGCCGGCATGAGTGACCTGGATTACACCGAGGTGGTCAGCGGCCTGCAGGAAGGCGAGCAGGTGCTGCTCCTGTCGGCGCTGGCGATGCAGGCGTCGCGGGACTCCGCCCTGGCTCGTATGCGCGGACGCACTGGCGGCGGCATGCCTGGCGTGCCCACTGGCGGCGCCGGCGGCGGCGGTCGCGGCCGCGGTCAATAGGAGTCGATATGCTGTTCGGTGAAACCGTCGCCGTGGCGCTGGGCGCACTCCGCGCCAACAAGCTGCGCTCCATGCTCACGATGCTCGGCATTGTCATCGGCGTGGGCGCCGTCATCGCGATGATCGCGCTCGGCAACGGCGCGCAGCAACAGGTGAACGACCGCATCAAGGCGCTGGGCACTACCCTGCTGACCGTTCAGCCCGGACAGCAGCGCATGGGCGGTGGTTTCGCGTCCGAGGCGGACCGCGCACCGCTCACCATGAAGGACGCCGTGGCGCTTGAGGAACGGGGCAACAACATCGCGGCGGTTCAGCCGCAGATGTCGCGCAATTTTCAGGTGCAGTTCAGGAACAAGAACACCAACGTGCGAGCCCTCGGGACTACATCGAACTATCTCGAAGTCCGGAACTACAAGATAGAGTTCGGGCGGATGTTCACGCCCGCCGAGGACATGACCAAGCAGCGGGTGGCCGTGCTGGGCCCGGCGGTCCTGACGAATCTCGAGGTATCCAGCCCCGAAGCGATCATCGGAGAGCCGATCCGCATTCGCGGGATCCAGTTCATCGTGGTCGGCGTGCTGGCTTCGAAGGGATCGGGGACCGGGTTCGGCAATCCCGACGAGCAGTTGCTCATTCCACTGCAAACGGCGCGCTATCGCATCTTCGGGAACGACCGGCTGAACGAAATCGGCGTCCTGGCGAAGAATGAGGAAGGAATTCCGCTCGCCATGGCCGACATCCAGAAGATCCTCCGGCGCGAACACAAGTTGCGCGCCAATCGACCCGACAATTTCCAGATCCGGAATCAGTCCGACTTCCTCACGAACCTGGCCGAGACCACCCAGGTCTTCACGCTGCTGCTGGCGGGCATCGCCGCCGTCAGCCTGCTCGTCGGCGGCATCGGCATCATGAACATCATGCTGGTGTCGGTGACCGAGCGCACGCGCGAAATCGGCGTGCGCAAGGCGTTAGGCGCGACCAGGTGGAACATCATGTTCCAATTCCTCATCGAAGCGGTCGTGCTCTGCCTGCTGGGTGGGGCCATCGGGATCGCGATGGGAATGGGTGGCGCGGAGTTCCTGAATCGCACCTTCAACTGGACCACCAAGGTGGCGCCGCAGTCGATCGGCCTGGCATTCGGCTTCTCGGCCGCCGTAGGACTGGTGTTCGGCGTCTGGCCGGCTCGGAGAGCCGCAACGCTGGACCCGATCACTGCCCTGCGCTACGAGTAGCGCTCCAGCGCCGTAGCGCCAAGGAGGGGGCCTTCCACGGGGGGGCTCCCTTTTTTTCGCCCTTGAGGCAACAGGCAGCAGGCAACAGAACCGGAAGGGAGGGCATGGCAGGGGATGCCCGATAGCCCACGCTCCTGATCTTGATGCCTGATGCCTACCGCTTTCATGCCTTGATGCCTGATGCCTTGCTATCCGCTATATCGTCCGATATATCTTAAGCCAACGATATATCTTTGAGGTATCTGTATGGACGGACATTGCGGTGGCGGCCACCGGCACGGAGCCGGGCGTGGCGGGTGGGGCTGGGGGTTTGACCCGGGCGCTGGAGCCTGGTTCTGGGGAGGGCACGGCCGCGGGCGAGGAGGCCCACGCCGAGGCCGGGTCTTCGAACAGGGAGACCTGAAGTACGTCATCCTGAAGCTGCTGGCCGAAAAGCCACGGCACGGCTACGAGATCATCAAGGAGCTGGAGGAGCGGTTTGGCGGGACCTATGCGCCCAGCGCCGGCACGGTGTACCCCACGCTGGCCCTGCTCGAGGATCTGGGCTACGCCAGCGTCGCGCCTGAGGAAGGTGGCAAGAAGGTCTACGCCATCACGCCCGCGGGCGAGAAGTACCTGGAGGAGAATAAGAGCGCCGTCGAGGACATTTTCGAGCGCATTCAGGACTTTGGAACCAGTTTCCTGAGCGAGTCGATGATGGACGTAAATCGCGCTTTTGGACGGCTTGCTCGCGCCACTTACACGACAGTTCCGTGGCAGTCAGGCGACAAAACTATCGCTTCTGAGCTGAAGCGAATCCTCGAGAGTGCCGCCGCTGAGATCGAGGAGCTGTCGCGCAAGAAGCCCTCTTAGCGCAATCCGGGCCTGACCGGGCGTCAGCCCGTCAGGACCCACGTCGCTTTACCGCGAGCAGCGCACACACGATTATTGAGTGGGCCGCCAAGTGGCGGCCCATTCTGCTTTTCCGGGCCTGCCAACGCGCTCTTCCCCGGATCAGTTGACCGATCCCAATCCGGTCCCTTGAGCCACCTCCCCAGCACATGAACGCCGATCCCGCCAAGGGCGGGAGCGCCAGCGTGACCACCACGACCGGGACCGGCATGGCGGCAACGTCTGATTACGTTGCCGCCCCACTGCGTCCGCATATCGAGGCGCATCCTACCGGGAAGCGGCTCCTCGTCCTCTCCTTCACCGCGTTAGGCGTCGTATACGGGGACATCGGCACCAGTCCGCTGTACGCGATCAAGGAGTGCTTCAAACCCCTCTACGGCCTCGCCGTGACGAGCGCCAACGTCTATGGCGTCCTGTCGCTCATCATCTGGTCGCTGCTCCTCATCATCACGGTCAAGTACGTCGGATACATCCTCCGTGCGGACAACAATGGCGAGGGAGGAGTCTTCGCCCTGCTGGCGCTGGTGCTGCAGCGGGCACCCCCGAAGGGGGGTCTCACCCGACGCACTGCCCTCATCATGCTCGGACTGTTCGGCGGCGCGTTCATGTACGGCGACGGCATCATCACGCCGGCCATTTCCGTGCTCGGTGCGGTGGAGGGTCTCCAGGTCGCGGCCCCCGGCCTGCCTCAGGAAATCATCATCGCCCTGGCTGCTCTGATCATCGCGGCGCTCTTCTACTTCCAGAGCAACGGCACTGCCAAGGTGGGCGGCGCATTTGGATGGATCATGTTGTTCTGGTTCTTCGGCATCGCCGCGATGGGCATCCGAGGCATCTTGCTGCACCCCGAGATCCTTCTCTCATTCAGCCCGACGTACGCCGTTGCCTTCTTCGCCGACCACCCCCTCGCATCCTTCCTGGTGTTAGGCGCGGTCGTCCTGGTGGTCACCGGCGGTGAAGCACTGTATGCCGACATGGGGCATTTCGGCCCGCGCCCGATCCGCGTGATATGGCTCGGCATGGTCCTTCCTGCGCTGATGCTCAATTACCTCGGGCAGGGGGCACTGCTCCTCGCCGAGCCGACCGCGGTCGACAATCCGTTCTTCCGTCTCGTGCCGACCTGGTTCCTCTACCCGATGCTTGTCATCGCTACGCTGGCGGCCATTGTCGCGTCACAGGCGTTGATCTCGGGAGCGTTCTCGCTGACGCAGCAGGCGGTGCAGCTCGGATACTCGCCGCGCGTGACGATTGTCCACACGTCGAAGCAGGAAGCCGGTCAGATCTACATCCCCGAGGTCAACAAGGCTCTGGCCGTCGGGACCCTGCTTCTCGTCTTCGGCTTCCGTTCTTCGACCGCGCTCGGCGGCGCCTATGGCGTGGCCGTCACCGGGACGATGGCAATCACCACGATCCTCTTCTGCGCCATCGCGCGAGAGCGTTTCTCGTGGAGCTCACTCCAGATTGGCGTCTTCCTGGCGTTCTTCCTCAGCATCGACCTCGCGCTCTTCACCGCGAATCTCCTCAAGATCCCCACCGGGGGCTGGGTGCCGCTCGTCATTGCGCTTGGTGTTTTCATCCTGATGACCACGTGGAAGCGCGGCCGAAAACACCTGCGCGCGATACTCGCCGAGCGCTCGCTTCCCATTGCCGAGTTCGTCGACAGCCTGGAGCGTTCGAAGATCGTTCGCGTGCCGGGAACCGCTGTCTTCATGACCTCGGAATCCGAGGGCACACCGGTGGTATTGCTCCATCATCTCAAGCACAACAAGGTCCTTCACAATCAGGTGATTCTGCTCTCGATCATCGTCAGGGCGGAGCCCGAGGTTCCCGCAGCCGAGCGCGTCATCATCGAGGACCTGACCAACGGGATATACCGGGTGAAGGCGTTCTACGGGTTCATGCAGACGCCGAACGTCGAGGAAATCCGGGCCCGGTGCGTCGAGGCCGGCGTGCGAACGCGACGCATGGAAACCACGTACTACCTGGGCCGCGAGCAGCTCATTCCGGTCGGGAGCAGCGGCATGGCGCGTTGGCGGAAGGGAGTTTTTGCCGTCATGGC
>DATCIJ010000111.1:0-4135 GCA_036507855.1 Gemmatimonadaceae bacterium | reverse complement strand
GGATATGTCATCAAGTAGCGAACAGCGAACAGCGACCAGCGACCAGCGATCAGGGATCAGCCCCATCGACGAGCGTTGCAGCAGTCAACACCCGCTGGTCGCTGGTCGCTGATCGCTTCGCCCTATGTCCCTTCGCGCCTGGCTCGCCGCCCGTTTCTCGATGCTCCTGCTGGGGGCGATGCTGGTTTTCGTCCTCGCGATCTATCTGGCGCGCCAGGCAGGCGCCTACGGCGAGGCGGCGAATCTCGCGCAGGAACGCGCGCGACTCGCCCAGTTGATTCTCCGCCGGACCGCGGACGCGGGCGCGCCGATCATCGTGCGCGGGCGCACGGACACGCTGCCGTCGTTCGAGAAGCAGCGCGTGCAGCTGGGACCGTCCGTGCGCGAACTGCTGAACGTTGTCGCCGGCTACATCTGGGTGCTGGGAGATGTGTTCGGGGATACGGTCCTCTACGCCTCGACCCCGGCGCGCGCGCTCGACAGTGCCACCGTCGTCGCCGTGAACGAAGGGCTCAGGGAGCTGCGTCAAGCGCAGGCGCCGTCCCGCAGAGTCTCCCTCAGTCGCATGCCGTTGCCATGGGCGCAGAACCCGGCGGCACTGGTCGAGCGACAGGAAGCGCTTCCCAACGGCCAGCTCCTGCGCGTCGTTGCGGCGGTACCGCTCGCTGACGTCACACTGTCTCCTTGGGAACTGCTCGGCACGGCGCTTGTGGTCATGCCGCTGATCCTCGCCCTTTCCATCGGCGGTGCCTTCCTCATCGCCGCCAGAGCTACCGAACCGCTGGAGCGCATCACGAAGGAGGTCGTGGAGATCACGGACGGTCGCAGCCTGCATCGCCGGCTGCACCCGGAAGAGGGAAGTGCCGAACTCGCGCGCCTGACCGCGCAACTCAATGAGATGATCGGCCGGCTCGAGATGTCGTTTATTGCCCTGCGCCGGTTTACCGCCGATGCCAGCCACGAGCTCAAAACACCGCTCGCGGTCCTGCGCGCCGACGTGGAGCGTGCGATGCATGCGCCCCCTGGTGGCACCGAGCAGCTGGTAGCACTCGAGGAAGCCCTTCAGGAAACGACACGCATGGCCGACCTGGTCGAAAGCCTGCTGACACTGGCGAGAGCCGACGAAGGGCGATTCGACCTCCTGCGCGAACCGGTTGCCCTCGAGCCACTGGCCCGGGATGTCTTCGAAACGGCGCTCATCCTTGGCGAGGATGCCGGGCTGACGGTCACGATGCCGCGTGCCGATAACTGCATCGTCGACGGCGATCGCACCCGGCTCCGCCAGCTCCTTCTCAACCTGATCACCAACGCGATCAAGTACACGCCGCGAGGTGGTGAGGTGGAACTGCAGCTCATTGCCACGGAACAGGAAGCGACCTTCAGTGTGAGGGACACTGGCATCGGCATTGCCGCCATCGACCTGCCCAACATCTTCGACCGCTTCTACCGAGCCGATCGAGTACGCTCGAGGCAATCAGAGCGAGGCGGCTTCGGGCTCGGATTGTCGATCAGCCAGTGGATCGCCCAGGCGCACGGCGGATCATTGACGGTCCAGTCCCGTCTCCATCGCGGTAGCACATTCACCGTGTCGCTCCCGGTGAGCGGTGTGAAGGTCGATCCATCCGCCCCCGTTGAACGACGTCCGGCGCAATCCGTTGCCGTGGGCTGAACCAGTGCGATGTGGTCGTGAGCGGCGCCGGCGCCTGACGAGTAATCGCGCTGCGGCTGAGGAATCACCGGACCGCAACGCTCCTTTCACGGAAGGCTAATCCCGGCTCCACTCCCGGGTTAACAGGGCCTCGTATCGTGACGGCGTGCAGCTCACGTCTCACGATGCTGTGGAGGAGCCATGCTCAGGAACCTGGTCGAGTCGAAGCCGCGGAAGACGCGGCGGATCGCGGGAACCCTCTCCTCGTTCATCGCGCACTACGGACTCATCCTGTTCGCGATCTACTCGTCGGCGCAGGCAACCACGATGGACAACGGACCGAGGGAGGAGAAAGTCGAATTCGTCGAGACGAAGAAGGACGAGCCGCCCGAGCGGAAGGAGCCACCGGCGCCGGAACAGGTCGTGGCGCCCCTGCCGGTGAAGGAATTCGCGGTGCTGGTTGCGCCGGTCGAGATCGCAAGCGTGCTACCCGACATCGACCTCACGCAGGGCGTTACCGATCCGGATGCCTTCGTCAGACGGCGAGCTCCAGCTGCCGCCCCCGCAGGCGTTGAGACTGGAGTGAAGCCCGGCGCCGGAGAGGCCTACGGCGAGCTTGAGGTCGAAAAACCCGTCATGCAGGCACCCAATTCGGCCGCGCCTGCCTATCCGGACATCCTTCGCCAGGCCGGCGTCGAGGGCGAGGCCCTCGTGTCGTTCGTCGTTGACACCACGGGCCGCGTCGAGATCGTCTCGTTCAAGGTCATCCGCACCTCGCATGAGCTCTTCGCCGCGGCCGTGAAGCATGCGCTCCCTCGAATGCGGTTTATTCCGGCGGAAGTGGGAAGCAACAAGGTGCGCCAGCTCGTGCAACAGCCCTATTCGTTCGCGATCGTGAAGTAGCGTTTGAGCGCCCTCGAGAACACCGCAACCCGTTGGGGCAGGGAGCTCTACGCAGGGGATTGCCGGACGCGGCCGGCTGGTTTCATCGAACTTTAATCTTGCCACCATTCCCGCTTTAAGCACCCGTCGTAGAATCACGGCGTCCAGCAACCCGTCGCTTACCGATACGGTCGAGGACCATGTTCAACAATCTTGTCGAGTCGAAGCCGAAAAAGTCGCGCAGAACGGGAGGAACGATCTTCTCGTTCATCGCGCACTATGGCCTCATCCTGTTCGTGATCTACACGTCCGCCCAGGCGGCAACGCAGGATGACGGGCCGAAGCAGGAGAAGGTCGCCTTCGTCGAAGTGAAGAAGGAAGAGGCGCCGAAGCCGAAAGAACCGCCGCCACCGGAGCTGGTGGCCGCGCCGCCGCCGCCCAAGGGATTCCAGGTGCTTACGGCTCCGGTCGAAATCCCCAACGTCCTTCCCGACATCGACCTCACGCGCCGCGTGACGAATGAAGCCGACTTCACGGGAAAGGGTGCGGCGGGCGGGTTCTCCACGGGCGCTGAGAAGGCACCGGTGCGGGAAGACAACACGTACTTCGAGTTCCAGGTCGAGAGGCCGGTGATGCAGGCGCCGAATTCCCCGTCGCCGCAGTATCCGGACATCCTCCGTCAGGCGGGCGTCGAAGGTGAGGCGCTGGTGTCCTTCGTGGTCGACACGACCGGCCGCGCCGACGTCGCTTCATTCAAGGTCATTCGCACCACGCACGAACTCTTCGCCACCGCGGTGAAGAACGCCCTCCCTCGCATGCGTTTCATTCCCGCCGAGGTGGGCGACAGGAAAGTGCGCCAGCTGGTTCAGCAGCCGTTCTCCTTCGCGATCGTCAAGTAGTCCCCATTTCCCCAACCTTGTGGTGGAGTGAGTTATGAATCTCGATTTTGCTGAGATCTGGGCGAACACGCCGTTCTTCGGCAAGTTCCTCTGGGCCGTCCTCCTGTTCATGTCGGTGTGGTCGCTCTCCGTGTCCATCGGGAAGTGGTGGAACCTGCGCAAGGCGCAGAAGGAGACCATCAAGTTCGCGCCTGAGTTCTCGCAGTTTCTCGAGGAGGACAACCTCGCCGAGGCCATCAAGCTGGCCGAGGGCTACAAGAAGTCACACGTCGCCCGCGTGCTCGGCGGGGCGCTGGCCGAAGTGAAGCCGCTGATCATGGACGGTTCGGTCACGGTTTCCGACATCAACACGGCTGAGCGCGCGGTTGAGCGCGAAATGCTGATGGAGATGGTGAGCCTGAAGCGCGGTCTCGCGGTCCTGGCGACGGTCGGCGCGACCGCGCCATTCGTCGGATTGCTCGGCACCGTGTTCGGTATCATCAACGCGTTCGTCGGAATGGCGACGTCCGGCGGCGCTGGTATTGCCGCGATCTCGGCCGGTATCGCCGAGGCGCTCATCGCGACTGGCTTCGGCCTCATCGTGGCCATCCCGGCGGTGTGGTTCTACAACTACTTCACGACCAAGATCGACAACCTTGCCGCCGAGATGACGTACACGTCGAAGGAAATGATCGACTACCTCATCAAGGGCGTGTCGGGCGAGTTC
>DATCIJ010000110.1:0-20341 GCA_036507855.1 Gemmatimonadaceae bacterium | reverse complement strand
TCCTGCTCAACGAGACGCTGGCGAAGGTGATGTACAAGCGGTTGCAGCAGGTGGGCGGTGTGAAGTACAGCGCTGAGGAGGAGGCGTTCGCGAAGACGTTGCAGCAGTCGCTCGGTGCGCAGGCGAAGGCGATCGAGTCGGCGTGGACCATTGCGCCGTGGGAATTCGGCGGGAGCAGCAGCGCGTCAACCGATGTGGCCGACGTGAGCTGGAACGTGCCGACGGTGCAGCTCGGCGCGGCGACGTGGGTACCGGGGACCGCAGCGCATTCCTGGCAGGCAGTGGCCGCGTCAGGCATGAGCATCGGTGCCAAGGGGATGATGGTGGCGGCCAAGACCATCGCGTTGACGACAGCCGACCTGTTCGTGAGCCCGGCGACGATTACTGCCGCAAAGACGGAGATGGATCAACGTCGCGGCAAGGACTTCGTGTACCGCACACGGCTAGGCGATCGAAAGCCCGCGCTGGATTATCGCAAATGAGGCCAGAGGCCAGAGGCCAGAGTTCGAACACGCAACCCTCTGGCCTCTGGCCTCTGGCCTCTGGCCTATGTGAAGATGATTGGCTATTCCGGAACTCCCCTCGTCAAGAAGTTAGGCATCAAGCCAGGTACGAAACTTGTCGTGGTTGGCGACGTTCCTGACGAGTACAGGAAGTGGGTCGGCCCGCTCCCCGAAGGAGCAACCATATCCGGACGCGGCAGGCTGCCACTCGAGGCGGTCCACGTGTTCGCGACGAAGCGAGCTGAGCTCGTCAGGCACCTCGAGCATCTGCGGAAAGCACTTGTGCCCGACGGCTACGTCTGGATCTCGTGGCCCAAGAAGGCTTCGAAGGTGGCGACGAATATCACCGAGGATGTCATCCGCGAGGTCGCGCTCCCGCTCGGCTTCGTCGACATCAAGGTGTGCGCGGTGAGTGAGGTCTGGTCGGGTCTCAAACTGGTGATCAGGGTGGCGGAGCGGAGAAAGAACTCCGCCACGTGATCTTTCGAGCCTCGAGCCTCGAGCCTATTCTTCGCGCAACGCCTGCACCGGATCCAGCCGCGACGCCCGTCGCGCTGGGATCCAGCACGCCAGCGCCGTCACACCCAGGAAGAACGCCGCGATCGCCGCGAACGTGAGCGGATCGGTGGGGCTCACGCCCACCAGCATCGTCGACATCACCCGCGTCACCGCGAACGCCGACAGCAACCCGATCGCGATCCCCACCACCGACAGCTTGAGCCCCTGGCCGGCCACGAGCTGCAGGATGCTCGCGCTGCTCGCGCCGAAGGCCATCCGCACGCCGATCTCCGCCGTCCGCTGCCTGACGAGCGTCGACAGCACGCCGTACAGCCCGATCCCCGCCAGCAACGCCGCCACCACCGCGAACACGCCGATGCAGGCCAGCGCAAACCGTGTCGGTGCCCGCGCCCGATCCACCAGCACGTCGAGCGTTCGCAGGTTGTTGATCACATAGCGAGGGTTGATCTCCCGGATGGCCGCGCGAATCGACGGCGTCAGTCGCGACGCGTCACCGTTCGTGCGGACCACCCACTGGTTCGCGCCGCCGAACCCGAACTGACCATCGGGCACGTACATGGTCTCGCGCCCGTCCACCGCCAACGACGCATTCCGCTGGTGCCTGACGACGCCGATCACCTCGAACCAGTCGGGGTCGGGACCGCCGGTCCGGGCCAGGAATCGCTTCCCGACCGCGCGCTCTCCCGGGAACGCCTTCGCCGCGAACACGTTGTCGATCACGGCGCGGTTCAGCCCCGGCACGTTGTCGGCGTCCTCGAACACGCGCCCGTCGATGAGCGCTGTCCGCATCACCGAGAAGTAGTCGGGCAGGATGATCCTGAAGTCGGCCTGCTGGTACAGCGCCGGATTGGTCAGGGCGCCCTCGGGACCCCACCGCACGTTCGACGCCTGTCCATCGAGCGGCAGCGGACTCCCCGCAGAGGCGCCCACCACGCCCGGCAGCGCGCCAAGCCGCTCATGCACCAGCCGGGACACCGCCGCCCTGCCCTCTGGAGCCCGCTCCTGCACGTTCACCAATCCAAAGGTCACTACCCCCTTCGGATCGAACCCGGGCTCGGCGCGCTGCAGCGACACGAAGCTCCGGATCATGAGACCCGAGCCCACCAGCAGCACGAACGCCAGCGCCACCTCGGCGGTCACGACCCCCGCGCGCAGCCACTTCCCGGCTCCTGACAGCGACCCGGTGCGGCCGGCCGCTCGCAGCATGTCGGCCACGTCCACTCGTGAGGCACGAAGCGCGGGAACGATGCCGAACAGCAGCGCCGACGCAATCGCCGCCGCCGCGGTGAACCCAAGCACCAGGGGATCGAGACTCACCTGGTCGAGACGCGGCAGGTTGGCCGGCCCGATCGCGATCAGCAGCCTGATGGCGCCCCAGGCCAGGCCCACACCCAGCGCCGCACCGACGGCGGCCAGGACGAAGCTCTCCACCAGCATCTGCCGCAGCAGCGCACCGCGATTGCCGCCTAACGCTGATCGCACCGCCAGCTCCCGCTCCCGCTGGCTGGTCCGCACCAGCAGCAGGTTGGCGACGTTGGCGCAGGCGATCAGCAGCACGAACGCCACCGCGCCCATCAGCGTCCACAGCGACTGCTTCGTGTTGGCCACCAGGTAGTCGTGCATCGGCTCCACTCGCCATACCACGCCCGCCGTCTCCTTGATCGGGAACCGCTGGCGCAGGTCGGTCACCAGCGCGTTCACCTCTTCCTGGGCCGCGGTCATCGTCGTGCCTGCCCGCAGTCGGCCGACCGCCCGGAGAAAGACGTTGATGCGCGAGCCCGCCGCGAAGTCCTGACGCAGGGTCACGTATACCTCGGGCCGCCGCTCGACATCCGAGCCCTCGAACCACAAAAGTTCAACGCCCGGCTCCAGCACGCCCACGACCTGCGCCGTCTGGTTCCCGACCTGGAACGTCTTGCCAACCATGGAGCTGTCGCCACCGAACTGCTGTTCCCAGAACTCATGACTCAGGATCACCGTCGCCGGTGGAGGCGGCGGTGGCGGCCCCTGTGCCTGGCCCGCCGGACCGCCTTGTCCCGGCGGTGGCCCGATCGGCGCGCCGTCCTCGGCCACAAAATCGCGACCGATTGACACACGCGTGCCGAGGGTTCGGAAAATGTTGGGCGTCACAAAGGCCATGCGGAGCATGCGAGCCTCGCCCCGATCGTCGAACATCGGTTGCTGGCCCGTGACGAGCCCCGCGACTTCATCGAAGGATTTGACAGTCGTACGCAGGTCGGCGAAATCCGCCGGCGCCATTGGGAAGTCGAGCACGTTGCGCGCCGACAGGTCACCGGTGACAAACGCCAGCCGATCGCGATTCTCGTATGGGAGCGGCTGCAGCAACACCGTGTTGACGACGCTGAAGATCGCGGTGGTGGCGCCGATGCCAAGGGCGATTGTCACGAGCGCGGTGATGGAGAACACCGGCGACTTGATCAGTGTGCGGATGGCAAATGCGACATCCCTGCGCAGTGTGCCCATGATCCGCTGCCCCTCGGGTTGGTGGGTCTGGTTCGGCGCCGACGGCTTTCCGGAACAGCCAGCGATCAGCCTACGTTCGAAAGGGACAGGAAGTGCCGATTGGACACCCCTCGGTGGCGAAACGATGTCTTCAGGGGGCCTCCAGCCTCGAGTGTCCCTGAACGAAACGCCAAAACGCTAATCCACTCAGGAATGAGATCCCATCACATACTCTTGAGCGCCATCAGCCTGGCTCTGACCGCCTGCGCGTCCTCCGGGACGCCCACCGAGCCGATCGTCTATTCGCAGACCGAGGCGGCCGATTCAGTCAGGATCCAGGTCGGGCAAACCATCGCTGTTGGGGGAATCCGGGTTCGCTTCAGCGCGGTCGAGTCCGACAGCCGCTGCCCCTCGGACGTTGTTTGCGTCTGGGCCGGCGACGCGATCGCCGCCTTTGTGGCCGAGCAGAACTGCGACTGTCGCACGCCGGCATATGACCTGAAGCTCCACACCACGCTCCAACCTAAGAGCGCTGCCGTTCATGGCTACCGCATTGAGTTGCTCCATCTCGTGCCGTACCCCAACTCGGCGACTCCGATCAAACGCGGCGACTACGCGGCCTGGCTGCGCGTGGTTCCTATCGAAGGCTGAGCGAATGGCGGAGCTGCGCCTGCGCCGTGACTGACACCGCGTGCGACGCCGGTTAAGGCGACCGCTTTTGGTAACGCCAGCGCCGGAATAGTTGCAGGCTTTGCGCTTTGCGCTCTCGATCTGACTTGCCCCGTTTCTGAGAAGGGAGCAACGTTGGCGACCTGCCGCGACGGAATGTCGCGCCGGCGTCCGGGGGGAGGATCGAGCATGCCGAAGCGCCGTGTAAAGAGCGCTGCGACTCGTCGGAAAAAGAAAACCTCGCGCCAGGTCAGCTCGCGTGGTCGCGCGCTGTCAGTTGCTCTCACCGCGAAGCGGCCCTCTGCTCGACGAAGAAAAGCAGGACAGACAGCGGTCGTCACGAGCGGATCGCCCGCCAAGCCGTCACGCCCGTTGGTGAACTGCTCTCGGTCGAGATCGAAGTTCCGGAAGAGGTCAACTATTCTCTGCTCCACAACCAGCGGCCGCTGCTGGGCAAGCTCACCCTGACCAAGCTGGTGAAGGATCCGCTCGAGGACATCAACGTCGTCGTCGAGCTCAACCTGGGCGCCGAGAACTATCCGTTCCGCTGCACGCTGCTCGAGCTCAAGGAACCGCAGCTGGCGATGGCGTCCATGATCCAGGTCCCGCTCACGGCGTCGCTTCCGCGATCGCTCCGCGAGCGAGTCCACTCGACCGTGTACATCCGTGTCACCTGTGGCGGCCGCACCGCGCGTGAATCCGTTCCTGCGGGTAGCCGGCAAGCTGATCGAGGTGATCGTCTCGGTCACCGGTGCGCTCGCCAGGACCCCGCTGGTCGATGCGCTCACCGCCCTTATCCCGGGCCTGTCCGCGCAGTCAGCCGTATCGAACAACCATGAGTTGAGCCGCCTCCGCATCGGTCCTGTCGCGATCGACCCTGCCTACTACGCGATCAAGTCCAACTTCGAGACGAAGAATCCGGGATGGCGCTTCTGGCGCAACTTCCGGAAGGATCGCGCCGGTGATCTTGCTGCTGACATTGTCTTCCCAGCCGGGAACGACCTCGTCGTTGATACCTGGTCGATGGATGACTTTGGCGTGCCGCGGCTTCGACTGGCTGACAAGGACTGCGACTTTGGGACGTCGAAATCCGTCTGGCACTGCAATTACTTCCGTCAGGACAGGTCGATCGACTATGTCGCCAGTGCGTTCCGACTTCCCCTTGAGTGATTGATCGCACCGTCGGGGCGCCGCCATGCCCTTAGATTGCGGGAGCCTTTCGGTCTCTCACCGCCCCGGTTGAGCGGCCAGGGCACGGAACTCGTCAGGCAGTCGAGCCGGAAGCGCACCCGCGGCATTCGGAGGTGACTGGTGGCGTGGTGGCAGTTGTCATTGCGGCAGCGCCTTGCGTTCGCCATTTGCGGCATTCTGGCGGTCGGTATTCTTGTCTTTGGCGTCGGAGCCTGGAACGAGGTCAGGGCCGCCGCCGTGGAAGCCGCGCGGACGCGGCTGGAGGTGGTGACCCGGAGCATCGCGGACCTGCTCGTGAATTCCGTCGCGTCGCAGCAGTCGCAGCTGGCCGGCATTGCCCGCGACCGTGGGGTTCAACTCATAGCGCATGGTGTCGGCGGGCCAGAAGTCGACAGCGCCATCGCCCGGCTCCATCGGACTGATTCCGCCTCCGCTTCAATTCTCGCCATCCAGGTCTGGAATTCCGCCGGCGCGATCGTGTTCACGTCGAGCGCGCTGTCGGGACGCACGGACGACATGGGGCGTCGCGACCTGCTGGAGACCCTGAGTCCCGGTGATTCAGCGGGCATCGGGCCATTCCGGCTCGAAAACGACACCCTGCGGTTTGCGACGTTCGGGCCAATCCATTCTGGCGGACCGACCACGGCATGGGCGGTCGTCTGGCGGCGCCTGTCCTGGCGCGACGACTCGCGCTCGCTGTCCGACCTGATCGGAACGCACGCGAAGCTCTCGTTAGGTAATGCCACCGGTGACGTTTGGAGTGACCTGAACGGCCCGACCTCCGCGCCCGCGGCTCCCCCCGCCGGCGTCAGCGACACAACCTTCCTCGGCGTCACGGCCGACGGACTCCGGGTCATCGGAAGTCATGCTCCGGTCACCGGCGCGCCCTGGGTCGTGGCCATCGAGTTCCCGTACTCGGAGGTCGTGGCGCCGATCGTCGGACTCGCCAGACGGCTCGCGATCTTCGGAGCCGCGCTTCTCCTCTTCGGCGCGATCGTCGCCATGATGATCGCCCGCTCACTCACGCGCCCCATCGGCGAACTGGCCGCGGCGGCCGAAGGGCTTCGCGCCGGCGATTACACCCGCCGGGCGCCAAATGGCCGCGGCGATGAAATCGGAAACCTGGCCGTTGCGTTCAACACGATGGCCGACGCCATCGGCGACGCCCGGGTGAAGCTGCAGGCGCACGCCCAGGACGTCGAGCAGCACGGGACGGCGCTCGCCGACGCGCTGCGCGAGAACGCGCGCACCATGGCGGAGCTCGATGCCGTGCTGTCGAGCGCTCCGGTAGGCTTTGCCTTCCACGACCGCGACCTGCGCTACGTGCGGGTCAACGATCGACTCGCGGCCGCCATCGGTCGCCCACCGTCCGAGATCGTTGGCCGCCGCCCGAGCGACGTGTTACCCGGCATTGGCGCCGAGATCGAGGAGGGATTGTCGCGCGCCCTGGCGACCGACCAGCCGGTCCTTGACCTCGAGCTCGCGGGCCCGGGTCCGCAGCGTGGCGAGGCGGCGCGCGAATGGCTTGCCACGATGTTCCCGGTGCGCACGCGCGAGTGGGATCTCGTCGGCGTCGGGTCGGTCCTGGTGGACATGAGCGCCTACAAGGGGCTCGAACGCCAGTTCCTTCAGGCGCAGCGGATGGATGCCGTGGGGCGGCTTGCCGGCGGCATTGCCCACGACTTCAACAACATCCTGACCGCCATCGCGAGCTTCACGGAGTTCGCGATCCGTGCCCTGCCCGCTGAACACCCGGCCGTGGATGACCTCGAGCAGGTTCGTCAGGCGGTCCAGCGCGCGGCGGGGCTGATCCGCCAGTTGCTGGCGTTCAGCCGGCAACAGGTGATGCAGCCGGTGGTCCTGAACCTCAGCGACGTGGTTCGGAACCTGGTGCCTATGCTGCGCCGGCTCATTCCGGAGAGCGTGGCCCTGCACAACTTCCTCGATCCTGATCTCTGGTCGGTGCGCGCCGACCCGGTGCAGATCGAGCAGATCCTGGTCAACCTCGTCGTGAACGCCCGCGACGCCATGCCTGACGGCGGCATGCTGACCATCACCACGTCGCAGGCCACGCTGGACGAGGCGTACATCCGGGACGGACATCGCGACGCCGCCATCGGGGACTATGCGGTGCTCTCGGTTTCGGATTCCGGCATCGGCATGGACGCCGCGACCAAGGCACGCGCGTTCGAGCCGTTCTTCACCACGAAAGCCGCCGGACAGGGCACCGGGCTTGGCCTCGCCACCGTCTACGGCATCGTGAAGCAGTCCGGCGGCAGCCTCTGGCTCTACAGCGAGCCCGGGCGTGGCACGACCGTGAAGATCTTCCTCCGCCGGCACGAACAGCCTGACGAGTCCCGCGTCGCGGCCGGCGCGCCCGCCCGCCTGGAGACGCGGCCGGCGGTCATCCTCCTGGTCGAGGATGATGATCTCGTCCGCGTGGCCACCCTCAGGGCGCTCAGCAAGCGAGGCCACCGCGTGCTCGAAGCGGTCGACGGCGAAGCGGCGCTCTCGCTCATCGCCCGGGAAAAGGGGCCGATCGACCTCGTCATCACCGACCTCGTCATGCCGCGACTCGGCGGCCGCGAACTGGGCGAGCGCCTTCGCGCCCAGGGGAATGAAGCAGCGATTCTCTACATGTCAGGATACACGGGAGACGCCGTCACCCAACGCGCGCTGCTCGACGAAGGCGCCGAGTTCCTGCAGAAGCCGTTCACGCCGGACCGGCTGCTGCAGAAGGTGGACGAGATCCTCCGCAACGGCCGGCCGGCGGGAGTGGGGACTCCAAATCCGCGGTCTGGCGCCCCTGATGCCTGATGCCTGATGCCTGGCTTGTCGGGAACCCTGAACTGAGGGCCTTGCGACTGCGGACCGAGTGGACCGGGAACGTACGAGCGTCGCCAGTCAGTCGCCAGCACTCCCGCCGGGTGTCACGTCCTGCCGAGTCGAGTAACTATGGCTCTGCGCTCGTCGCTCAACAGCAGCCAGGTGCGGTTACCCGCCTGCTATCCAGCCCCGCAGCCTGTACGACGCGTTCGAAACGGACGCTTCCATGGACGGCGGCGAAGATCGGTGACCGTAACGGCTCGGAAGCAAACAGAGGATCGCGGTCCCGCACGGCCCGCTCGAACAGGTCGAGTGCCGCGGCCGTGTCACCCATGCCAAGCCTGATCTTCCCCATCGCCGCCGCAGCGCCGGCGCGGGATTTACTTGCCGACAACTGACGCTCGACCCGCGACGCCAACTCACGATCGCCGGCGCGGCCGTAGGCGAAGCCGAGCGCGCCTAACACCAGCGGCGAGGCAGGATCGATCACGCGGGCGACCTCCAGTTCAGTAATGGCCTCGGGCACGCGATTGCGATACAGGAGAGCGGTGGCGCGCATCACATGCAGGGCGGCGACGGTTGGTGTCATGGCCACCGCCGACGCGAGTGCGCGATCGGCATCGTCCGTGCGCCCCATCAGCGCCAGCACGATTCCATGAAGCGCCCTGGTCACCGACAGCGTCGAGTCGAGCTGCACCGCTCGAGCGAGCGATCGCTCGGCTTCGCTGAAATCCCCGTTGAGCAGGCGGTTCTCGCCGAGCCATTGATGAGCGGGCGCGTACGACGAATCCAGAGCCACGGCGCGTCGCAGCGCCACTGCTCCTTCCTGCCAGCGCCATTGCGCGTTGAGCAGGTTGCCTGACGCCGCGTGTGCGGCGGCCAGCGTCGAATCGATCGCGATTGCTCGTTGCGCCGAGCGCTGCGCTTCCGCCTGAAGCGCCGCCGGGTCGCCCTTTCCGTACAGCGGCAGGACCGTAAGCGCCTGCGCCAGCTCCGCCCAGGCGACAGCGTACTGCGAGTCGATCGACACGGCCTGTCGGAGTTGCGTAATGGCACTGGTGAGGTCGCCGTCCCCGCGTCGCGAGAGTTCGTAGTGCGCGCGAAGCCAGGCGTCGTGCGCCTCCGGCTTCGGCTGGTACGTTCCGGCGCCGATCGCGGAGTCGATTTGGGGACCGAGATCCTTCCGCACCGCGTCGGCAACCGCGCCGGCGATGTACCGCTGCATGTCGAAGACGTCGCTGGTTGAACCGTCGAAGACCTCGGACCACGCCGTCAGGCCGTCGGCGGTGTTCACGAGCCGCACGGCAACGTGGATGGCGGATCCCTGCTTCTGGATCGTTCCCTCCAGCGCATGCGTCACGCCGAGGCTTTCGGAGAGCTGTGTGAGGGACAGGCTGCTCCTCTGTGCCTCCTGCGCCGCGGATCTCGAGGTGACGCGAACTCCACCAATGCGAGCAAGTGCGTTGATGATCTCGTCGGTCACGCCAAACGCCAGGTAGTTCGACGAACTGTCGGCCGAGACGGAAAGCAGCGGCAACACGGCAATCGTCGGAATGACTGGTGACGGAGCAACCGTCCTGACGCGTGCATCTCTTCCGCGCCACAGCGTGAGTGCCGTCAGCAATAGAGCCGCGCCCACCACTGTGGCCGAGCCGAGCCGCCACGCGTGACGTGGTGCGAGAGTGCGGACGCCACCAGACCCACCCTGGGTGGTGAATGCGCCGCTGAGGACTGCCGGATTCTCGAGAAGCACCAGTAATTCGGATGCCGACTGGGGCCGGTGTGCCGGATCCTTTTCCAGACACCGCAGGATTGCCTCTTCGAGCGCGGCGGGAATGCCCGGTCTCACTCGCGAAAGCGGCTCCGGCGCGTCGGTGAGGTGTGCGCGGAGCACCGCCGTGACCGTTTCGCGCGGGAACACCGGCCGTCCGGAGAGTGCTTCGTAGGCGAGCGCGCCGAGCGCGTACAGGTCCGTTCGCGCGTCCAGTTTCGTGTCGCCCGCAACTTGTTCCGGCGCCATGTATGCGGGCGTTCCCAGCGACATCCCCACGTTGGTGAGCGTGGCCGTCACGCCGGTCGCGCCTTCGCGCGCCGACGCGAACGCCTTGGCCACTCCGAAATCGGCGACGACCGCGGTCCCTCCGCTCAGCAACACGTTATCCGGCTTGATGTCCCGATGCACCACGCCCCGCTCATGTGCATACGCCAGGGCGCGCGCAACGTCGCGCATGATCGAGACGACGCTCACCGGCGTCAGCGTGCCCTCGCGCTGCAGGCGGCCGCGAAGTGATTCGCCGTCGACATACGGCATGATGAAGTGGATCAGGCCGCCCTTGTCGCCGGCCGAGATCACACTGACGATGTTCGGGTGTTGCAGGGTCGCCGACGTCAGGATCTCTCGCCGGAATCGCTCCCGTGAAAGCGCCGTCGCGATTTCGTCAGGCAGGACCTTCACCACGACGCGCCGGTTGAGCGCCTTCTCGAACGCGAGGAACACGCGCGACATCCCGCCGCCGCCAAGCTCGCGCTCGATCACGAGCTCGTCGCCGAGGACGGTCGCCAGACGTTCGCTGATATCGGGTTGGGTTTCCATCTCGTCCGGATCGCCGCGCGATGAATTCAGCTGCATCGCGCCTCGTGCCGTTCCAAGTAGCCCTGGTATATGCAGGAGCAGCAACTACGTAACGGTCCAATAGGCAGAAGAACTTGGAACGGCACTCATCGCCAATCTGCCTCACACTTGGACACCGTGCCGCCTTGGAGGGATTGGCGGGCACTGTGGAATGGCGAAGCGACGTTCCACAAAGTGCCCCGCTCAGCTTGATACGCCGCCCGATCGTTCATACCGTAGAGCAGACGACCTCCGGGCCAACCCCGGACGCCTTCTCGAGCCTCGAGCCTCGAGCCTCGACCCCCGAGCCTATCTCGCCATGGCCGCTTACACCCTCCGCGTCAACGGTCGCACGCACCAGGTCGATGCCGAGCCCGACACGCCGCTGCTCTGGGTCCTGCGCGACAACCTCGGCCTGACCGGGACCAAGTACGGGTGCGGGGTCGGGCAATGCGGATCGTGCACGGTGCAGATCGATGGCGCCGCCGTTCGGTCCTGTCGCACCGAGGTCTCCCGCGTTGGCGAAGGAGCCGTCACTACAATAGAAGGACTCGGTGCAGCCGCTTTGCATGCCGTTCAGAAGGCATGGATAGCCGAAGAGGTCGTGCAGTGCGGCTATTGCCAGTCAGGACAGTTGATGACCGCGGCGGCCCTCCTCGCCGCCAGCCCGAAGCCGACGGACAGGGAAATCGATCGCGCCATGAACGGCATTATCTGCCGCTGTGGCACGTACGACCGGATCCGCAAGGCGATTCACCGTGCCGCACGGGAGGGCTGACCATGACGCCCATCACCACGCTCGATCGCCGCGATTTCGTCAGGCTCGGCGCCCTGGCCGGCACTGGACTGATCATCGGCATTCGCCTGCCGGTCGCGGACGCGCGAACGCGGCGGTCTGTCGCGCCACTCAAGCCTAACGCCTTCCTGCGCGTCGATCCGGATGGGGCCGTGACCATCTGGCTCGGCCGGGCCGACATGGGCCAGGGAGTTCGCACATCACTCCCCATGATCGTCGCCGACGAACTGGACGCTGACTGGAAGCGCGTCACGGTACAGCAGGCGGACGCGCATCCAACCGACTTCGGCCGCATGATGACCGTGGGCAGCACCAGTGTGCGCAGCGGAGCATGGATGCCGTTACGCACCGCCGGCGCTGCCGCGCGCGAGATGCTCGTCGCCGCCGCCGTGGCGAAACTCGGCGTCCCCGCATCCGAGCTCACGACGGACAGCGGCGTGGTTCACCATCACGCCTCGCGCCGCATGGTGACGTACGGCGAGCTGGCCGAGGCCGCGTCCGCGCTGCCGGTGCCGGCACAACCGCGGCTCAAGGATCCGAAGTCGTTCAAGCTGATCGGAACACGCGTGCCGCTCGTGGACACGCCGCTCAAGGTGACGGGCGCGGCAAAGTTCGGCATCGATGCACGCGTGCCGGGCATGCTCTTCGCAACCGTTGTCCGTCCGCCGGTGTTCGGCGATTCGCTCAAGTCCTTCGACGCCACGCGCGCCAGGGCCGTGAAGGGCGTGAAGGACGTCGTGCAGATCACCAGCGGTGTTGCCGTCATCGCCGATTCCACGTGGGCAGCATTCTCAGGCGCGAGCGCGCTCGATGTGCAGTGGTCGCCCGGTGGGTTCACGATGGGCAGCGAAGAGATCTTCGCCCATCTCTCGAAGCTCGCCGACGCTCCCGGCGTGCCTACACGCACCAACGGCAACGCCGAATCAGCGCTGGCCGGCGCGGCGAAGCGATTGAGTGCGACCTACGAGGCCCCATATCTCGCCCACGCCACCATGGAGCCGATGAACTGCACGGCCCATGTCCGTGCCGATGGCGTCGAGATCTGGGCGCCGACACAGAATCCGCAGGGGACCCAGAGCACGGCCGCGAGGCTCACTGGGCAGCCCCTGGACAAGGTTCACGTCCACGTGATGTACCTCGGCTGCGGTTGGGGGAGGCGCTCGAGCACCGAATTCGTTCAGGACGCGGTCGAGGCTTCCATGAAAGCCGGCGCACCGGTGCAGGTGTTATGGACCCGCGAAGAAGACATGCAGCACGACAACTATCGCCCGGCCACGCACGTGCGCATGGAGGGAGGGCTGAATGCCGCGGGCAAGCTCGTCGCGCTCCGCGCGCGAATCGCGGCCCAGCCCATCGCCGGCGGGCGCGGTTCGTTCGATGGTCCCGCCGTGGCGGGGATCAACAGCATGCTATACGAGCTGCCTGACGTTGCTGTCGAGTGGTGCCGGCCGGATATCCGTGTGCCCGTTGGTTACTGGCGATCGGTGGGACCGTCGCAGAACGTCTTCGTGCTCGAGAGCTTCATCGACGAGCTGGCCGCGACGGCTGGCCGTGATCCGGTGGAGTTCCGGCGTGAGCTGCTCGCGCACGAGCCCCGCATGCTTCGCGTGCTGAACCTGGTGGCGGAGCGATCGGGCTGGGGTAGTCCTGTGCCGCAGGGACGTACTCGCGGTGTCGCGATAGCCGAGGACACGCAGTCGCTGGTAGCCGAAGTGGCCGAGGTGTCGCTGGCCAGTGGAAGGCCGCGCGTCCACAAGGTCTGGTGCGTCGCCGACTGCGGTCGTGTGATTCATCCCGGGATCGCCGAGGCGCAGTTCCAGGGCGCGATCGCCGGCGGTCTGGGCGCGGCGTTGTATGGAGAGATCACGATCGAGAACGGGCGGACGAAGCAGTCGAACTTCAACGACTACCGTCTGCTGCGGATGAGCGACATGCCGGATGTCGACGTGTACTTCGTGCCGAGCGAGGAGGAGCCGGGCGGAGTGGGTGAACCGGGTGTCCCACCCATAGCGCCCGCGGTCTGCAACGCGCTGTTCACGTTGACCGGGACGCGAGTGCGGAAGCTGCCCATCCGGCCGGAGCTGTTCGGGGCCGTCGGCACCGGCGATCTACCTTAGGTAGCACCGACCGGCTGCCCGCTCCCCGGTGCCCGCTACCCGCTACCTGATGAGTGTCAGGACACCGTGCAGTGGTTTATGTGTCACGACATCGTGCAGTGCGAACTGAGAATGGGTACTCGCGACCTGTTGTGAGTCGGTGCTTTCCTCTGGCTTCTCGGAGCAAGAGGATGGCATGGGCAGCAGGGAGACAGCAGATCGACAGCGCGCGATGCGACGGCATGCGAAGGGCGAGAGTCCGTCGAGTGTTTACGGTTCGTTGGGGTATTCGGCCCGGTGGTTCTTTAAGTGGCTGCGACGGTACCGCAGCGGCAACGACCAGTGGTTTCGGGAGCGGTCGCGCCGGCCGCATACCCAGCCTCAGCGCACGGCGCCGGACCTGGAGACGTTGGTGACGCAGGTGCGACGGAACTTGAGTGCTCGCGACCTGTTCTGCGGCAGTCAGGCGATCCAGTGGGATCTCGACACGTTGGAAGTCGCCTAACACGGCCATGAAGTTGGCGAGCGCGGTGGATAGCCGAATGATTGAGCGCCTGGACCGACCAAGCTCACTTGGGCGTCCGCTTGCCTGGAGAGGTCCCGCGCTCGCAACTTATTCCAGTGTCGTTAGGCGTCAACAGTCCAGCGGTCCTGTCGCCGCCGACGGTGATCGTGCTGGCCAGCGCTTGCCTTCCCTTCGCCGACCGGGGCTCCATGTTTAGAGTGTGATGGCAAACACCTCAGAACGCCTCGCAGCGGCCGTCGCCGACCGATACGTTTTCGAGCGCGAGCTCGGCAGCGGCGGGATGGCGACCGTGTACCTCGCCCAGGACCTGAAGCACGGCCGCAAGGTAGCGATCAAGGTCCTTCGGCCTGAACTCGCCGCAGCACTGGGCACCGAGCGGTTTGTCCGGGAAATCGAGATCGCGGCCAAGCTTACCCACCCCCACATCCTGCCGCTCTTCGACTCGGGGGAAGCCGACGGGTTCCTCTACTACGTCATGCCCTACGTGGAGGGCGAGTCGCTTCGCGACCGGCTGAACCGCGAATCGCGGCTTTCGGTGCCGGAAGCGATCCGGCTCACGGATCAGATCGCGTCGGCACTGGCCTACGCGCACGAGCGAGGTGTCGTTCACCGCGACATCAAGCCGGAGAACATCATGCTGGCCGGCGACCAGGCGATCGTGGCGGATTTTGGCATTGCGCGCGCCGTGGAAGCTGCGGGCGGAGACGGGCTCACAGGAACCGGCATAGCCATCGGGACGCCGGCGTACATGAGTCCCGAACAGGCATTCGGATCACACGCGGTGGACGGCCGGACTGACGTGTACGCGCTGGGCTGCGTTGTCTATGAGATGGTGTGCGGACGGCCGCTATTCGACGGCCCGACGCAGGCGCTGCTGGCCAAACACGCTGCGGACACCGTGCCGCGGATGCGCGCAAGCGACTCTCAGATTCCACTCTTCGTCGAGCGGGCCGTCGAGCGGGCGCTGGCGAAGGATCCAGCTGATCGCTTTCCCACCGCTGGCGCGTTCGCGGAGGCGCTGACCACGGGCACGGTGGTGGCACGAGGCCGGCGGCGGCACCCGCGGCGCGCCGTTCTGGTGCTGGCGGGTGGTATGACAGCCGCGCTGGTCGGTGCCGGGTTGTACATCGTGGCGCGGGGGGGCACGCCCGACGTCCGCCGCATCACAGTGGCGCCGTTTGAAGACCGCACAGGGGATCCCCGACTCGCCCAGGTGGGTGATCTCGCCGCCGACTGGATTACCCGTGGACTCACGCGGGTGGAGTCTCTCGAGGTGACGGCGGCGACGGTGGCGCGCGAGATGTGGCTCGCAGCACGCGACGCACCCGGCGGACAAGTCCGCACGCTGGCCGAGCAGAGCGGCGCCGCGGTGATAGTCTCGGGCACGTACTCGATGGACGGGGATGCTCTCAGCCTGGCCGTGGAGATCATAGACGCGCGGAGCGGTCGCTTGATCGCGAACGTTGATCCAGTCACGGGCGCCGCCAGCTCGGCGACCCAGTTGGTGGCAGCGCTGGCTGAGCGGGTCACGGCGGCGGTGGCGGCCGGCGCCGGCCAGCCGGCGGCGCGGCTGGCGGCCACCAGCCCGCCGAGCCTGGAGGCCTTCCGCGAGTATCAGCAGGGGATGGACGCATTCTCGCGCGGTCAGTGGAATCAATCGATCGTGCATTACCGACGGGCGATCGCGATCGACAGCACCTATCCTCCCCCTGTCGTCTGGGCTGCGACGGCGTACAGAAACCTCGGGCAGTGGGCGGCGGCGGACACTCTTCTTCAGAGCATCAGCCCGATCGTCGACCGCCTGACGCCGATCGAGCGGGTCAACTTCGAGTGGCAGGCGGCGATCGGTCGGGGCGATCCCGAGGGCCGCTTGCGTTGGGCCGAAGAAGGTTTCCGCCTGAATCCGCGCAGCTGGAGCTATCCGCTCGGACTCGTCCTGGTCCGATCGAACCAGCCGCGTCGCGCACTCGAGGTGTTTCGCCAGTACGATCGTGACTCACGGTTCGGTCGCAACTGGGAACCGTATTTTCTGCGGTATGGAGAGGCCCAACACATGCTCGGTGACTATCGCGGCGAGCTGAGGACGGTTGCGCGCTTGCGAGGATCGAACGAGCGGCGGCTCCCTGATCTCGGTATGGAGTTGCGGGCGCTCACGGGCCTCGGACGGACGGCAGAAATCCGGCGACTCCTCGAGCAGAGCTTCTCGCTGCCCCCGCAGGGGCAGGGGCAGGGTCGGATATCGGCCGCTCGCGTTGCCGTCATGACCGCCGCGGAGCTGCGGGCGCACGGGCACCGCGCCGCCGCCCTCGCCACGCTCCACCGGTTCCTCAATGGGCGGCCGGCGGAGGCGATAGACCAGCAAGACGGCGAATGGCTCGCACAGGCGATGTACCTGACGGGGCAGTGGACTGAGGCGCGAACCGCCTACGATTCCATGCACCAGCAACATCCCGATGAAGTGGACTACGTCGGCTGGCTTGGTGTCACGCGCGCACGTCTGGGTGAGCGTGCAGCAGCAGCGGCGATGGATAGCGCACTGGCTGACTTCCCGGACGTTTACCTGCTGCGCGGCCGGTCGACTCGCTGGCGCGCGCGGATCGCCGCCGTGTTGGGCGATCCTGATCGGGCCATCCGATTGCTGCAACAGGCCAGAGCTCAAGGGATGCCTATCGGCTTCGAACTGCATGCCGAGATGGATTTCGAGTCGTTGGCTGACCACGCGGCCTTCCAGGGACTCCACGAGCCCAAGGGTTAGGGCCAGGTAAGCTCTGCGCGAGTGCCTAACGGGCGACCCGCCGTGCGGGTGCGCTTTCCTCCCACCCTGGAGCCCCCGCACCACCCGCTGCCCGAAGCCCACCCGGGGTCGCTACCATCTCTTGCGCTTCATTCGGAGCGACCGGCAGCTGGATGTCTTTGGGGAACGCTTTCGCACTCCGACCGAAGCCACGTACGAGTATGTCCGAGCCACGGTCGACGTTGCTCGGCAGACCCTGCGTGTCTTCCTCGACAGCGCCCTGATCGACGAACATTCCTATAAGCTTCGGTAACCGAACGCCTGAAATCAGAAAGAGCACTGCACGATGTCGTGACACATAAACCACTGCACGATGTCCTGAGATGTGAGAGCTACCCGGTACTCTCGAGCCTCGAGCCTCGACCCTGGCTCTCCATCTCGCGGATCGCGGCCGCGAGCAAGCCGCGCGACGGGATCAGGTGAGAGGCCGCGTTCCCAACCTTGCCGCCTCTGTTTCCTGACTCCCCGAGATAGCCGTCGACGATCTGCGCGAAGAACTGATCCGGCCAGTTCTCGTGGGCTTTTTCGCTCGTGTCGACTTCGGCCATGTCGCGCCACACCCGATGGCCGTTGACCAGCACCGGCACCTTGAATCGCGCGATCCGTTTGTCCGGGAAGTCGGCGATGTGCTCGGGGTAATGCAGGTAGGTGACGTTGTCGTGATCTGAGCCCAGGAGCAGGATCTTTCCATCGAGTTCGGTGAATCGCTCGAGCGCTGAGCCACGGCCGAACGCGAAATCCCACGGCTGTTCGGAGAAGAGGAATGGGGCGTGCTTGCCCCAGCCGACGAATCGCGCGACGTGGTTGTTGACGCGTGATCCTGGCCAGGTGCGGAACAGTTCAACGAGTGCGCCGTTGTCCTGTGCCGACCGTGCCAACTCGGCGTCGAAGGCCGGCAGCTTCTCGAGGAGCTCGGCCTCCTCGTCAGGCGTCAGGTTGCCGCGGCCGACCTCGTCGTAGTAGCGCGGGCAGCTGGCGTACATAACGAGTGTGCCGCCGGGTGTGATCGCGTCCTTGATGGCGAGGTGAATCTCATCCGGACCACCGGCCACAGCTCCGATGGCGTGAATGGAGGCGTGGGCCATGACGACGTCGCCCGTGGCGATGCCGAGTGCACGGAGGTCCCTGGTCAGCGAAGCGCGAGTATGCATGGCAGTAACCTGAAACGGCGCCCGAGATCGAGCGCCGTTTCGAGTTCCCTTCGTTTCGGGCCTACGCGCAGCAGCCGCAGGGGCAGCAGTCGCCGGAACAGCCCGGGCAATCGCAATTATCAGACACGGCACCACCTCCTGAAACAAGAGGGCGAGTCGACTTCGCCTGATGAAGAGTATTCTGCCTGATATTCGGCGGCAACGACCAGGCCAGCATGCGACCGAGGCAGAGCGCGCCGGAGTTCCGTGCCAGAGGTGCCGCGGCGCTGACACGGCGGTCAGGCCAACCCTGATAAGACACGGTGAGGCGGCCCGATGCGCCGCTGTGACTCAGCTCATATCCTTCGATCGTAACCCGAGGCGCGACAGCGGACGATCGTGTCTGCCGCGCAATCCCGGGTGAGCGCTGGCATGCCGGCCCCACGGGACCTCGGCCAGCGAAACATGGAGGATAAGATGGCAAGAATCAGGAAATCAGCTCGTGAAACAGCTGAGACGATGAGCGAAGCCGCGACGACCGCGGCCGAGGCTGTGGTGATCGGCCGCAAGGCAATCCGGACGGCGAGGAAGGCAGGATCGCAGGCGAAGGGAGTCGCGACACAAGTCATGGATCGCGTCACCGGTCGCGAAGCTGCGCGCCGCAGAAAGGGGATGGCGATTGCAGGCGGAGTCGCAGCTGCCGCCGTCGTGGCCGGAGTGGCCGCAGCGCGGGTGAGGAAGGGACGCAAACACTAGGGCGCCGGGTAGTCCGTCCCGATCTGCCGCGCGACGTGCCGGCCGCTCCTCTTTGGGTTTAGCCGCGAAACGAAATCGAGCGACATGCACTGGCGACTGAAACGCGCCGTTTTCATCGTCGAGGTGACGCCGGAGTCGCCCCCTTTTCATAGCGCGGAGCTTCAACCGTCCCCGACGCTGGGCCACGGACCGCGGTCAGTCCTTTCCGGACGACTTCTCAGCGATCTCCCTATCGCTGGCTGAATCCGAGACGCCTAGCGTTTCGCCTGGACGCGCACTGGAGTGTCACGCTCCTCCAGCCTCGTCGCCCGAGCCGCCGGCAACGTACAGAACCGCGGGCGGCACGGCATAACGATACGCGGCGCGAATAGCCGCGTTGACTGCCGGGCGTGTCGTCATCGTCCCGGCGTGGAGATTCCCATGCGGAACAGCAACGCTGTGCTCGCCGTTGCCGCGATCATCACCGGATTGAGCTCAGGTGCCTGCGGCACCGAGACCGAACGGATCGCAGGCCCCGACGTGATGATGGCCCGTGTCTTATCCGCCGTGACGCCGTCGGTCACGGGCAGCGGCCAGTACGTTCTCGACGGCATGCTGCGGACCTTCGCCTTCACGGTCCGAACGATGCCTGACGGGAGCGTGCGGGGACGCTTCAGCGGAGCCACCCACCAACCGCTTATCAGCTGGTCAGGCCGGCTCGATTGTCTGGTCGTGGACGGAAACACCGCCTGGATCGGGGGAGTCTACGAACACGCCACCAATCCGTCACTCGTCGGCGTCGGCTTCGCGTTCAAGGCAGTCGACAACGGCGAGGGCGCCAGCGCGGACCCGGACTACATGAGCCGTGCCATGCGGGGAGGCACCGACTGCAACACGAGGCCGGAGCCGAACCCGCTGTACTTCTACGAGATCTTCGGCAACATCCAGATTCACCAATAGCCGGATGCTCACAGCCGCTGGCAAGCACCGTCGCGCGTGGGTGCGCGGTTTCGCACTCACGTCGTGGCGTTCATTCGCACTTGTGTTCGTTTCCCGACCTGCGCACGCGGGAGCCCTTCGGTCCTGGGGCAGGCTGCGACCTGCCCGGTTGATGTAGAAGGTGAGCATCGACATAGCCGACTGGAACGGTGTCGTTTTCCGACGACGGCTGCGCTCCGCGGAACGCTTCAGGCTTTCGGCGATGGCGCGCGGGTCATCGAGCGTGAAGACGCCGGACTCGAGGTCCAGCGCATTGCTGCCCTCGGTCACGCGTTTTAACCAGCGGGACTTCCTGGATGATGGCATGAGAAGTGCCTTCGCGCCGGCGCGCAAACCGGCTTGCGACTCCCGGCGCTCAACTCCCGACCCTCGATTCGCCCCGCTCGATGGGCAATCCAACCATCGAACCGTACTCGGTCCACGAACCGTCGTAGTTCTTCACGCCGTCCAGCCCCAGCAGATACCTGAGCACGAACCAGGTGT